>JBEQBK010000052.1:0-16013 GCA_041639855.1 Halobacteriaceae archaeon | reverse complement strand
CCGAGGCGAACGCCGCCAACGTCGAGGGCGACGACGCCGCCGAGGACGTCGAGGAAGAGCAACTCGAGGACCTCGAAGAAGACACCGAGGAGGAGGCCGAAGCCCTCATCGAGGAGATGGAGGAGGACGCCGAGTTCGAGGGCGACGAGCCCGAAGAGGAGGGTGAGGAGTAGATGGCGATTCTCCACACCCAAGAGATCCGTGATATGACCCCCGCCGAGCGGGAGTCCGAGCTCGCGGACCTCGAAACCGAACTCCTCAACGAGAAGGCCGTCAAGGCCGCGGGCGGCATGCCCGAAAACCCCGGACGCATCAAAGAACTGCGCCGCACCATCGCGCGCATCAAAACGATACAGAACGAGGAGGCCGAGGAGTAACGATGCTGACGCCCGAAACGCTTCCCAAACACGAGCTGGTCGGCCTCCGCGCGGAGGTCGTCGACTCGACGGACCCCGGACTCGTCGGTATCGCCGGCGAGGTGGTCCGCGAGACGATGCAGACCCTCGTCTTGGAGAGCGATTCGGGTGTCAGTACGGTCCCCAAGTCGGGGACCACCCTGACGTTCGCCATAGATGAAGCCGCGGCCGCGCAAGCGGTCGGGACCGCGTCCGAACTTCCGTCGGAAACTGCCGGTGCACCCGGTCAGTCTGGCGGTTGCGAGGGCGTGGCCTACGTTACGGTGGATGGCGACGTCTTGCTCTCACGCCCCCCTTTGCGAACAGAACGAGGAGCTGATTCAAAATGGCGATAGGACTGAACGTACCCGAACCCGAGGGGACCTGCGCCGACGAGAACTGTCCGTTCCACGGAACGCTGTCCGTGCGCGGCCAGACGCTCGAAGGCGAGGTCGTCTCGACCGCGATGGAGAAGACCGTCGTTGTGGAGCGCGAGTACGACGTATTCGTTCCGAAGTACGACCGCTACATGACCCGACGGTCCCGCATTCCGGCGCACGCGCCTGAGTGTTTGGACATCGCTGAGGGTGATACGGTAACGATAGCAGAGACACGACCGCTCTCGAAGACCAAATCCCACGTTGTCGTCACGGAGGGTGAGAACTGATGGAGGCACTGAAGGCCGACGTCACGCAGGGCCTTGAGAAGGGCTCGCTCATCACCTGTGCGGACAACACCGGCGCACGCGAACTGAAAGTTATCAGCGTCACCGGCTATCAGGGGACCGTCAGCCGACACCCGAAGGCGGGTGTCGGTGACAAGGTGACCGTCTCGGTCACCAAAGGGACCCCCGAGATGCGCCGGCAGGTGCTGGAGGCCGTCATCGTGCGCCAGCGCAAGGCCATTCGCCGTCCCGACGGGGGACGCGTGAAGTTCGAGGACAACGCGGCGGTTATCATCGACGAGATGGAGGAACCCCGCGGGACCGAGATCAAGGGCCCGATTGCACGGGAGGTCGCCGAGCGGTTCGGCAGTATTGCGAGCACGGCGACGATGATAGTATGACCGAGCAACCACGCAAACAGCGAACGCGAGCGCGGAACGCCCCGCTGCACAAGAAGCAAAAGCAGGTTCGTGCGCCCCTCTCGCCCGAGCTCCGCGAGGAGTACGACCAGCGCAGCGTGCGCGTCAACGCGGGCGACACCGTGGAGGTGCAACGCGGCGACGACGCCGGCGAGGAAGGCGAGGTCGAATCGGTCGACCTCACCGACGCCGTCATCCACGTCGACGGCGTCACCGTCGAGGGAAGTGACGGCGAGGAGGTTCCGCGTCCGCTCGATTCGAGCAACGTGCAGGTAACCGAACTCGACTTGGAGGACGACCGCCGCGAACAGCGGCTGAGTGAGGAATGACGAAGCACCAAAAGCGGCTCTCGGCGCCCGATTCGTGGCCCGTGGAGCGCAAGACAGAGACGTTCACCGTCAAAGCGACCGGCGGCCCGCACGGCGACGACGGGGTTCCCCTCGTCATCGTCCTCCGGGACGTCCTCGGTGTCGTCGACACGACCAAGGAGGCGAAGTACGCCCTCAACCACGACGGCGTGCAGATTAACGGCGAAACGCCCAACGACGTGCGCCGCCCCGTCGGGATGTTCGACATCCTGGCGCTCCCCGAGCGCGGGGACTACTTCCGGATTTTCCCGGACGAGGGTGGCCGCCTTGGCCTCACCGAGATCGACGAGGACGACGCGGCGAGCAAGCTCTCGAAGATCGAGGACAAGACGGTCGTCGGCGACGGCGAGGTTCAGCTGAACCTCCACGACGGCTCGAACGTCGTCGTCGAGGACGCCGACTACGACACCAACGACTCGGTCGTCGTCGCCAACGAGGACGACGAGATCGTCGCCCACTTCGAGTACGGCGAGGGCGCGCTCGTTACCGCGGTCGACGGTGCGCACGCCGGCGAGGTCGGCGAACTGTCCGAAATCGAGGTCACGCCCGGCTCCGCCCGGAACAACGTTCACGTCGAAACCGAGGACGGCGACTTCGAGACCATCGAGGAGTACGTCGTTGTCATCGACGAGAACTTCACCGACGAGGCGTCTTCGGACGCCTCGGACGAGAACGGTGACACCGAGCAGGGTGATAGCGAATGAGCATCGAAGGCGAGGACTTCCACGACATGCGCCGCCCCGAAATCGAGAAGGTCGTCGTCCACATGGGCGTCGGCCAGGGTGGCCGCGAGCTCCAGAACGCCGAAGAAATCCTCACGGATATCACCGGTCAGGACCCGGTCCGCACGACCGCGAAGTCCGCAATCCGGGAGTTCGACATCCGACAGGGCGACCCCATCGGAACGAAGGTCACCCTGCGCGGCGAGACCGCCGAGGAGTTCCTCGACACGGTGTTCTCTATCGGCGTCGTGGACCTCTCGAAAAAGCAGTTCGACAGCCGGGGCAACGTGAGCTTCGGCGTCGAGGAACACACGGAGTTCCCGAGCCAGGAGTACGACCCGAACACCGGCATCTACGGGCTGGACGTGACGGTCAACCTCGTACGCCCGGGCTACCGCGTGAGCAAGCGGGACAAGGTGACGCGCCAGCTCCCGTCCGCACACCGTCTGGACCCCGAGGACGCCGCTGCGTTCCTCGCGTCCGAGTTCGACGTTGAGGTGAACGAATGAGCGAAACAGAGACCGAACACGAAACTGGCGAGCACGCCGGCAAGCGCACGGACGAGAACCGTGAGTGCCGTCGCTGCGGCCGCGACCAGGGTCTGGTGTCGAAGTACGACATCTGGCTCTGCCGGCAGTGCTTCCGCGAGATTGCCCGCGAGATGGGCTTCAAGAAGTACAGCTAACAATGGTCGGAAAGGACCCGCTGGCCGATGCACTCTCCGGTGTGGATAACGCCGAGAGCGTCGGCCACCTCGAACACAACGTAACGCCCGCTTCGAACCTCATCGGCAACGTCTTGGAGGTGTTCTACAACCGCGGATTCATCGGCGGTTTCGAATACATCGAGGACGGCAAAGCCGGGGAGTTCGAGGTCGAACTGAAGGGCGCCATCAACGAGTGCGGCGCGGTCAAGCCCCGCTACTCGGCCGGTGTAAACGACTTCGAGCAGTGGGAGAAGCGATTCCTCCCCGCTCGTGACTACGGGACGCTCGTCGTCACCACCAGCCAAGGCGTCATGAGCCACTACGAGGCCCGCGAGGAGGGCATCGGTGGCCAAGTCATCGCATACGTCTACTAATGACACGAATCGAAATCGAGATTCCGGAGGACGTTTCGGCGTCCATGGACCACCTGGAGATCACCGTCGACGGTGACGCCGGGTCGGTTACCCGCCGCCTCTGGTACCCCGGTGTGGACGTGTCCATCCAGGATGGACACGTCGTCATCGAGGCCGAGGAGGAGGACGCCCAGACGAACGCCACGGTGGGAACCTTCGAGAGCCACGTGAACAACATGTTCCACGGGGCCGCCGAAGGCTGGACCTACGAGATGACGGTCCACTACGCCCACTTCCCGATGCAGGTCGAGGTCGAAGGTGACGAGGTCGTCATCAACAACTTCCTCGGCGAGCGTGCCCCCCGCCGCGCGGCGATTCGGGGCGACACCACCGTGGAAGTCGACGGCGAGGAGATTACCCTCTCCGGGCCGGACAAGGAGGCCGTCGGACAGACGGCCGCCGCGGTCGAACAGTTGACGAGCGTCTCGGACAAGGACACGCGCGTCTTCCAGGACGGCGTGTACATCACCGAGAAGCCGAGTAAGGGTGGTGCCTGATGGCTGACGAACTCCAAGAACTCGAAGACATCGGCGGCGTCGGCGCGTCCAAGGCGGACGCGCTGCGCGAGGCCGGCTACGAGACGGTCGAGGACGTGCAGGCTGCCGACCAGTCCGACCTCGCGGAGGTCGACGGCGTCGGCAACGCGCTCGCAGCGCGTATCAAGTCCGAGGTCGGCGGTCTCGAAGTCAGCGAGGAAGAGGAGACCGAGGCGGAGGTCGAGGAGACCGGCGCCGAGGAACCTGAAACGGAAACGGAAGCCGAGGGCGAGACGGAGCTCCGGCCCCGCGGGCACGCTGACAAGACGCCCGACCTCTCCGAGGAGGAGCAGCGCCTGCTCACCCGCCGGCGCAACGTCTCCACGCCGAAGTTCAACCGCCAGGACCACCACAAGAAGAAGCGCGTCGCCAAGTCGTGGCGCCGCCCCACCGGGACGCTCTCGAAGCAGCGTCGCGGCCAGAAGGGGAAGGGCGACACCGTCGAGGCGGGCTTCCGCAGTCCGACGGCGACCCGAGACAAACACCCCAGCGGCTTCGAGGAGGTCCACGTGCACAACACGGACGACCTCGAAGGGGTTGACCCCGACACCGAGGCGGCGCGCATCGCCTCCGGCGTCGGCGCGCGCAAGCGCGAGCAAATCGAGGACGAGGCGGAGAGCCGCGAAATCCGCGTCCTCAACCCCACGTACGTGGAAGTCGAGGTGGAAGAATGACTGACCTGAGCGCACAGAAGCGACTCGCCGCGGACGTCTTGGACGTTGGCGAGAACCGCATCTGGCTCGACCCGGACGCACAGGAGGAGCTCGCGGACGCGATCACCCGAGAGGAGATCCGCGAGCAGGTCCAGCAGGGCAACATCGCGGCCGACGAACCGGAGGGCAACTCCCGCGGTAAGGCCCGCGAGCGCGCTGCGAAGCGCTCCTACGGCCACCAGAAGGGCCCCGGCAGCAGAAAGGGGAAGGCCGGCGGTCGGCAGGACCCCAAACAGGAGTGGCAGAACAGCATCCGAGCACAGCGGCGCAAGCTCCGCGAACTCCGCGACGACGGCGACATCGACCCGAGCCAGTACCGCGAACTGTACGACATGGCGAAGGGCGGGGAGTTCCAGGACGTGCGCCGGCTCATGAACTACATCGAAGACAACTACGGTGAGACCTAATGGCTAGCGGACCACGATACAGAGTTCCGATGCGGCGCCGTCGCGAGGTCCGAACCGACTACCATCAGAGGTTGCGCCTGCTGAAATCCGGCAAGCCTCGGCTGGTTGTTCGAAAGAGCAACCGCCATACTACGGCGCAGCTGGCTGTACCCGGTTCGGACGGCGACGAGACACTCGCGAGCGCACACTCCAGTGAGCTCGCCGAATTCGGCTGGGAGGCCCCCACGGGTAACCTCCCCGCCGCCTACCTGACCGGACTCCTCGCCGGCGCGCGGGCCGTCGAGAACGGTATCGAGGAGGCCGTTGTGGACATCGGTCTTAACAGCCCCACGCCCGGCTCGAAGGTGTTCGCCGTGCAGGAGGGCGCCATCGACGCCGGCCTCGACATCCCGCACAACGAGGACGTGTTCGCCGACTGGGAGCGGACCCGCGGCGAGCACATCGCGGAGTACGCCGAGAGCAAGGAGGAGCCCCACTACTCGGGCGACTTCGACGCGACCGAGCTCCCGGCACACTTCGATTCTGTGCGAGAGGAAATCACGGAGGCTGACATATGAGCTCGAACTACAACGACGGCTGGGAGCCCAAGACGCGGCTCGGCCGTATGGTGCAGGACGGCGAAATCGAGACGATGGAGCAGGCCCTCAACTCGGGACTCCCGCTCAAGGAGCCCGAAATTGTGGACCAGCTCATTCGCGACCTGGAGGACGAAGTGCTGGACATCAACATGGTCCAGCGCATGACGGACTCCGGCCGGCGGGTGAAGTTCCGCTGTGTCGTCGTCGTCGGGAACCGCAACGGCTACGTCGGCTACGCCGAGGGCCGCGACGATCAGGTGGGAGGTGCCATCCAGAAGGCCATCGAGGTGGCCAAGCTGAATCTCATCGACGTCTCCCGTGGCTGTGGGTCCTGGGAGTGTGGCTGTGGGACGCCCCACACCGTCGCGCTCAAGACCACCGGCAAGGCCGGGAGCGTCGAGGTCGAGCTCATCCCCGCGCCCCGCGGTCTGGGTCTCGCGGGCGGTGAGACGGTCAGTCACGTCCTCGAACTCGCGGGCATCGACGACGCGTGGACCCGTTCCTCCGGGAAGACTCGGACGACGGTGAACTTCGCGAAGGCGACGTTCAACGCCCTCCGCAACACGGCGGAGGCCCGAGTGCCCCAGGAGACCCGCGAGAAGCGCGAGGTGATCGAATAATGCGGGCGGTCGTTCAGCTTCGCGGCGACGTGAACATGAACGCCGACGTGGAGGACACCCTGCAGATGTTGAACCTCCACCGCGTCAACCACTGCGCGCTTGTCCCCGAGGGGGACACCTTCGACGGCATGGTCGCCAAGGTCAACGACTACGTTGCCTACGGCGAGCCTGAGCTTGACACGCTGGTCACGCTCATCGAGAAGCGCGCCGAGCCCGCCGAGGGCGACGCCGACATCGACGACGAGTACGTCGCCGAGAACACCGAGTACGGAAGCGTCGAAGCACTCGCCGAAGCGCTGCTCGACGATGAGACGACCCTCCGCGAGGAAGGTCTCTCCCCGGTGCTTCGTCTCCACCCGCCCCGTAGCGGCCACAACGGTCTCAAGCATCCCGCGAGCAAGGGCGGCCAGTTGGGCAAGCACACGTCCGAAGAGATAAACCGGCTGCTTACCTCGATGCGATAAACCATGACGGACAAGAAACGACGCCAACGAGGCTCCCGCACGCACGGCGGCGGTTCCCACAAGAACCGCCGTGGCGCCGGCCACCGGGGCGGGCGCGGGGCGGCGGGCCGCGACAAGCACGAGCAACACAACTACGGGCCGCTGGGCAAGCACGGCTTCAAGCGACCCGAGAAGGCGAAACTCGACACTGCCGAAATCACCGTCCGCGAGCTCGACGAGGACATCGTCCTCTACGCCGCCGACGGCGACGCCGAGGAGACCGGCGACGGCTACCGCGTCGACGTCCGTGACGTCGTCGAGGACGGCCACGAGGTCGACGCCGTGAAGGTCCTCGGCAGCGGCCAGGTCCACAACGAAATCGAGGTCGTCGCCGACGCCTTCACGGAGACGGCAGTCGAACGACTCGAAGCCGCCGGCGGCGAGGCGGTCCTCTCCGAGCGCGGTGAGGAGCTCGCCGCCGACGACGAAGACGACGAAGACGAGGCGTAATCCGATGGGCTGGAAGGAGACTGTCGGACCGACGCTCTCGAAGTTCCCGGGCGTGCGCCGTCCTCAGGGCCACGTACCGTTCCGCCGGAAGCTGGGCTGGACCGCGGGGGTGTTAGTGCTCTACTTCTTCCTCACGGGCACGACCATCTTCGGTCTGGGACAGAACCCGGGCGACCTCTACGGGAACTTCGGCGCGTTGCTCGCCGCACAACAGGGCAGCTTGATGCAGTTGGGTATCGGTCCCATCGTCACGGCGAGCATCGTGTTGCAGTTGCTGAGCGGCGCCAACCTGCTCGGGTTGGACACCTCGAACCCGCGGGATCAGATGATTTATCAGGGCCTCCAGAAGGCGCTGGTAGTCGTGATGATATTCCTGACGGGAATCCCGATGGTGTTCCTCGGGAACTTCCTGCCCGCGGGCGACGCCTTCGGCCTCGGGACGTTCGGCACGAACGTCCTGATATTCCTGCAGATCGCCCTCGGTGGCTTGCTCGTCCTCTACATGGACGAAGTCGTCTCCAAGTGGGGAGTCGGCTCCGGGGTCGGGCTGTTCATCATCGCCGGCGTCTCCCAGAGCCTCGTCTCCGGTCTGTTCTACTGGGCGCCCGGGGGGAGCACTGAGGTCGGATTCTTCCCCTACTGGATTCAGGTCGTGCTGGGCGATATTGAACTCGGCTCCATCCTCGGCGGCCCCGGGTTGGAGACCATCCTCTTCGAGCCGCGGGTCGGTCTCGTGGCGCTGCTCACGACGGTACTCATCTTCGCCGTCGTCGTCTACGCGGAGAGCGTCCGTGTCGAAATCCCGCTGAGTCACTCACAGGTGAAGGGCGCACGCGGGCGCTTCCCGGTGAAGCTCATCTACGCGAGCGTCCTGCCGATGATTCTGGTGCGTGCGCTGCAGGCGAACGTCCAGTTCCTCGGCCGGCTGCTCAACGCCCAACTCGGTGCTGGCATGCCCGCGTGGCTCGGGCAGTACGGTGATCAGGGACAGAACGCGGTCGGTGGGCTGTTCTACTACCTCGCGCCTATCCAGTCGCCCGCCGACTGGATGTGGTTCACGGGCGCGACCGGTCAGCCGTGGTGGCAGGTGCTCACCCGAGTCGGTATCGACCTGACGGTGATGGTCATCGGCGGCGCCATCTTCGCCATCTTCTGGGTGGAAACCGCGGACATGGGCCCCGAGGCGACCGCCAAGCAGATCAAGAACTCCGGGATGCAGATCCCCGGGTTCCGAAAGAACACCACGGTCATCGAGAAGGTCATGGAGCGCTACATTCCCCAGGTGACGGTCATCGGGGGCGCGCTCGTCGGCCTCCTCGCTGTCGCCGCGAACATGCTCGGCACCATCGGGAACGTCTCCGGGACGGGCCTGCTGCTCGCTATCTCCATCACGTACAAGCTGTACGAGGAGATCGCGGAGGAGCAGCTCATGGAGATGCATCCCATGATGCGGGACATGTTCGGCGGGTAGCCCGGCCGTACACACTCCCGATTTCTTTCCCGTCCGCAACTCGGCAGCGACGCGTCCCCGCACCGGCCACGACGATAGGCCGTAATGGGTATCGAGAACTGTTCTGCGGCTCGGGAGTCGCCTTTTAGCGGAGTTTACGCGGACCGAAAAGCGTCTAACACCCCCGGACATGCACAACTGTATATGCGGGTGCTCATCGTCGGGGCCGGCGAAGTCGGGTCCTCTATCGCCGCGTCGCTTGCCGACGGCCACGAAGTCGTCGTCGTCGACACCGACGCCGACCGGGTCGAACGACTCACCTACGCCGTCGACGTGCTCGCCATCGAGGGCGACGGGACGGACCTCTCGACGCTCCGGGAGGCCGATGTGGGGAAAGCCGACATCGTCATCGCCAGCACTGACGCCGACGAGGTGAACCTCGCGGTGTGTGCGACGGTCAAGACTGTCACGGACGCGTTCACCATCGCGCGGGTTAAACGCACTCACTACCTCGAAACGTGGAACAACTCCAAGGGTGCCTTCGGTGTGGACTCGATGGTCTGTACGGACTTGCTCTCCGCACAGGCCATCGTTCGGGTCATCGGGCTCCCCACCGCGCGGGACGTCGACCCCTTCGCGGGCGGACAGGTTCAGATGGCCGAAGTCGAGATACCCGACGAGTCGCCTATCGCGAACCAAACGGTTCAGGAAGCGGATCGCTTCGAGAAACTCACGTTTGCGGCCGTGTTCCGGGACGATGAGGTCACGGTCACACGCGGGGACACCGTCATTCGCGGGGGTGACAAGCTCGTCGTCATCGGGACGCCAGACGCCGTCCGGGCGTTCGCGGCCGACGTTTCGCCCACACAGGAGGACGTGGAGGACGTGGTCGTCGTCGGCGGGAGCGACGTGGGCCGGCTGCTCGCGGAACTCCTCGAACGGAGGGGATACCGCCCGCGGCTCATCGAACAGGACCCGGAGTGTGCACGGGCGCTCGCGGAAGCGCTCCCCGGAACTACCGTACTGGAACACGACGCGACGGACATGTCGTTTCTCGAACGCGAGCACGTCGGCGACGCCGACGCCGTCGTCTCCGCGCTCGACAGCGACGAGCGCTCGCTGCTGGTCTCGCTACTCGCCAAGCGCCTGGGCGTCGACCGAACCATCGCGGTCGTGACCGAGCCGACGTACGTGGACCTCTTCGAGACCGTGGGCGTCGACGTGGCGGTCAATCCTCGGGAGGTGACCGCCGAGGAGATAACCCGCTTCACCCGGGACCAGCGCGCGGAGAACGTTGCCATCCTCGAATCCGACGCGGCCGAGGTGCTCGAAATCGAGATTGACGCGGAGAGCGCGCTCGTCGGCCGACCCATTCAGGAGGTCGTCCCCGAACTCTCCGCGGGGATGGTCATCGGCGCCATCGCGCGTGGCAACGAGATGGTCACGCCCCGCGGTGACACGGTCGTCCGGGAGGGTGACCACGTCGTCGTCTTCGTGCGGACCGAGGACATCGAGGAGGTGACGAAGGCGCTGTGAGCCGGAGCGGACTCCGGGTGGACTGGCGGGCGGCGATAGCCCTGCTGGGGCGGGTGCTCGTCGCGCTCGCGGTTCCCTTGACTATCCCCCTGGTGCTCGCCGTCTACTACGGCTCGGACCCGGTCCCGTTCCTCGCAGCTATCGCCGTCGCGGTCGTTGTCGGCGGCCTCTGTACGTTCCTCCACGACGACCCCGGCGGGTCGCTGGGCCATCGCGAGGGCTTCTTGATGGTCGCGTTGACGTGGCTCTCCGTCGCGCTCGTCGGGACGATACCCTATCTCGTCGCGGGAATGGGGACCGACTCGACGCTCGCGTTGCCGGCCAACGCACTCTTCGAGTCGATGAGCGGCTTTACCACGACTGGCGCGACGGTGATGGGCGAGATATCCTTCGAACAACACTCCCGGGCGCTTTTGCTGTGGCGCCAGCTCACCCAGTGGCTCGGCGGGATGGGAATCGTCGTGTTGGCCGTTGCGATTCTCCCGGAGCTCTCCGTCGGCGGCGCCCAGCTGATGGACGCCGAGGCGCCGGGACCGGGCATCGAGAAGCTCACGCCGCGCATCGCGGAGACGGCCCGCGTGCTCTGGCTGGCCTATCTGGGATTCACCCTGCTGGAGGCGGCGCTCCTCTACGGTCTTCACCTGCTCGGGATGGCCGACGGGATGACCCTCTACATGTCCGTCGCCCACGCCTTGACGACGCTCCCGACGGGCGGCTTTTCGCCCGCCGCGCGCTCCATCGAGGCGTTCTCGGCGGCGGTCCAGTGGGTCATTATCCCGTTCATGGTCGTCGCGGGGACGAACTTCGCGCTCATCTGGCACGCGGTGAGCGGCGACACGAGGCGCCTCCTCTCCGATACGGAGTTCAAATCGTATCTCGGCATCGTTGGCCTGCTGGGGCTCGCCATCGCAGGGATGCTGTTCACCGGCGCGGGCATCGAGCCCGCGGGGACCACCGGTGCGTCCTTCGACGCGGGGTACGTCGAGACCCTCCGGAGCGAGGTTGTCGGGAACGTCGAGCGCGCGGTCCGGGACGGCCTCTTCCAGAGCCTCGCCATCATCACGACCACGGGGTACGCGAACGTGGACTTCAACGCGTGGTCCGAGCCGCTCCAGTACTTCCTGCTCGCGGGGATGTTCATCGGCGGCTCCGCCGGCTCGACGGGTGGGTCGATGAAGATCATCCGTTGGTTGGTCGTCGGCAAGGCGCTCAAACGGGAGCTGTTCGACGCGGTCCACCCGGAGGCCGTCTCGCCGGTCCGGCTGGGCGGTCGGGTCATCGATGAGGACGTCGTCCACTCGATTACCTCCTTCACGATGCTGTACATCGTCTGTTTCTTCCTCGGGACGGCGCTCGTCGCCTTGGACGCCGCGCGCGTCGGGCTGGGCTATGGCCACATCGAGCTTCTGAGCGCCGTTGCCTCCACGCTGGGCAACGTGGGGCCGGGCTTTGGCGCCATCGGGCCGATGAACAACTATCTGGGCTTTCCCGACACGTCCAAGCTGTTGATGGTGTTCCTGATGTGGGTCGGCAGACTGGAGATACTGCCCGTGTTCGTGTTGCTGACGAGGGCCTACTGGACCGACTGACCGGTGGTCTGCGGGCGTGTATTCCGCGGGTGATTTAAACCCGAGCGTCGAACGCCGGTTTATGAGTCAGCCGCGAGTCGTCATCATGGGTCCGCAGGGTGCAGGCAAGGGGACGCAGAGCCGACGCATCGTTGAGGCGTTCGACGTCGAGCACGTCTCGACGGGTGATATGCTCCGCGCGAACAAAGACATGGAGACCGAACACGGCACGCCCCGGGAGTACATGGAGGCGGGCGAACTCGTCCCTGACGAGGTCATGGAGGCCGTCGTGGAGGAGGCGCTGGCTGACAAGGACGGCTACGTTCTCGATGGGTATCCCCGCACGCTGGGTCAGGCGGAGTTCCTCGCGGGCATCGAAGATATTGATGGTGTTCTTTTCGTCGACATCTCCGATGAGACGGCGATCGAGCGCCTCTCGGGGCGGCGCGTCTGCCCGGAGTGTGGCGCGAACTACCACGTCGAGTTCGACCAGCCCGAGGAGGAGGGCGTCTGTGAGGAGTGTGGCGCCGAACTGGAGCAACGCGACGACGACGAGCCCGATGCCATCCGCAAGCGCCTCTCGGAGTACCACGACCAGACCGAGCCCGTCGTCGCGTTCTACGAGGAGGAGACCGACGTGCCCGTGGTCACCATCGACGGCGAGCGCGCGCCCGACGAGGTGTGGGAGGACGTGCGCGAGGCAGTCGCGGAGCTGGCGTAGCGGGTCGCGTAAGCGAATCGTTCTTAACGGATAGGGCGCAAGGGTGCGTAATGGCAGGTACAGCCGAGACGGTCCGCAGCCTCACCCGCGGCGACCCCGAGATGGAGGAGGCCATCGTCACGGTGCTCGCCCGCGCGGAGGACACGGGCGGCGAGATAGCGTGGACCGACGTGAACGACGAACTCACGAGCGGCCAGTGGGGCCGGCTCATCGAGAAGGGCGTTCTCGTGGAGTCGGGCGACGGCTTCGCGGTCGACGACCCCGACGGCGTCCGCGAGGCCTTAGAGGAAGAGGAGCCCGAGGCGCCCGACGGCGGCTCCTCGTGGACGAAGTGGGACAAGATAGCCGGCGTGACGGCGCTCGCCATGATGCCGGGCTACTACATCTCCTGGATACGGAACACCGTCGGGGAGACGATGGATTTGGTGTTCGGCCCGCTGGCCGAGTTCCTCCCCTTCTACGCGGTCGTCCTCGTGATGGCCGTGCTGACCGGGTTCAACTCCACGGTGTTCCAGTCGAACATGATGGACATGGAGAAGATGTCCTACTACCAGGAGAAGATGCAGGAGATGCAGGAGCGACAGGAGGCGGCCCGGGAGCGCGACGACGACGAGGAGCTCGAACGGCTCCGCGAGGAACAGATGGAGAACATGGGAGAGAACCTCGGCATGTTCAAAGAGCAGTTCCGCCCGATGGGCTGGATTATGCTCCTCACCGTGCCCATCTTCCTGTGGATGTACTGGGCGATGGGCCAGGGGCTCGGCACGGAGAGCTTCGTCCTCCCCATGGTCGGCGAGACGCAGTTCAACCAGGGCGGCACCGGACCGATTCCGTTCCCGTCGTGGATCGTCTGGTACTTCCTCGCCTCGATGTCCATCACCCAGGTCATCCGGAAGGCACTGAACGTGCAGACTAACCCGACCTGACCCGTCCTATCTCGGTTGTCGGGCTTTGACACGCCGCCGGCGGAAAGTCGGTTTTAAGCCGCTGGCGGGACCATCGCTGATATGTTGATTACCGTCTCGGGCCCGCCCGGAAGCGGGACGAGCACCGTCGCGGACCGTCTGGCGGCCGAACTCGGCTACGAGCACGTCAGCGGCGGCGACATCTTCCGTGCGCTGGCCGCCGAGGAGGACCTCTCGCTGGCCGAACTCAACGAGCGCGCCGAGGAAGACGACTCCATCGACCGCGACCTGGACCGGCGGCTCCGGGACACCGCCATCGAGCGCGACGGCGTCGTGCTCGAATCCCGGCTCTCCGGGTGGATGGCCGGCGAGCACGCCGACCTGAAGGTGTGGCTCGACGCCCCCGTCGGCGTGCGCGCCGAGCGCATCGCCGAGCGAGAGGAGAAGACGCCCGCGAAGGCCCTCGCGGAGACCGAGAGCCGTGAGGCGAGCGAGCGCGCGCGCTACGCCGACTACTACGGCATCGACTACGCGGACCTCTCCATCTACGACCTCTCTTTGAACACCGCGCGCTGGTCCGAGGAACCGATGCTCGACGTCGTCGTCCGGGCAGTCCAGGCTTACGACCCCGAAACCGACGAGGGGGCGATGCCCGTCGAGGGCGTCTCCTACGACTTCTGATGGCGCTGCGAGGGCCTCCCGACGAGCGGAGCGTCGAGGAACTGTTGGCGTTCGGCGTCATCAACCTCGACAAGCCTGCGGGCCCGTCGGCACACCAAGTCGCGGGCTGGGTGCGGGACATGGCCGGTGTCGGGAAGGCAGCCCACGCGGGTACGCTCGACCCGAAGGTGACGGGCTGTCTCCCCACGCTGTTGGGCACGGCGACCCGCGCGGCGCCCGCGCTCCAGCGGGTGGCCAAGACGTACATCGCGGTGCTCGAACTCCACGCGCCCGTGCCGGCGGATTTCGAGGCTGTCCTGGGAGAGTTCGAGGGCGAGCTCTACCAGAAGCCGCCCCGGAAGAGCGCCGTCTCGCGGCGGCTCCGAACGAGGGAACTCCACGAGCTGACGGCCCTGGAAACGGAAGACAGGCGGGCGCTCCTGCGGATCCGCTGCGAGAGCGGGACCTACATCCGGAAAGTGTGTCACGACCTCGGGCTCGCGCTGGGGACGGGTGCCCACATGGGCGACCTGCGGCGGGCCGAAACGGGGCCCTTCGACGACCGGACGCTGGTGACGCTGCACGATTTCGCCGACGCGCTCGCCGCGGACCACGACGGGCCCCTGCGGGAGGTGGTTTCGCCGGCCGAGCGGGCGATTCAGCTCCCCGAAGTCGTGGTGGCCCCCTCCGCGGCCGAGCAGATAGCGGAGGGCGCCCCCGTGTACGCGCCGGGGGTCATCGAGGGCCCCGACGTGGAGGAGGGGTTGGTCGCCTGCTACACGCCGAACGGCGCCGTGGTCTGTCTGGGCGAACTCGTCGGGGACCCCGACGCGGCGTCGGGGAAAGTGGTGTCGCTGACGTCCGTGCTCGTCTGAGCCGTCGCCGAAACGAAGCCCTTAAACTCGACAGCGTCCTCGGAAAAGATGCGCGGGACCGTGGGGTAGCTTGGTATCCTCGGCGGATGGGGTCCGTCGGACTTGAGTTCGAATCTCAACGGTCCCACTCCCCCTTCTTTCGACTCTCAACATCGGACAGCTGAGGGTATTCAAACGCCTGAAAACGGCGTTCGGTACCCTCCGAAAATCGGGGCAAAACACCCCCTCGAAGGGAGCTGAGCCTTCTACCGAAACCCGGCCACCGTGTGGCTGGTGCGAATCCGACGCTGTAGACTACGACGAAGCCGTTAGCGGCGAGTACGTCTATCTCGATGGCTGGTGCTCCGACTGTGAGCGCCCTGTCTCGTGGCAACTGCCGGCAGACGAACGGAGGGGGTCGGCGTGAACCTCCGGTACTGTACGGACTGCGGTGCGAAGCTCCGACGCGGCTCGACGCGCGGCGGTATCCCCCGGATGGCGTGCCCGAACTGTGACGACTCGGGGGTGACGGCATGACCCCGAGCGGTACAGAAGAGAGCGGTATCGAACGCGGCGGAATCGCGGTTGACTCGAACGGCACCCACCACCTCGTCCCTGCGGATGCCGAGGAGACCGTAGACTCCGGGATGCCGGAGAAACGTCGTGCCGCCTACTGCGGGGCACCGACGCGCGGGAATCTGCTCGCGCCGACCCGGGCACGGATAGCGGACGCGGACGCCTCCGACGACCTCTGCAAGACATGCCGCGAGGCGGCTGACCTCCCTGAGAGCTGTTGCAGCGACACGGAGGTAGACCGATGAGCGG
>JBEQBK010000051.1:0-16236 GCA_041639855.1 Halobacteriaceae archaeon | reverse complement strand
GGAGGACGTCTGGACCTACGACCTCTACAAGTGGGCCGTGACGGACGGGAACGCGTTGCTTCCGGGGCGGACGAACAAACTCGACGACGTGGCCCGCGCGCTCGGCTACGAGTCGGCGGAAACGGGCCTCACGGGCGCACAGACCGCGGCGGCGTACCAGGAGTTCATGCGGGACCCCGAGAACGAACCCGATTGGGAGCGCCACCGCGCGTACTGCGAGGACGACTGTCGCGCGCTCTGGTACGTCTACGACGAACTCACGAACGCCAGCCGACGCGACACGACCGACAGCGGCGCCGGCGGCGCCGACGGCCGGCAGGCGGGACTCACCGACTTCTGATATGCAAAACGATATCACCGACGCCGAATCGCTCATCGACTCGTTCCCGCGGACGACCCTCGACCCGGACGCCGAGTACGTCGAAACGGTCGAGCGGCCCGCGCGGCCGGCACGAACAGTCCCGACCGGCGACGTCCTGCGCCCGACGCTCGCGGCGGCCTACCCCAACGAGTTGTTCAGCCACCAAGCCGCGGCGCTGAGTGCGCTCGAAGCGGGTGAGAACGTCACCGTCGCGACCTCGACATCGAGCGGGAAGACTCACGTCTACGGGCTACAAATCGCACGGACCCTCCTCGACGCGGGCGTGTTGACCCCGGACGGGTCGCGGGTTTCCGACCCGCCCGACGCCTCGACGGCGCTCTGCGTGTATCCGACGAAGGCGCTGACGAAGGACCAGAAGGGCGCGCTCGACGAACTGTACGAGACGTTGGGTCTCGACGTCCGCGTCGAAATATACGACGGCGACACCACCGGGAACAGGCGGGCCATCCGCGAGGAGGCGGACGTGATTCTCACGAACTTCGCCGGGCTGAACGTCTACCTGGAGCACCACGACGCGTGGAGCCGCTTCTACAGCGCGCTCGAGTTGGTCGCCATCGACGAGTCCCACACCTACACCGGCATCGAAGGGATGCACGTCGCGTGGATTCTCCGCCGGATGCGCCGCGTCGCGGACTACTGGGGTGGCGACCCCCAGTACGTCCTGACCTCGGCGACGGTCGGTAACCCCGCCGAGCACTCCGCGGCGCTCGTCGACGAACCCGTGACCGTCGTGGACGACGACGGCTCCCCCCGGGGGCCACGCGACGTGGTGCTGTGGAACCCACCGCCGGAAGACCGGACGCACGAGGGCGACGGGGAGGAAGACAGCGACGAGGACGGGGAGGGAATCGCCGAGCGCGTCCCGGCGAGCGTGGAGGCGCCGAAGTTGTTCAACCACCTGACGGCGAACGAGGTTTCTACCTTGCTGTTCTGTCCCTCCCGGAAGCTCACCGAGTTGAGCGTCCAGCGCGCGGACGACCACCTGCGGAGCAATCGGGCGTACCCCCCCGCGGGGAGCGTCGACCGCGCGGCGTACAACGCCGGGCTCGGTCGCCGGACCCGCCACTCCCGGGAGCAGGCGTTCAAGAGCGGCGCCCTCACGGGACTGGCGACGACCTCGGCGCTCGAACTCGGCATCGACATCGGGGCCCTCGACGCGACCGTCCTGATGGGCTACCCCGGCCAGCGACAGTCCTTCTGGCAGCGCATCGGCCGTGCCGGCCGGGAGGCGAGCCGGAGTCTCGCCGTCCTGGTGGGCGACCACCGGACGCTCGACCAGTACGTCCTCAACAACCCAGATTACCTCCTGGAGAACGACGTGGAGGACGCCGTCGTGGACACGTCGAACAACGCTGTGTTCGCAGAACACTTCCTCGCCGCGGCCGACGAAATCGCGCTCGACGAGGGGGATATCGGCACGTTCGCGGGCGAGGACCGCCTGCGCGCCGCCGCGGGGATGTGGCGCGAGGCCGGTTTCGTGGAGGGGTATCTGGACGCGGCCGTCCACTACGCCGGGCCGCGCCGCCCGCAGACCCGGGTCGACCTGTACGGCACGGACGGGCCGAGCTACGAACTCCGGCTCGCGGACGGCGTGGACCCCGAGCGGTGGGGCCTTCCCGAGGAGCTCGATTTGGAACCGGTCGAGCGGAACCGAGCCTACCGGGACTACCACGAGGGCGCCGTCCGCCTCCAGGACGGCCAGCAGTTCGAGGTCGTGAACGTCGCCGAGGACCGCCCCCAGCCGGTCGTCGAACTCGCGCCGACCGACGCGGACTACTACACGAAGACGAAAAGCGAGGTGAACGTCCTCGACGCCGACTCCGAGGAGAGCAGGGAGATAAACGGCTTCACGCTCCACTTCGGCACCGGCACCGTCCTCGTACACCACGGCGCGTACGACCAAGTGGCCATCGGGAACGGCGAGACGAAAGCCGCGAACCTCGAAACCGGCTCCCCGCCGGTCCGCATGGACACCCAGCTGTGTTGGGTCGAGGTCCCGAAGGAAGTCGAGGACCCCCTGGTCAGAAAGTACCGGGAGTACGGCACCGAGACGGGGATGGAGCCCGAGAAGGCGGAGGCGCCCCACCTGGGCTACGTCGCCGGCTTGCACGCCGCCGAGCACGCGACCATCCAGACCGCACCCCTCGAACTCCGGGTGGACAAGGGGGATTTGGGGGGCCTTTCGACGCTCGTGATGGACACCCACTACGCCCACCCCGACCACGAGGACATCGGGGACTCCGTCGGGGACTCCTTCGAGGCGGCCGCGCGGGCGCTCGAACGGCGCGGCGCTTCCCTCGCCGGCGAGCCCGCGTCGGGCTGGTTCATCTACGACGGCGTCGACGGCGGGCTCGGCTTCGCGCGCGCCATCTACGAGCACTTCGAAGCGCTCTGCGAGCGCGCTCGCGACCAGCTGCGGGACTGTCGCTGTGGCCGGCCCAACGGCTGTCCGGCCTGCACGTTCGACGAGAACTGCGGGAACGACAACAAACCCCTGCTCAGGGAGTCCGCCGTCGACGTTTTGAACCAGATACTCGGCGAGGAAACCCCCGCCGACCTGGCCGAACACGCGCCGGAGGAGTACGGCGGCGACCGGCGGCCGGTCGTGTTCTACTCCTGAGTCCCTGGCACCGTCCCCTCCGCCTCGAACCGGTCCGGAAAGCGCAGGCCGTCGGTCATCCCGAGAGCCCGACGCCCTCGGCCAGCAACTCGTGAGAGCGCAGCGCGGCCTCGTGGCTCGGCTGGACGTGCTGTATCATTGCCTCCTCGACGCCGACCCGGTCGGTGAGCTGGTCGAGCAGCCCGGAGAGGGTTTCGGGGCTTCCCGAAATCGCGCGGGGCCACTCCCCCTCGTCGAGCGTCGCGGGCGTCGGGTCGGGGACGCCGCCGAGCTCGTCGACCGCTTCCTCGATTGTGGGCCGGCTCCCGACGACGCCGCGGCGCATCCGCTTGAACGACGCCTCCGCGACCGCGCGGTGCCGGGCGGCCTTCTCGTCCGTCTCGGCGCAGACGGCGTTCAGCGCGACCATCCCTTTCGGCTCGTCGACACCCCCCGCAAGCGAGGACGGCTCGAAGCTGTCCCGGTAGGCGTCGAACGCCCGGACGGCGAAGCGGGGTTGGATGAACGCCGCGAAGCAGTACGGCAGGCCGAGCTCGCCGGCGAGCTTCGCGCTCGACGGGCTCGAACCCAGCACCCACGGCCTCGGGGGTCCCTCGCCCGACTGGGGAACCGTCAAATCGTGGTACGGGTGTCCCTCGGGGAAGTCGTTGTACAGGTGGCTGGCGACCGCCTCGATTTTCTCTCGGTGGTCCTCGTCGGGGTTCTCGACATGCCGACCTGTCCCGAGCGCGCGGTCGGTCGTCGGTGACCCGTTCGCGCGGCCGAGCCCCGCGTCGATTCGCCCCGGCGCGAGCGCGTCGAGCGTCCCGAACTGCTCGGCGACCTTGAACGGCTCGTAGTGGTTGAGGAGGACGGCGCCCGAGCCGAGCCGGATGGTGTCGGTCGCCGCGGCCAGACGCCCGAGCAGGACTTCGGGCGTCGTCCCCGCAAGCGATTCGGGCCGCCCGTGGTGTTCGGCAACCCAGAAGCGCTCGAACCCCAACTTCTCGGCCTGCTTCGCGGCCGTAACAGTGTGTGCGAACGCGTCGGTCGCCGTCCCGTCCTCGGGAACCGGGGAGAGGTCCACGATGGAAACGTCCATATCGCGGGTGAGGGTGTGCGAGGGTTAACCGTTCGGTTAGGAGCGACATCAGCGGACGCCGCCGCCCGCACCGGCCCGGAACAGGGTCGGTTCCCGCTGGGACCGGGTCCACCCTCGTCCCCAGTCACCGCCGTCGAAGGGCGCCCCACGGAGCATTCTCATGTCGCGTCCCTGCGCTCAGACTTTCGGCGAACAGAGTGGTTCCCGAGAATCCGGTTCCGGTTCGCGAACCGAGAACTCGTTTCCGCCATCGGTTCTCACGCGACCGTGGCTGGGTGCTATCTCACCCACCAAGCCACCATCCGTAGAGGTGCTCTTGCTCCCGGTCCTTGGGGCGCTTCTTCGAGCGCCCGTACGTTTTCCCCTTGAGTATTTGGCGCTCGACTTTATTCGCGGCAAGTCGAAGGGCGTGTGTGGCACCGTACCCCTCTCCATCGGCCGTGAAATAGCCGCGGTCGGTCACTAGCCGGATGCGCGCGAGTATCAGCGGCACACCCCGGGATTGTTCCTTGTGTTCGTGGAGTTCGATGTTGGCCCTAATCACGCTCATCTCCCCGTACTTTGAGGTCATGTTTTCGATCAGGGCGGAGATGCTGTCGTAGTCCATTCCCTCCAGTAGGTCGAGTCCGGAGACCTGCACTGCGTCCCGGGTGTCCCGTTCCCAAGTGAGTGCCTCAAGGACGTCCGTTTTCGTGATGACGCCGATGGGTTCATCGCTCTCGTCCGCGAGAACCACCAACGAGGAGGTTTCGCGGTCGAACATCGCTTCGACGACGGCTTCGAGGGACGCGCTCCGCCGAACCGTTTCGACGGCGTCGGACATCAGGTTCCGTACCGGCAGGTCGAGCATGCGGTCGGAATCGCCTTCACGCGCTCCGAGACCGCCGTGGCGCGCACCACCGCCCCGGCCGCCGAAATCGCCCGGTGAGCCACCCTGACTCTTCGTCCCGCCCCGCGTCGTGAAATCGACGACATCGTACAGACTCACCATCCCGATGGCTTCGCCGTTTTCAATAACGGGTAGGTGTGCGATTCGACGTTCTCGGAGTGTGTTGAGGGCTTTGCCGATTGTCGTTTCGGGGGTCGCGCTGATCAATTGCTCCGTGTACGCGTCCGCGACCGTGACGGCACTGAGAAACGATTGAACTGCCGCAAGGACACTGTCACCGGTTACGATACCGACGACACGGTCGTCATCGTCCAGCACAGGGAGGGTTTTGGCGCCGCTGCCGATCATGAGCCGCGCGACCTCGCGGACGTCTGCGCTGCGATCGACGGTCGGGACGTGTTGTGCCCGTGAGCCGACTTTCACCGACGGCTGGTTGGACGACGAGGCCACCTGTCGGCGGCTCACGACCCCGCGATACTCGTCGCCGTCCGTAACGACGACGGCGTCGAGTTCTTGGTTTTCGAACGCTCCAGCGACTTTGGAAAGCGGGGTGTCGGTATCGAACTCGGTGAACTTCGGCGAGAGGATTGCAGAGATGTTCATGTGTAATCACGCACGAGGCCGGCAGTAATGGGGAGCATTAGGGGTGAAGGATGCGGTTCTGTCTTGTTCGGCGGTGTTATACGCTTTCGTTGAGGTCGCATACGTAGTCTTTCTTGATGGTAATCCAGTGTGTCGTGATATCGTGCCCTGGATCGAAGACCGTTATCTCGCTTGGGGCGTCCTCGTCGTCGAGCGCCCAGGAAAGGGTACCAGTAGGGTGTTCTTCGGAGTATGATTCGTGGTCGTGTGTTTGCATAGATGGGGCGGCTGTCGGGTGACCGACGCGGCTACACGCTGGATATTCGGTGAACCGTTTCGTCCGCCTAGCCACCGTCCGATTCACCCACGTTATCACCGGAGACGCGGACGGAGGGACGTTAGGAACGCCCCGCGGCTGTTGCGTTCCGGCGTTCGTAGTCGGGGGGAGCAGTACGCGGAAAACGGGCGCGGCGTTATCGGCACCGTCCGCGACGGCGACCCCTGTGGGCTGCTTCCGCGAGTTCGGCGTTTGAGGCTCTCCGGCGTGAAGCGAGCACAAGGATAGACGGCCGGCTCGTCTATCAAACGGCGACATTTTTACGCTGCTCCGTGTTCTGATTATTCCGGTGAACCGCGGCAGAGCTTCGGAAGGGACCAGTGGCCGTCGCGGACGGATGCTGTGAGCCCGACGACACGGACGGTGTCGCTCGTTCCATCCAGTCAAGGGGAACGCGGCGCTGTAAGAGATACGTTGCTAACGGCCAGTCCGTCGTCGCGAGTTGCGAACTAGATTTAAACGATTTGGGCCACAGAAAGGGATATGAGCGGGAAATCGCTCGGTAAGCGCCGTGATTTTCGGTCGCTATTTGATGAACTCGACGGCGTAGCCCTCTGGACGGCGTCCGAACCGGGGGAGTTCGAGTACATCAGTGCTGGGTTCGAAGAAATCTGGGGCATCCCGCCCGACGAAATCGAAGACGACATCGGGAAGCTGGTTGAGACGATTCATCCCGACGACCGGGAGCGTGTTCGCGCAAACATCGAAGAATCAACCCGTGAACTCCGTGACACGGAGTACGAGGGGCGCGTCGTTCGCCCGGACGGTTCGGTCCGATGGGTCCTCAATCGGCAAGTCATCCTACGGGATGGCACGGGAGATATATCGGAAATCGTCGGTATTTCTACCGACATCACGGAGCAAAAGCGCCGCGAACAGGAGCTTGAGCTGTTGAATCGAATCGTTCGACACGATATCCGCAACGATATGGCGGTCGTGCTCGGGTGGGCAGAAATGCTCGAAGACCACGTCGACGAGGAGGGGCACGCACACCTAGAGAAAATCCTCGCCAGCGGGGAGCACGTCGTCGAACTGACCGAGGTCGCGCGTGAGTACGTGGAGACGGTCGTCTCGGATGAAGCGCTCACCGTGGAACCCGTGTCGCTGGGTTCGGTCCTGAGAACCGAGCTCTCGCTTCGGGAGGAGTCCTTCCCGGAGGCGGAGTTCGTACTGGAAGACCTCCCGTCCGATGTGGAGGTAGCTGCTAACGGCATGCTCAATTCGGTGTTTCGGAATCTCCTCAACAACGCGGTCCAGCACAACGACGCGGATACCCCTCACATCGAGGTTTCGTGTGAGGTCCGAGACGGCGAGGTTGAAGTTCGGATCGCCGACAACGGGCCCGGACTCCCCGATGAACACAAAGACACCGTGTTCGGCAAAGGCGAGCGGGGGCTCGGAAGTCCCGGCACGGGAATCGGCCTCTATCTCGTTGACACGCTCGTCACCGAGTACGGGGGCGAGGTTTGGGTGGAAGACAATAAGCCGACAGGCGCCGTCTTCGTCGTCCAGCTCCCACTCGCAAAATGACGGCACGGGCGCGCGTCGTCCAGCGAAGAGCTTCGATGTCGTCCACCTCCTCGACCGCGTCCCGAAGGTCCCCAAGCGTGAACCCGGCGTCCGTCGCGTACCGGTCGACGAGCGCGTCGATGAGCGCGACGCGCTGGCACTCCTCGGCTTCGAACAGGTCGTCGCTATCATCAGAAATCGGATGTTTTTGATTGGCACGAAAATCGCGCAGCGTTTTTCGAACGTCGAAGGTGAACGGGATGTCGTAACGACGGACAAACACGTCGTCGAACGGTCCCTGTACGGCGTTCCCGGCCTCGGCGATGAGGTCCCAGACGACGCCCATATCCGGGTTTTCGACGTCCTCGCCGAGCAAACGTTCGAGTAGGAAGGGCATCGTCGGAGCGTGGAACCGGGGGCCACTTCGAGTTTATCACGGGCCCCGCACGTTCCCGTCAGAACGGCGTTACAAGCCGAACAGGGTGGCGATTCCGACCGACACGACGGCGGTCAGGAGCACCTGGAGCGGCGCGCCGACCCGGACGTAGTCGGTGAATTTGTAGCCGCCGGGACCGTACACCATCAGGTTCGTCTGGTAGCCGATGGGCGTCGCGAACGCCGCCGAACCGGCGAACGCCACGGCGAGGAGGAATGAGAAGGGCTCCGAGCCGATGTTTTGGGCGGTGTCGATGGCGATGGGGCTCATCAACACGACGCTCGCGACGGGCGTGATGAGCGCGGCGAGCGTCCCAGTGAGCAGGTAACAGAGCGCGAGCATCCCGAGGTCCGGAACGTGGACCGCGACACCCGCGAGCGCGCCGGCGATGAGCTCCGCGCCCCCCGTCCGCTGGAGCGCGACGCCGAGCGGGAGGACGCCCGCGAGGAGGAAGACGACGTTCCAGCTCACCGCGTCGTACGCGTCCGCCGGGGTGAGACAGCCGGTGACGACCATCGCGAAGACGCCGCCGAGCGCGGCGATGACGATGGGGACGACGCCGAGCGCCGCGGCGGCGATGACGCCCAGCATAATCGCCAACGCGACCGGGGTCTTCGGGTCGAGGGGGGCGGACGGCTCGGTCGCGGCCGAGTCCTCGGGGAGCTGCATCGGGACGAGGCCCCGCTCCTCGCGGAGGTACGCGAGGTCCTCGGGCGTCGTGTGCACCAGCAGCGTGTCGCCGGCCGCGAGCGTCGTCTCGGGGATGGCGTCGTCGAGCACCGCGCCGTCGCGCAGCACGGCGAGGACGGACGTGTCGAACTGGTCGGCGAGGCGGGACTCCGCGACGGTCCGCCCGACGAACTCCGAGTCCGGCGACACGACCGTCCCGACGAGCTCGCTCTCGCCCGCTTCGAGCGCCGCCTCGGAGACGTCGGCTCGGGAGCGGTGGCGGAGTCCGAACGGCTCGGTGAGGCGGTTGGCCGCCTGCAGGGTCGTCCGGGCGAGCAGCGTATCCCCCGGTTCGATCGTTCGGTCGGAAGACTGCGCACGGAACGCCTCGCCGTTTCGCTCCACGAGGAGCAGGTCGACGTGGGTGCCGTCCTCGGCGTCCGGGGGGCCCGCGGCCAACTCCTCGCGCGCGGTTTCGGCTTCGAGCCCGACCAGCGGGGAGTCCGCGCCGACCTCGAAGCGCACCAGACGGTTCTCCAGTTCGAAGGCCTCCGTGAGGTCCGTGGCCGGCTTGATTCGTTCGGGCGTGAGCCGCCGACCGACCGTGAGGAGGTAGGCCACCCCGACGAGGAAAACGACGACGCCGAGCGGCGTGAACTCGAACATGCCGATGGGACCCCGCCCCGGAATCTCCCGGGCGAAGTCGCTGGCGAGCAGGTTCGTCGACGTGCCGATGAGGGTGAGCGTCCCGCCGAGCATCGCGGCGTAGGAGAGGGGCAAGAGCAGTTTGGACGGGGAGATGCCGGCGCGCTCGGCGAGTCCGTTGACCATCGGGATGAACACCGCGACGACGGGCGTGTTGTTGATGGCGCCCGCCGCGGCCCCGGTGGTCCCGAGCGTCGCCGCCAGGAGCCGCGTTTCGTCGCCGCCGGTCGCCCGCCCGATGTACACGCCGAGGCGCTCGACGACGCCCGTCCGCTGGATGCCCTCGCTGAGGGCGTACATCGCGATGATGGTCACGGTCGCCGTGCTGGCGAACCCGGCGATGGCGTCCGTCGCCGGCACGCCGGTGTACGGTTCGAGAACGGCCAGCGAGACGAGGACGCCGATAGCCGTGATGTCCGGCGGGAGCGCCTCCGTAACGAACAGCGTGAGCGCCACGGCTATCAACGCGAACACCACGAGCGCTCCCGGCGGGACGGCTGCCATTACCCACCGGTCGTGGGGCGGCCTGTAAAACCCGTCGGCGTAAAGCCTCGCAGGACCCACACTTAACCGGGCGCCGCTCCCAGCGCCGCCATGGAGACCATCGGACTCGTCGGCGTCGGCTACATCGGCACGGAGTTCCTCGACCGCCTGCTGGGGGCGAACTACGACGTCGTCGTCTTCGATACCGACGACGCGAAAGTCGAGCACGCGGTCGAAGCCGGCGCGACGGCCGCCGACACGCCCGCGACGCTCGCCGACGCGGCGGACGCGGTCGTGCTGGCCGTCCCCGGCACGCCCGAGGTCGAGGCCACCCTGGAGGGCGCGGACGGCCTCCTGAAATCGCTCGCGGACGGCCAGCTCGTCGTGGACGCCACGACGACCCACCCCGACACGTCCGTCGTCTCGGAGGCGCTGTGCAGCGAGGCGGGGGCGGCCTTCGTGGAGGCGCCCATCACCGGCGGCGCACCGCGGGAAGGTTATCACATGCTAGTCGGCGGGAGCGAGGCCGCCTGCGAGGCGGCGGCGCCGCTGCTGGACACGCTCTGCGAGGACCACGTCCGGGTCGGGCCCGTTCCGGAGGGCACCGTCCTGAAACTCGGGCTCCAGATGCGCTACGCCGGGCGGGAGGCGCTCGACGCCGAAATCGTCGAGTTCGTCCGCGACAACGGCGTCGACCCGGCGCTGTTCCGCGACTTTCTCGGGATGGACGTCTCCGAGCGCTACGACACGGGCGACTTCAGTCAGGACATCGAGGGGATGGGCGGCCTCGCCATCTGGCACAAGGACATCGGCTACGCCCGCGAGTTCGCCCGCGAGAACGGGACGGCGCTCCCGCTCAACGGGGTCGTGCACGAGGCGTTCAAGGCCGCCACCCGCCGCGCGGGCCCCGAGGAGGGCCACCCCACCGCGCTCGTCGAGTACTGGCGCGCCCTCAACGACGCCTGAGACCGATTTCAGGGACGTTTTCGGAGGTCCTTCGAACGGAGTTCGCCCCTGGCGTGCCACGTCCGCGGGCGGCAGGCGACGACGACGGCTGCGGCGTAGAAGAGGCCGACCGCCGCGAGGACGGCGACGCCGGGTATCATGCCGATGGCCGCCGTCTCGACCCACGAGGCAGCCGAGAACGCCGTGATGCGGACGAGCCACGCGACGAGAAGGAGCACGAGCAGCGGGAGGTACACGCGGCGCAAGCGGTGCGCGAGCGCTTCCTCCGCGGTGATTTTCAGTGCCGGCGTCCGGTAGTCGTCGCCGAGCCGCTCGCGCCAGCCCTCGTCCGCGATACCGCCCTCGGGGTCGAGCCCGTACGCCCAGACGTTCTCCTGAAGCGTGCGAACGCGGGTCCGCCAGATGTCGTAGCCCCGGTAGCGGCGGGCCTCAATAGTGAGGAAGACCGAGAGCGTGGCGACCCCGATGAGCAGGATGTAGTGTGGGTTCTCGGGGCTGGAGAACGCCCACGTCAGGACGGCCGCGATGACGATGACCGCCCAGTTCGTCGTGCGGTCCAGCCGCTCGCGCCAGAGCTTCATCCGGTGGACCTCGCCGCGGTAGAGGTGCGCCATCGCGGAGCTCGGCCCCATCTCCGAGTCGAGGAGGCCCGCGCCGACGTGGGGAGCGTCTTCCGCGTCGGGTTCGTCGGGTGTATCGGAGCGCATCGGTGGGTGAGTCAGACCAACAGTTGGATGTCGGAATCGGCCATGTCCTGAATGGCCGTCGCCGCGCCGACGCCGGTGGTGACGCCGTCGTAGAAGTCGTCCTCCTCGTAGTCCAGCAGGTCGATGGTCATCTGACAGGCCTGGAACTCGACGCCCATCTCCAGCGACGTGTCGACGAGCTCCTCGACGGTGGCGGTGTCGTTGTCCTCGATGCGCCGTTCCATCAGTTTGGTCGTGACCGTGTCCATACCCGGGAGCGCGGCGACGGCGTTCGGGACGGGCATGTTCGGGTTGCCGACGGAGGAGAGGCCCAGTTCCTTGGAGCGCTCCTCGTGGAGGATATCCAGCCCCCAGAACGTGTGGAACACGGTCACGTCGTAGCCGAAGGCGGCCGCGGTGCTGGCGAGGATGAGCGGCGGGTACGCCATGTCGAGGGTGCCCTTCGTCGCGACGATGGACAGCTTCGGCTGGCTCTCCTCGGTCGCCGCGGCGAGTTCGGCTTCCAACTCGTCGATGCGCGCGGCCAGTTCCGCACGGGAGGGGGTGTCCCCGGTCGCGTCGGTGGTGTCTGGCGTGTCGGTGCTCATTCTGTTTTACGCACGTAGTGGGTGTACACGTCCTCACCCTCCTGTTGGTCGAGGAGCTCGACGCCCGGCGTCGTTTCCGCCCACCCGCCGAGGTCGCTCGTGCTCCCGGGGTCGGTCGCGAGAACCTCCAGTACGTCGCCCCCGGACATGCCGTCCACGGCTTGCTTGGTCTTCACGACCGGCATCGGGCAGTTCTGGCCTTTCACGTCGAGTGTGTCGTCGGGCTCGTATGCATCCATGGTATTGGACTCAAGACACACTATTGTGCAGGAGTTGAAAAACCCATCGGTAGTATTTATTCTGTGTACACAACCGACTCTCCAGAATGGGTTTAATAGGCTATATTCTGCCAACTAATGGCCTAAGGCCGGTTTTGTGTTTGTTAGTATTGTGTATTTTGGGATTTTCTATCCGAACGCTTATCCGTGGGTGGAGAATAGACGGGGGCGAGATGAACGAGACACCTGACGACCCCGTCGCGACAGTCACTCCGAAGGACCTGAAGGCCCGCATCGACGCGGGGGAGGACGTCTTTCTCCTCGACGTGCGCGCCGAGTCCGACTTCGCGGAGTGGCGCATCGACGGCTCATCCGTCGAAACCGTCAACTACCCGTACTTCGAGCTGCTCGACGGCGTCCCCGACGACCTGCACGACGAACTCCCCGACGACGAGCGCATCACGGTGCTCTGCGCGAAGGGCGGGTCCAGCGAGATGATAGCCGAAACGCTCGTCGAGGCGGGCTACGACGCCGAACACCTCGAACGCGGTATGAAGGGGTGGGCTCGCGTCTACGAGTATCGGGAGCTCGACGCCGGGGGCGACGCCACCGTCGCACAGTACCGCCGGCCGTCGAGTGGCTGTCTCGCCTACCTCGTCGTCTCCGGCGACGAGGCGGCGGTCATCGACCCGCTGCGTGCGTTCGTCGACGAGTACACACGGGACGCCAAACTGCTCGGCGCCGATATTGAGTACGCCCTCGACACCCACATCCACGCCGACCACGTCTCCGGAATCCGCGAGCTGGCGTCCGAGACGGGCGCAACCCCCGTACTCCCCGAGGCGGCCGCCGAGCGCGGCGTCGAATACGACGCCGACTACGAGACGGTGCGGGATGGCGATAGCCTCCCCGTCGGCACCACCCGAATCGACGTGCTCCACACGCCGGGACACACGACCGGTATGACTGCGTACAAGGTCAGGGACGTGCTGTTCACGGGCGACAGTCTGTTCACCGAAAGCGTCGCCCGCCCCGACCTGGAGGACCCCGAGGCCGCGCGGGACGCCGCCGGGACGTTGTACGAGAGCCTTCAGCGGGTCCGCAAGCTATCCGACGACACGGTCGTCGCGCCGGCGCACTTCAGCGACGCGGCGACCCCGAACGACGACGGCACGTACACCGCGGACCTCGGCCAATTGAACGAGAGGATGGCCGCGCTCTCGATGGACAGAGGGGCGTTCGTCGAGTTCATCGTCTCGGATATGCCCGCCCGTCCGGCGAACTACGAGGCCATCATCGCGACGAACCTCGGGAGGCAAGCGCCCGACGACGAGACGGCCTTCGAACTCGAACTCGGGCCGAACAACTGCGCCGCGAGCGAGGAGGCGCTGACGAACTGATGACCGAACCACTCGTGCTCGGCATCACGGAGCCGTTCCCGCGCGGCGTGTTGCCCTACGTGGTCGGCGGGCTGCTCGTCGGCGGCGGCGCCGCGATCATCTACCTTGCGACGGGCATCATCGCGGGGGCGAGCACGTTCCTCGAATCCACGCTGTCGTACGTCTCGAACGTCGAGCGGTTCAACCGGTTCAAATACGTGCACTCGCGGAACTGGCGCGTCGTCTTCACGGTCGGCATCGTCGTCGGCGCGGCCGTCTGGGGGCTCGCGCTCGCGCCCGACCCGGGGCCGTGGACGACCGACGTGCAGCCGTGGCGCCTGCTCGGCGGCGGCATCTTGGTAGGTATCGGCACCCGGCTCGGCAAGGGGTGTACCTCCGGACACGGCGTCTGTGGCGTCGGCTCCCTCTCGAACACCTCCTTCGTGAACGTCGCGACGTTCCTGCTCGTGGCCGTCGGGACCGCACAGCTCGTGAGCGCCGCGGGGGTGAGCCCATGAGCGACGAGCGGAGCCCGTGGTTCACACCCACTATCTTCGTCGGCGGGCTGGTCTTCGGGCTCGGCCTCGCCATCAGCGGGATGGCGCGCCCGGAAGTCGTGCTCGACTTCCTCCAGTTCGAGGACTTCGGCCTCCTGTTCGTGATGGGCGGCGCCGCGGTCGTGACGGGAATTACCTTCTTCGTCGCGACGACCTATCTCGGGCGGGCGCCGCTCACCGGCGACGCCTACACCCGCCGCGTCAAGGAGTTCGATTCGAACGTCGTCATCGGCGGCGCGGTGTTCGGCGTCGGCTGGGGCGTCTCCGGCATCTGTCCGGGCGCCGCCTACGCCAGTCTCGGGGTCGGGAACGTCCCCATCCTCTGGGCCATCGCCGGCATGTTCCTCGGCGCGTACGCACAGGGCGTCGCCCGGGGCCGGCTCGCGAACTGACCCTGTGACGGCGTTTCGGTGCAGTATTGTGCTCCGTACGCAAACACTTTTGAGCGCGAACGGCGTACGACGAACCAACGATGGCGAACTCGATGAGCGAGATGCTCCAGCAGGACATGGAGTGTGAGGGGTTGCTGGAGTGTTTCCACGACCTGAAGGAGCTAGACAGGGAAATATTCGGCCTGCTGTGCGAGGCGGCCGAACCGCTCACGGTCGACGAAATCGCCGAGCGGGTCGAGCGCGAGCGCTCGACGGCCTACCGCTCGGTGCAGCGCCTCCTCGACGCGGGCTTCATCCGGAAGGAACAGGTGAACTACGACCAGGGCGGGTACTACCATGTGTACAAACCCCGGGACGGCGACGAAATCGCCCGGGAGATGCAGCGCACGCTCAACGACTGGTACGCGAAGATGGGCCAACTCATCGGCGAGTTCGAGCGGAAGTACGAGGACGCCGGACAGCGCGCGGAAGGGTAGCTTCCGGACGCCGTTACATCCGCGCCGACTCGCCTATCGGCGCGCTCCGCGACATGATGACGCCGCTGGCGAGCATGAGGACGGCGAGAGCAACCATGCCGGCGTCCCATCCCATCCCGGCGGTCATCCCACTCCCGCCCATACCGGTCGCCATTCCCCCCTCCATCATGCCGCTCCCGTCGTCAAGGACGCCCGCCGCGAGCAGCGCCTGATTGAGCAACATGAGCAGGGAGTACACAGCCATCAACGGGCCGCTCGCGGAGCCGAGTTTCCCGGCGTACGGCGTGAGGAGCACCGCGCCGTGGGCGAGGACGATAACCCCGAGGACGGCCATCAGTAGTGCACTCGGCACCAGCCGCTCGGCCATCGACGCGCTCCACAGCGAGTACCCTCCCGACACAGCGGCTATCGACGCGCCGTAAAGGTGGGTGTTCGACATCATGGTCGGAGTGCCGGGCGCGAGCGTCAAATACCCCTGCCCCATCCCGCCCGGGACGGGGAGGACTCCGTTCGGGGGAGTCGCGTCCGGCGGATGTGTACACTTATCCGCCTCCCCCGAGACGGGTGGATAATGGCCGAGGAAGCGTCACCGTTCGAGAGTCTGCAGGAACAGATCGAGGACGCGACCGAGTATCTCGACGTCAACGACGACATCATCGAGCGGCTGAAACACCCCGAACGGGTGTTGGAGACGAACCTCACGGTCCGCCTCGACGACGGGAGCCTCGAACGCTTCAAGGCGTTCCGCTCGCAGTTCAACGGCGACAGAGGGCCGTACAAGGGCGGGCTCCGGTACCACCCGGGCGTCAACCGCGAGGAGGTCAAGGGGCTCTCGGGGTGGATGGTGTACAAGTGCGCGACCGTCGGCGTTCCGCACGGCGGCGGGAAAGGCGGCGTCGTCATCGACCCGGGCGAGTACTCCACGGACGAACTCGAACGCGTGACCCGCGCGTTCGCCGAGGAGCTCCGGCCCTTCATCGGCGAGAACCAGGACGTGCCGGCGCCGGACGTGAACACCGGCGAGCGGGAGATGAACTGGATCAAAGACACCTACGAGACCCTAGAGAACACGACGGCGCCCGGCGTCGTGACGGGGAAATCGAAAGAATCCGGCGGCAGCGCCGGGCGCGCCGAAGCGACCGGCCGCTCGGCGATGTTGGTGACCCGCGAGATGCTCGCCTATCTCGACCGGGAGCCCGAGGACACGACGGCCGCCGTGCAGGGCTTCGGCAACGCCGGCTGGCACGGCGCGAAGCTCCTC
>JBEQBK010000050.1:0-16452 GCA_041639855.1 Halobacteriaceae archaeon | reverse complement strand
CCGCGACGCCGTCGCCGCCGCGGGCGTCCTCGACGACTTCAACCACCGCGCGGACCTGATTTCGATGGCGAACCTCGCGCAGACGGTCAACGTCCTGCAGTGTGTCGTCCAGACCGACGAGGAGGCCGCGTGGCCCACGCCCACTTACCAGGTGCTCGACCTCTACAGTCCCCACGCCGGAGCGACGGCGGTACGGACGGCCGTCGACACGGACGAGGTCGAGACGGACCTGCGCGACCTCCCGCTGGTAAGCGCCTCCGCGACTGTCGACGAAGGGGAAACGAACGTCACGCTGAGCAACCGCGCGCTCGACGACGCGCGGACGGTGCGGGTCGCTCTCGACGGCGACGCCGGGACGGGGACCGGCGAAGTCCTCTTCGCGGGTCAGGAGCCCGACGAGTACTCCACCCGCGAGAACGCCGCCGCGTTCGAGGCGAGCGAGCTGGACGTGGCCGTCGAGGACGGCGACCTGCTGGTCGAGCTCCCGCCGAACAGCGTCGCCGGGCTGTCCGTCGAGTCGGCCTGATTCCCTGAGCCGGTCGGATTCCCCGAGCCGGATTTAACACGCTCCGGTCCGACCCTCCGGTATGGCGCTCTCCGAACCCGCCGCGCTCGCCCTGCGTGCGGGGGTTGTCATCGCCGCGCTGTTCGCTCTCGTCGTCGTTACCCGTCTCGACGCGACGGGGGGCGAGCGCCGGCGTCGGCTCCGCTCGCGGTTGCTCCTCGGGGTGCCGTGGGGCACGCTCGTTTCCATCGGCCTCGTCCTGTTCGTCTATTTGGTCCTCCAGGACGCCCGGGGACGCCCCCCGCTCGCCCTGCCCTTCTACTCGTGGTCGTACTTCTACCCGCTCGGCATGGTGACCGCGCCCTTCGCCCACTCGGGGCTGGGCCACGTTACCGGCAACCTCGTCGCGACGCTCACGCTCGCGCCGCTGGCGGAGTACGCCCTCTCGCATTTCCCGGTCGGCCGCGGCGAGTCCTCTTTTTCGCGGCCGTGGCACAACCCCTACGTCCGGGCGTTTCTGCTCTTTCCGCTCGGCGTGGTCGGCGTCGGGCTCTGTACCAGCCTCCTCTCGTGGGGGCCGCTCATCGGCTTCTCCGGTGTGGTCTACGCCTTCGCGGGCTACGCCCTCGTGCGCTTCCCCTTCGGGACGGTGGTCGCGCTCGCCGCGCGGGACGCGGTTTCGACGGCGTACTACGCGCTTCAGGACCCCATCGTCTCCAGTTCGGCCGGGTCGGCGTTCGTCACACCGTGGTGGGCCGGCATCGCCGTGCAGGGTCACCTGTTGGGCCTCTTGCTCGGCGTCGCGCTGGCCGTCCTCACCCTGCGGGGCCGCGAGGAGCTCCCCTCGGCGACCCGCCTCTGGGCCGGCGCCACCGTCGTCGGCGCCTCCCTCTCCCTGTGGGCGCTCTGGTGGTACAGTGGGGCGGACTCCTACACCCTGTATCGTGGCCCCGGGCTGGTGCTCGTCCTCGCCGTCGGCCTCCTCGTCGCCGCGGCCGTCAAGGCCCCGAACCGCCGCGTGCGCGGGGTGAACCTCCGGACGGTCGGGACGCTCCTGTTGGTGCTCCCGCTTCTGACGATGGGTGTCGTCGCCGTCCCGCTCAATCTCACGGCCGTCGACGCGACGGGCTTTGAGGACGGCGTCGAGGTCGGGGACTACACCGTCACTTACGCGCAGGGCGTGACGAACCCGAAGGCGAGCGCGCTGAACCTCTCGGTGCTGGGCGCCTCCACGGACTACCGGACCAGCGGGGTGATCGTCGCCAACCCCGAACGGCAGCTCTGGTCGCGCGCCGTCTCCCCGGCGGAGCTCTCCTCCGTCCGCCGAACGGGGGTCCGCGTCGGCGGACTCGGCTGGCGCGAGCGCGTCGGCGTCCGCCGCGTCGGTTGGAACGTCCGAGGCAACGCGACGGTGTACCGGGTGGACCTCCGGCCGCCCGACGGCGCGTGGCACACCTCCTTCCGCTCGCCGCCGAGCACCGCTGACCTCCGAATCGACGGCCGCTCGGTGGCGCTCGGGGTCGAGGACAGGAACTTCACGCTCCGCGTCGAGCGGGGGAACCGAACGCTCGGGTGGGCCCCGCTGCCGTCCCCGGAAACCCCGCGCTCAGCCGGCGGTTTACGGTTCACGAGAAACGGCACCCAGTTGGTCGCTCACTCGGCGAACGGCACGCACGTTCCCGTCGCGACCCGCTCCGCTTAGGCCCACTCGATGCGGTACGCCTCGGCGTCGACCGTCGCGCGTTCGGCGGTGTGGAAGGCGAACTGGCGCTCGACGTCGAACTCGACGGCGAACGCCGCGGTCAGCTTCCCCCCGCGCTCGGCGGCGAAGGCCTCGACGAACGACCGGCTACCGGCGTTGTGGATGGAGTAGGAGACGTCGGCGAGGTCGGCGGCCGCTTCGAGAAAGGCGCGGTCGGCGCCCTCGTTGCCCGACTGCGCGCCGAACGGCGGGTTCATCAGGACGGTCCAGCCGTTGCCCACGAGGGGGTGGCGGGCCACGTCCCCCAGCACCCACGCCACCCGGTCCGGAGCGAGTGTAGCCTCGTTCTCGCGGGCCACACGGAGCGCGTCGGGGTCCCGCTCGATTCCTACGATTCGGGGGCTGCCGGCGAGCGCCGCGCCGAGCGCGAACGTTCCCGTCCCGCAGCCGAGGTCGAGCACCGGCTTCGCCAGGTCGCCCCGTTCGGCGGCGACCTGGAGGAGGTGGGCCGCGATATCAGCAGGGGTAGGGTACTGTTCGAGCTCGGCGCTCGGGTCGGCGAACCCCTCGACTCGTTCTAACTGGCGTTCGAGGGTTCCCCGGTCCATACCGCCGGTCGGTGTCCCCTTCCGATAAGGGTTGGAGTTTTTACCCCACCTGAGGAAGAGGGAGTATGGACTGCCCGCGCTGTGGGGAGCGGCTCACCGAGTACGCCTTCGAGGGCCGCGAGGCCTACGGCTGTGACGCCTGCGGCTGGCTCGGCGTCGACGTGGAGCACGGCGCCGACCCGGAAGAAGTGGAGTCGTGGGCGGCGGCGCTCCGGCGGTTTCGGGATTAGTCCTCGCTCTCGGCTTCGGCGGCCTCTTCCTCGCTCCCACCCGACGAGCGGCTCTCGTTCTCGCTCTCCTCCGTCCGTGCGGCGACGAGCGCGCCGCGGGCCACACTGTACAGCGTCTCGTCGGCCCGGCTCACGTCGCTGATCGAGAAGGGAATCGACGCCTCGTTGAGGTGGTCCTCGAAGAGGTCCTCGAAGCCGTCGGGGCTCGCCGTCCCGCCGGTCACGACGACGGGCACGTCGAGGCCTTCCTCGACGTCCTCCTCGTCGACCTCCTTGGCGATGTTCTCGATGACGTAATCGAGCAGGTTCTCGTAGTAGATGGCGAGCGCGCCCTCGACGCCCCCCGCGTCGGTCTGGAAGTCAAGCTCGAAGTCGTCCTCCTTGATGGACGTGACCTTGTCCACCGTCCGGCCGGTCGCCTGTGCGGCCTGCTCGTCGATCCAGTCGCCGCCGCGGGCGATGGAGAACGTCATCACCGGGACCGCGTAGTAGGCCAGACAGATGTTGGTCATGCCCGCGCCGAAGCTGATACCCAGCCCCGTGAAGTTCTGATCCGCGAGCTCGGAGTAGATGACGGCCATCCCCTCGTTGATTGGCTCGGGGTCGTAGCCCGAATCGGAGAGGAAGGATTCGAGCGTCTTCTGGTGATACAGCGTAGAGAGGTCGGAGTCGATGGGGTCGGCGGGCGTCGAATAGTAGATGCGCTCGCCGGGGTGGTCGGGCTCGCCCGCGACCTGGTCGATGATGAGCTTGATCATCGGGATGGCGGACTGCTCCTCGTTCGAGAGGATGCCGTGTTGCATCGGCCGGCGGGTCTCCTGGTTGAAGATGTTCGCGAAGTTCAGGGCGTCGTCCCCGACGACGTACACGTCGTCGTCCTTCCGGATGTGGAGGACTTCGCTCCGCGAGAGCATCCGCTCGGCCATGTCGCTGTAGTCGATTTCGACGAAGGAGTTGCGTTGCTGTACGAACACCGTGTCGTTGCCCTCCTGTCGGGCGGAGACGATGTTCATGGTGCCGACGTCGAGACCTTTTGCCATGTGCGAATGCTGGCGGGTAATGGGTAATAAGTTTTCCCGGCGAAGGGCCTCGGTGTGTCAATATTTCTCTATGTTCCGGTCAGTTGTCGAAGAAGGACTTCACCCGTTCGCCGAGGGAGGGCTTCCGCGCGACTTCCTGGGCCTCGCGTTCCTTCTTTAGCTCTTTGAGCGCCTCGGTCTGCTCGTCGGTGCCGCTCCCGCGGCCGGTGCGCTCCTCGCCGCCCTTCATGCCTTTGAGGTTGGCGACGGCGTCGTCCACGTTCGACCCCGAGGAGCGGGTCTCGGTGGCCTCCACCTCGTCGAAGGCGGACTGGTCGCCGCCGACCTCGCCCGACACGGAGATAGAGCGGGAGTCATCCTTCTCGACGCCGCCCCACGTCATCTCCGTTTGCTCCATCGCTTCCTCGATGTCCCGTTCCACGTCGGCCTCGCGGACCGTCGACCCCGACCCGCCGGCGCCGCTGTCGCTCTGACCCCCCGTTTCGGCCGCGGCGTTCGGCGCGGTGCGCTCGACGTGGTAGCTCACGAGCGCGGCGCCGCTGGCCGCGATGGTGGCGACGAGACCGACGGCGTAGACGGAGACGATGAGCGGCGCGTGGTCCGCGCCGACGTTCACGTTCCAGTTGTACGGGTATATCCACGCGAACGCCCCGACCGCGAGCAGCGTCACGGCGTCACCGACCCCGGTCGCCAGCAGCGCGCGCCGGTCCACGGGGAGGAGGACGACCACGCCCGTGAGCAGGGCGGGCAGTCCGAGCGCTGCGACGGCGAAGGCGACCTTCCGGAGCGCCCAGAGTGGCTCACCCCCCAGCGCGACACGTTCGAGGACGAACAGGCCGAGCCCGATGAGGCCCATCGCCACGCCGCCGAAGAAAAGGCCGAAGCCGAGGTAGACGTCGCGCAGTTGGTCGGGCTCACCGATGTACGCGCGGTACCACCCGAGGAGTCGGGCCCGGCCGCTTTCGGGCGCGTCGTCACCCCCGTCGTCGCCACTGTCGGGCCGGAGGTCCGCGTCGGCGAGGGGGCCTGCCGCGCGGGCCTCGGGGTCGTCGTCGCTCATTGCCGGTGGGTTGGCGCCGGGGAACCTATAGTTTGGGTCCCGCGCTCTCGGGCGCTACCAGGTGCCGTGGAACGTGTCGAAGGAAAGCTCCTCTAAGTCCTTGTTCCCGACCGCGATTTCGTACTCGCCGGGCGTGAGCATCGGCTTGTCGAACTGCGGGCCGTCGTCGGTCGTGATGCGCGGACAGCCGGTGTTCACGTAGGCGTCGAGCCCGAAGTTCAGCAAGCGGTCGGGCGTGACCTCGTCCATCGTCAACAGGTAGGCGTTCTCGTTGTTCTCGACGATTTCGTTCGCGGTGTCCCAGCGCCCTTGGCCGATTTTCGTGCAGAAGATGACGCCCCACTCCTCGGCGTCCATCGCCTTGTGGACGGAGGCGTAGCGCTGTTTGAGGAACTTGTCCGTGTCCGCGATTTTGACGACGTTGTTGACCGGGTCCGCAATAACGACGTTCTTCTCGGGGTGTTCCATCGCCAACCCGAGGGGGTGGAACTTCCCGCCGCCGACGTAGAGCACTTGCTCGGCGTCGATATCGGCGGAGGCGTAGTTACAGCCCAGAACTTGGCCCTCGTGGGTGAGCCGCTCGTCGCCCTTTCGGGTGTGGACGGTGTAGCCGCGCTCTTCGAGCCACTCGACCATGCCCTCGAACTTGTTCATGTGCTGGGCGGTCGTAACGAGGCCCACATCGGGGTCCTCCGCGGGGTCCGCCAGCTTCTCGGTGGACTCCTGCATGATGGGCTCGACGTCGACGTTCGAGAAGAGGGGAACGTAGACGATTTTGTCGGAGTCCTTCATCGGGGAGTGCCCGAAGTGGACGAAGACGTCCGTCCGGCGCATCATGTACGTGTCGAGGTCGCAGGCGCCGTAGCACGGCTGTCCCGAAATCATCACGCGCACCCCGTCAGGAAGCTGGTCGCGCAGGTCGTCCGCGACGGCCGGCGCGCGGCGCTTCAGCCCTTCGGGGAACTGCAGACCCACTTTCTCGGCGTCCCGTTCTTCCACTTTCTCGGCGACGCGGTCGAGTTCGTAGTCCCACTCCCGGTCGTGGCGCAGCGACATCCCGGTGTTCCGCAGGTCGCCCTCGCTTCTGCCCTGACTCATTAGCCGATATAGCGCGTGGGGACGTAAAACCCGAACGGTAACGGTCTCCCACGTGCGTCAGCCGTGGGCGGACAACGGTCTCGGTCGCGCGGACAGAGTTACCGGTCGTGCGACAGCCGACCGGATACGAGCGACCGAGGACAGTCGGTCTCCCATGTGCGTCAGCCGTGGGCGGACAACGGTCTCCCACGTGCGTCAGCCGTGGGCGGACGGGGACTCCACTATCCGGGCCTTTTTGCACACTCGACGCCTACGCTGGCTGAATGGTCGAGTGCGACTACTGTGGGGAGACGTTCCCCGACAACGAAAGTTACCTTCAACATCTCGCCGACACCCACGAGGGCGAACTCGGGCGAATCGACCGCCGCCGCGTGGCGGACTTTACCGGCGAGGACACCGAGGAGAGCGAGGCCGGCCGCTACGTGCTGGGCGCGCTCGGGCTGCTCGGCGCCGTCGTCGTCGGGATGGTCGGCGTCTGGTTCGTGACCGGGAGCGTCCCGTTTCTCGGCGGTGGCAGCGCGAACGTGAACGCCGTTCAGGAACCCACGGGCAGCCCCGGTTCCCTCCACGAGCACGGCACGATGGAGGCGACCATCGCCGGGCAGGAAATCGATTTCAGTCGGTCACAGTACCAGCTGAACGCTGACTGCTTCCACTTCGAGGCCGGCGAGGGCCGCGTCTGGCACACCCACTGTCGCGGCGTCACGCTCCAGTGGGCGCTCGGCACGCTGGGCATCGAGACCAACGCCGACGGGAGCAACGTCACCTTCGACGGCGAGACCTACCGCGAATCGGGCCCGTGGAACGTCTCGGTGCGCGTGAACGGCGACGCCGTCGACCCCGGGAACTACGTTCTACAGGGCGTGAACAACGTGAACAACGTCCAACAGGGCGACCATGTGCGCCTCGTCGTGGAACGCGAGGCGTAGCCCGTTCTCACGAACGGACGACGATAGGCAAACCTAAACCGCCGGCGTCCAAGGGGAACCCATGAGTGTCGAGACGCCCGCGGAGACGAGCGGTTCGGACATCGCGGAAGTCGAGGAACTCGCCGGCGAGCTGGGCGCCGCCATTTCGAACCTTTCGGCCTATGAACGATTCGCGGAGGCCCGCGCCGCCGTGCAGGCCGACCCCGAACTCCAGGAGCGCATCCAGTCCTTCGAGCAGCTGCGCCAGGAGTTCGCGATGGCCCGCCAGTCCGGCGAGGCCACCCAGGAGGACGTCCAAGAGATTCAGCGCGCCCAAGAGGAGCTCCACTCGGACCCGACGATGGCGGAGTTCCTGGACGCCAAGGAGGCACTCCAAAACGAGCTCGAAACGTTGAACGAGGCCATCTCGGAGCCCCTGAGTATCGACTTCGGCGGGGAAGCCGGCGGCTGCTGTCAGGACTGATTCTCAGGTCGCGGCGCTGAACAGTCCCGCCCACGCCGCGATGCCGAGGAGCACGAGCAGCGACGTACCGCGAACGAACTCGACGTACCAGGCCTTCGGCTCCACGTCCTCCTTGTTCCGCATCCCGATGAGTTCGATGTGGGTGTCGAGCATAATCTGGAGTTCGGGTGCGACGACGCCGAACGTCACGACGAGCGCGACGAGCGCGACCCCGCCAAGCACGCCCAGCGGCGGGACCCACGGCCACAGCGCGCCGATGCCGCCGACCACCGCGAGCGCAGGGACGACGCCGATGACCGCCCGCACCCGCGAGCGCTCGAAGCGCGCGCCGAAGCCCTCGACCAGCACCGAGGCGGCCCAGAGAAGGCCGACGGCGGAGAGGGCAGCCGCGGGGCGGTACTCCCAGCCAAGCAGCGCGGTCCGCACGGTCGACTCGATGGTCGCGAAGGTGGTGGGGGTTCCCAACGCCGGGGGCGCGAGGAGGACCGCGACCGGAAGGAAGAGTGCCTTGAGCCCCATCGGCACGAGCCCCAGCGCCGCGAGATAGAGCGATTCGTCGAACGCGGGGCCCTCCCCGACGAGGTAATGGAGGAGCCCCCCGAGTGCAGGCCACGCGAACAGGACGCCGACGAAACCGGCCGGCGCGAGGGCCATCGCCGCCCCGCCCGCCCGGTCGCCGAGGTCGACGGTCAGGGTTTCGGGCGCCGAACACCCCTCCGGCGGCGTCCACTCGGGGAACGAGTCGGGCCAACTCGACGGTTCCTCACACTGGAATCCCGAGACGTGTTCGGGGTTCTCGACGGTCACCGTCCGGTCGTAGGCGGCGTCCATCGCGACCCCTGTGAGCAGGAACCCGGCGGCGACGAGGAGCCCCGCGACGAGCGCGAACTTCGCGGCCGTGGGAAAATCGGGCGCCCACGTCGAGAGCGTTTCCCGGGGATGGAGGAGGGCACCGGCGTACGTGCGCAGGGAGGGCATCGCCGGAAAGGGGAGGCAGAGGGACATAAATCCGGTTCCTTTTGCCCCTCCGAGCCGCCCCGAGAGGTATGGACCCCGAGGACGTCGCGGCGCTCATCGAGGACGGCATCGAGGACGCGGAGGCCGACGTGACCCGCGCGCGCGGCGAACACGACGACGACCACCTCGCCGCCACCGTGGTTTCGCCCGCCTTCGAGGGCGTTTCGCTGGTGGACCGCCACGAGATGGTGTACGACGCGCTGGGTGAGCACATGACGACGGACATCCACGCGCTGGAGATTCGCGCACAGACCCCCGAGGAGGCGGCGAAGTAGAACACTCGTTCCGAGGCTTTCACGTAGGGGGGAAGCGAAGCGCGGGTATGGCAGACGACGACTACCGAACCGAGCAGGACAGCCTCGGCGAGATGGAAGTGCCGGCGGACGCCTACTGGGGCGCCCAGACGCAGCGCGCCGTCGAGAACTTCCCCATCAGCGAGGAGACGTTCGGCCGGCGCTTCGTCCGTGCCTTGGGCGTCGTGAAGAAGGCCGCGGCGCAGGCGAACCGCGATTTGGAACTCATCCCCGAGGAGAAGGCCGACGCCATCGTCGAGGCCGCCGACGAGGTCATCGCCGGCGAGCACGACGACCAGTTCCCCGTCGACGTGTTCCAGACCGGCTCGGGCACGTCGACGAACATGAACGCCAACGAGGTCATCTCGAATCGCGCCTGCGAACTCGTCGGCGCCGACATCGGTTCCCGGGAAGTCCACCCGAACGACCACGTCAACTTCGGGCAGTCCTCCAACGACGTGATTCCGACGGCGATGCACGTCGCCTCGCTCGAAGCTCTGGTCAAAGACGTCGAGCCCGCGCTCGAAACCTTGGTCGAGGAGCTCGAAGCCAAGGAGGAGGCGTTCGCGGATGTCGTCAAGACGGGGCGCACGCACCTCCAGGACGCGACGCCCGTCATGCTGGGCCAAGAATTCGGAGGGTATCGCGCCCAGGTCGAGAAGGGCCTCGTGCGCGTGGAGAACGCCAAGCCCCACCTGCGCGAGCTCGCGCTCGGCGGCACCGCCGTCGGCACGGGACTGAACACCCACGAGGAGTTCCCCGAGCGCGCCGCGGAGTACATCTCCGAGGAGACGGGCGTCGCCTTCCGCGAGGCGGACAACCACTTCGAGGCCCAGGCGGCCCACGACGCGATGAGCGAGGCCCACGGCGCTCTGCGCACGATTGCGGGCTCGCTGAACAAGATCGCGAACGACCTGCGCCTGCTCGCGTCCGGCCCTCGGAACGGTATCGGCGAAATCGAGCAACCGGAGAACCAGCCCGGGAGTTCGATTATGCCCGGGAAAATAAACCCGGTCGTCGCCGAGTCCATCAATCAGGTCCACAAGCAGGTCGTCGGCAACGACGCCGCCGTCTCCGCGGGCGCCGCGGAGGGCCAGATCGACCTGAACCTCTATAAGCCCGTGCTCGCGAACGACTTCCTCCAGTCCGCACGTCTGGTGGCGAACGGCAGCGAGGCCTTCGCCGAGAAGTTCGTCGCGAAACTCGAAGCCAACGAGGAGACCTGCGAAGAACAGGTCGAGCGCAGCATGGCGCTCGCCACCGCGCTGAACCCCCACATCGGCTACGATGCGGCCTCTAAGGTCGCGAAGCAGGCGCTCGCCGAGGGCAAAACCGTCCGCGAAGTGGCCGTCGAGGGCGGCTACCTCACCGAGGAGGAGGCCGACGAAGTGCTCGACCCGGCGAAGATGACCGAGCGCGGCATCCTCGGTTCGGAGTAGCCAATCACCCAACCCTGATTTCGACGTTTGTCGTAAAAAATCGTGCCGAGTGGCGAAGCGATAAGTTCCACCCCTTCGTGGATGCGGGTATGAGCGAAGACGAACTCAACCCCGGGCTCGAAGGCGTCACCGTTGCCGAGACGCGCTTGAGCAACATCGACGGCGAAAACGGCCAACTCGTCATCGCTGGCTTCCCCGTCGAGGAACTCGCGCCGAACGCCTCCTTCGAGGAAGTGCTCTACCTGCTTCGCGAGGACCGCCTTCCGACGAGTGACGAACTCGCCGCCTTCCGCGCCGACCTCGCCTCCCGCCGCGCGGTCGCCGACGAGGCCATCGAGACGGTCGTTCGCGCCGCAAACGAGGAAGGGCAGTCCTCGATGGACGCCCTCCGGATGGGCATCTCGGCCGCCAGCCTCGGCCGCGAGGGCGAGGAGGACCCCGCCGAGGACTCGCTGGACGCCGTGGCGAAGATGCCGACGCTCGCCGCCGCGTACAAGCGCGCTCGCGACGGCGACGACCCCGTCGAGCCTCGCGAGGATTTGCGCCACGCCGCGAGCTACCTCCACCTGCTCACGGGCGAGGACCCCGACGAGGAGGCCGCCCGGGGGTTGGAAACGTACCTGAACACCGTCGTTGACCACGGCCTGAACGCTTCCACGTTCACCGCGCGGACCATCGTCTCCACGGAGTCCGACGTGGTGTCGGGCGTGACGGGCGCGGTCGGCGCGCTGAAGGGTCCCCTCCACGGTGGCGCGCCCGGCCCCGTTCTGGACATGATCGAGCGGGCCCACGAGCGCGGCGACCCCGAGGCCGTCCTGCGCGAGGAACTCGAAGGCGGCAACCGCCTGATGGGCTTCGGGCATCGGGTGTACCGGACCCGCGACCCGCGGGCCGCCGTCCTCGAAAACGCGGCCAAGGAGTTCTACGAGGGCGCCGGCTCGGCGTTCTTCGAGACGGCCCGCGAGACCGAACAGGTGGGCATCGAGCTCCTGGAGGAGCGCAAACCCGACCTCAACCTTTCGACGAACGTTGAGTTCTACACGGCGGTGCTCCTCCGCGGCGTGGGCGTCCCCCGCGACCTGTTCTCCCCGACGTTCGCGGTCGGGCGCGCCGCGGGCTGGACGGCCCACTGCCTCGAACAGCTGGAGAACAACCGACTCATCCGTCCCCGCTCGCGCTACGTCGGCGGCGAGGACCGGACGTGGACGCCGGTCGAGGAGCGCGAGTAGCGAAACGGGGACTGAACGGTTTTTTACCCCTCCCCGACCCACCGTTCGGTAATGAGCGACGGCGACTACGATTACGAGGCGCTCGGGTTGGTGGCCGGCCTCGAAATCCACCAGCAACTCGACACCGAGACGAAGCTGTTCTGTGCCTGTCCGACCGAGCGCCGCGAGCCGGAGGCGGCGAGCCGGACGTTCACCCGCTATCTCCACCCCACCAAGTCCGAGTTGGGCGAGATAGACGAGGCCGCCCTGGAGGAGAGCCAGGTCGACCGGGAGTTCGAGTATCTGGCCTTCGACTCGACCTGCCTCGTGGAGGAGGACGACGAGCCGCCTCACCGACTCGACGACGAGGCGCTCGACACGGCGCTCCAAATCGCGGACCTGCTGGACGCCGAGCCGGTCGACCAGGCCCATGTGATGCGGAAAGTCGTCATCGACGGCTCGAACACGTCGGGGTTCCAGCGCTCGACCCTGCTCGCGCGGGAGGGCGAAATCCACACCGAAGAAGGCCCCGTCGGCATCGAGGACCTCATGTTAGAGGAGGAGTCCGCCGGAAGGGTCGCGGAGACCGATTCGGGGGTCCGGTTCAGCCTCGATAGGTTGGGGATTCCGCTCGTCGAAATCGGCACGAAACCCGACATCCGCTCGCCCAAGCAGGCCCGCGACGCCGCCGAGCGCATCGGGATGCTCCTGCGCTCGACGGGGCACGTCAAGCGCGGGCTCGGCACCATCCGGCAGGACGTGAACGTCTCCATCGCCGAGGGCGCCCGCGTCGAGATGAAGGGCGTCCAGAGCCTGGAGGACATCGACGACATCGTCCGTCTGGAGGTGGGTCGCCAGGTCGAGCTCCTGGCCATCGCCGACGAACTGAACGAGCGCAACGCCGCGGTGGGTGACCCCGAAGACGTCAGCGACGTGTTCGCGGACACCGATTCGGGCGTCATCGCGAACGCGCTGGACTCGGGCGGCGCCGTGAAGGCCGTTCGGTTGGCGGGCTTCGACGGCCTGCTGGGCCGGGAGCTCCAGCCGGACCGCCGCCTCGGCACCGAGCTCTCCGACCACGCAAAACGCCACGGCGCGGGCGGGGTGTTCCACACCGACGAGCTCCCGGCCTACGGCGTTACCGAGGCGGAGGTCGCGGCCCTGCGCGACGCCGTGAGTGCCGGCCCCGAGGATGGCGTCGCGCTCGTCGCCGACAGCGAGGACGTCGCCACAAACGCCATCGGCGCCGTCGCCGAGCGCGCCGAGGCCGCCATCGAGGGCGTCCCCGAGGAGACGAGGGACGTGAAACAGGACGCCACGTCCGCGTATCTCCGCCCGCTTCCCGGCGCCGCGCGGATGTACCCCGAGACGGACGTGCCACCCGTCGAGCCCGACCTGGGCGAGGTCGAGCGCCCAGAACTCCTGACGGAGAAGGTCGAGCGCTACCGCTCCGAGTTCGGCTTGGGCGAAGGGCTGGCCGAACAGGTCGCCTACGGCCGGCGCTGGGCGCTCTTCGAGGACGTGGTCGACGAGGGTGTGGAACCGACGTTCGCGGCGGACACGCTCGAATCGACCCTCACCGAGCTGCGCCGCGACGACGTGCCCGTCGAGAACCTCACCGACCGCCACCTCCGGGACGCCTTGACACTCGTCACCGAGGGCGAGGTGCCGAAGGGGTCGGTCGGCGACCTGCTGACGGCGCTCGCGGAGAACCCCAATCTGAGCGCCACCGAGGCCGTCGAGGAGGAGGATTTGGGCGGCGCCGCCGAGGAGGAGGTCCGCGAGGCGGTACGGGAGGTCGTCGAGCGCAACGCCGACCAGGTCGAGGAGGAGGGGATGGGCGCCTTCTCGGGCCTGATGGGCGAGGCGATGGGGGCGCTCGGCGGGCAGGCCGACGGCGAACTCGTCTCCAGCGCGCTCCGCGAGGAAATCGGCAAGCGAACGTAATGGCCCGTACCTTCGAGGACATCACGGTCGGGGAGACCCGCGAGTTGGGCAGTCACACCTTCACCAGCGAGGGGATAGTCGAGTTCGGCGAGCGCTTCGACCCACAGATGATGCACACCGACCCGGAGCGGGCGAAGGAGACGCCCCTCGGTGGGCTCATCGCGTCGGGCTGGCACACCGGCTCCGTAACGATGCGTCTCCTGGTGGATTCCTACCTCTCCGAGCTCGCCGTGGTCGCGGGGAAGGGCGTCGACAGACTACGGTGGCCGACGCCGGTCCGGCCGGGCGACACCCTCGAAGCCGAGCTCGAAATCGTCGGGAAAGAGGCGGACAGACCGGAGCGCGGCACCGTCGAAATGGAGGTCACGGGCGAAACCGAGTCGGGGACAGCTATTTCCTTGGTCGCGCTGGGCGTCGTCGCGCGTCAGGCGTCGTCGGGGTCGGCGGCGGACGCCGGCGACCCGGACTCGTCATGTTCGGCGGCGGAGTCCGACGATTCCGCGTCGGACTGAGCGCGCTCGACGGCTTCGTGGGCCCGCCTGAGCACGCCGCGCATCGTGTTCAGCTCCCGGCCCGTCGGATGAGCACGGCCCAGCAACCGCCGGGCCAGACGCATCGTCTTGGCCTCCTTCTCCTCGGGGTAGTGTAAGTCCGAGAGGAACCCTTCGAGCGCGCCGTAGAACCCCTCGATTTCCGCTTCCGTGGCCCGCGAGCGCTCGACGTCGGGGAGCTGGTTCTCCTCCATCGCCAAGTCCCGGAGTTCGTACAGCGAGACGGTGGCGGCTTGGCCCAGATTGAGAACGGGGTACGCCTCGCTCGCGGGCACCGCACAGATTTCGTCCATGGCTTCCAGTTCGTCGTTGTGTAGCCCGACGCGCTCCCGACCGAAGACCAGGCAGGTGTCGGTTTCGACCGTCGCGAGGGAGTCCGCGAGTTCCGCGGGCGTCTTGAAGGGGTATCGAACGGGTCGGTTGCCCGTCTCGCCGGTGACGGCCGTGAATCCGACCGTGTGGTAGTTCTCGACGAGTTCGTCGACGGTCGTCTCCTCCGCCCCCGGCAGGATGTCCTCACGGGCGTGGCCGGCGAAACCGTAGGCCTCGCCGTCGGGGTCGAGTTCGGGCGGGTCGACCAGCAGGAGCTCCGAGAAGCCGAAGTTCTTCATCGCCCGGGCGACCGTCCCGACGTTCCCGGGCGTCTCGGGTTCGACCAGCGCGACGGCGGGGGCGCTCATGTCGGGTACTCGGAGTCCAGGTCGAGGTCCTCGGTGTCTAGCTCCTCGGCCTCCGCCTGCCGTTTCCGGCGCTCGGTGACCTCCTCGCCCTCGTAGGCCTCGCCGGCCTTCAGGTCGATTTCGACCTGTTCGTCCTCCGGCAGGTCGACGTTCCGGTACTCCAGGTTCGGGCGGTCGGGCATCGGCACGTCGGCGGGGTCCGTCTCGACAGGTTCCGTATCGTACCCCGCCGGCGCGCGGTTCCCGGCGTCGAACCACTCGTGGAAGCGCTCGGCGAACCCCTCCTCGCCCCGGTGTTCGTGGCCGGCCGTCTCGTACCAGTAGAGGAAGTCCGGCTCGTGTTCGTCACAGAGCAGGACCTCGGCGTTCGGCTCGCCGTACACCGCCTTCGCGACGTTGCAGGGCTCTTTCTCGCCGTGCACGAGCCAGCAGGCGTGACACGGGTTGTCGTACAGCCCGGTCAGCCGGTTCAGGCGGGTGCGGGCGTCCTCGCCCATCTCCTCTAAGGGGCGGAAGTTCCCCTCCTCATCGAAGACTTCCTCCTCGTCGAAGCGCCAGCCTCGGAGCCCGATACTGACCTTTCCCATACGGGCGGATGGGGCCCGGGCGCCCAAAAGCCCCGCTATTCCCCGTGGGTGCGCTCGAACTCCCCTATCGCGTCGTCGCTCCCGGCGACGAACACTTCCTCGTCCTCTCCCACCACGGTCTCCGGGTCGGTGTTGACGGTCCCCTCCCGGATGACGCCGACGACGGTCCACTCGCGGTCGCCGGTCCGCACGTCCGCGAGCCGGGAGCCGGCGAACGGCGCCCCGCTCGTCCGGAGGAGCCGTATCTGGCCGACGGGGTCCATCACCCGCTCGCCGTGGACCTCCGCGGCGACGAGGCGCGCGGAGACCCGCTGGACCGAGAGGACGTAGTCGCCGCCCGCGCGGAACGCCGGGCCGGACTTCTCCGCGTCCGTGACCCGCACGAGGATTTCGAGGTCCGGGGCGAGCGAGCGCGCCATCGCCACCGTCAGAAGGGCGGTCGCGTCGTCGTTGACGGTGACGACCAGCGCGGCGGCGTCCTCGATGTCGGCGGCTTCGAGCGTTTCCGGCTCAGTTGCGTCCCCCACGACGTCGGGCTCCCTCGTTTCGTCCCCGTCGATGGTCGTGACGGCCGTCCCCTCGGGGAGCGCGGCGACCGCGGCGCGCCCTCCCTCGCCGAGCCCGGCGACGACGATCCGCGAAACGGCAGTCGAGCGGGCCGGGCGGAACCCGTCCATCTCGGTCGCGAGTTCCTCGATGGCGTCCTCGGGGCCGGCGACGACGAGCACGGCGTTCGGGGTGAGGCGCTCGTCGGGGTCGGGGGGAAGCTTGAGCGCGCCGTCGAACCACCCCGCAACGAGGGTTAACTCCGGATGGGCCGCCAGCGGCGAGTCGCGGATTCGAACGCCGTGGAGGGGGCTTCCCCGCCGGACGAGCACCTCCCGGACGACGACCCCGTTCCGGGCCGAGTCGAGACTGACGCCGGTCGTCGCCTTCTCCGCGAGGCGCTCGCCGATGAGCGCGTGGGGTGCGACGCTCCGGTCCACGCCGATTTCGGCGAGCGCGGCCTTGCGGCGGGTCGAGGGGGTGAAACTCACTACGCGGAGTTCGGGGTTGATGTCGAGCGCCGAGAGGACGACGCTCGCGGTGCGCTCG
>JBEQBK010000049.1:0-16487 GCA_041639855.1 Halobacteriaceae archaeon | reverse complement strand
CGGCGACGTAGAGGCGTTCGGTCTCGCCGTTCCGCGTCGCTTCGACGGCGGCGTACTCGCCGTCGCCGTCGACCGCGACGAAGGTGTTGGCGGGAATCGTCCACGGAGTCGTCGTCCAGACGACGAGCGAGCCCTCCCGGTCTCGGAGGTCGAAGGTGACGTATATCGAAGGGTCCTCGACGTCCTCGTACTCGACCTCGTTGTTGGCGATGGCGGTCTCACACCGGGGACACTGCGTAATCGAGCGTTGGCCCTGCTCGACGAGCCCGTTCTCGTGGGCGCGCTGGATGGCCCACCACGCCGACTCCATGTACGTCGAGTCGAGCGTCTTGTAGGGGTTCTCCCAGTCCATCCAGACGCCGAAGTCGACGAAATCGGACTGGAGGTCGTCGAGGCTGTCCTCGGCGAACTCGCGGCAGGCGTCGATGAAGTTCTCGACGCCGTACTCCTCGATGTCCTTCTTGTTCTCGAAGCCGAGTTCCTCCTCGACCTTCGTCTCGATGGGGAGGCCGTGCATGTCGTAGCCCGGCCGGTCAGTGACGTTGTAGCCGCACATCCGCTTGTAGCGGATGTAAGCGTCCTTCAGGCTCTTGTTCCACGCGTGACCCATGTGGGCGGAGCCGGAGGTGTAAGGCGGGCCATCGACGAAGAAGTAGTCCTCGCCGTCGGCGCGCGATTCCTTGGTGCGCTCGTAGGCGTTCACCTCGTCCCAGTACTCGAAGACGCGCTCCGAGACCGCGCCGGGGTCGTACCCCTCCGCGACATCGCCGAAGCGTTCGGCATCCGCGAGCTCGTCGCTTCCGTCAGTCATACGCGTTTCTGGTAGCGCCCCGATAAAAGGGCCATCGGTCGGGCACGTGCGTCAGCCGTGCCCGGACATCGGTCGGCACACGCGTCGGTGCGGGAGAGCGGCCGTCCGTACTGCCGGTGCCCAAAGCTACACGCCCGCGCGGCCGAACTGTGGAGTATGGTACCGGATGGCATCCACGTCGTCGAGTTCACTCGCGAGGGGCGGTCCTTTTTCGCCGCCGCGCTCGAAACGGAGACCGGCCTGATACTGGTCGATACGGGGCTGCCGGGCTCGCTGACGGAGCTCGAATCCGAGCTCGACGCCGCCGGCTTCGGGCTCGGAGACGTGACCGCCGTTCTCCTGACGCACCACGACGGCGACCACGCGGGCGGGCTCGCCGAACTCCTCGAAGAGCGCTCGGTGCCCGTCCTCGCTCACGAGCGCTGTGCGCCGTTCGTTCGCGGCGAGCGCGAACCGATAAAGGGCAGCGGCGACCGCTATCCGCCCGCGCCGGTCACCGTCGAACTCGTCGGCGGGGAAACCATCGACACCGAGGCCGGACCCGCCCACGTCCTCCACACGCCCGGCCACGCTCCGGGACACCTCGCCCTGCACTTCCCCGAAGAGCGATTCCTGCTCACCGGCGACGCGCTCACGGCTTCGGAGGGAGAAATCCGGGGGCCGGTCCCCGAAATGACGCCCGACCTGATAGAGGCACACCGTTCCGTTCGGAAACTGGCGGCGCTCGACGTGCGATCGACGCTCTCCTATCACGGCGGCGAGGCCGAAACCGACCCCGAAGCAATCGCGGCGCTCGTTTAAGCCAACTCGGCGCGGAACTCGGCGAACAGGTTGACGGCGACGTACAGCGCGATGGCGCCGATGACGCCCAACCAGAGGGTGTGAGTGATGGCCGCACCCGCGGCGAACTCCTGATAGCCCGCGTACTCCGCGGCGAGGCCGACAGCCCCCGCGAGGAGGGCGCCGACGGCGTAGAGCACGGCGGAGAGCGCTTCCGCCGCCACATCGAACAGTTCGTCCATACAGAGTCTGACTGTACGGTCAGTTGTATGCCTTTCGCCCCGCGAAACCGCAGTTCAGGGGGCGACCGCGGGTAGCTTTTTGACGCTGGCGGTCGCTCTCACACCCATGACCGACGACTGCATCTTCTGCTCGATCGTCGACGGCGACATCCCCGCCCGCGTCGTGTACGAGGACGCCGACACGCTCGCCTTCCTCGACGCGAACCCGCTCGCGCGGGGACACACGCTGGTCATCCCCAAAACGCACTACGAGGACTTCGAAGCGTTGCCGCCCGAACCGGGTGAGATGGTGATGGCCGCGCTCCACTACCTCACCCCGAAGGTCGAGGCCGCGGTCGACGCCGAGGCGACGACGGTGGCGTTCAACAACGGCGAGGCCGCCGGTCAGGAGGTCCCCCACGTCCACGGCCACATCGTCCCGCGCTTCGACGGCGACGGCGGGCGGCCGGTCCACGCACTCTTCGACTCGCGGCCCGACGTACCGGACGACGAACTCGACGACATCGCCGCACGCATCGACGAGGAAGCGTAGGCGTTCGGCCCGAGCGCTTTAGCCCCACGGGAGTGTCATCGCGGGTATGACACGAACGGCCGCGCTCGTCGGGACCGTGGGCGGCGCGGGGACGACCCGCCTGGCCGTCGAGTGTGGCGCCGCGCTCGCCGCGGACGGGAAGGAAGTGGCGGTCCTCGACGCCGCGCTCGACACCCAGGGGCTGCGCCGGCACGTCCCGGGCGACCTCTCGCCGGAGTTCGCCGGCGTGCTGACCGACGAGACCGAGCTGGAGGACGCGCTTGTCGACCACCCCGATTCGGAGGAGCTTCCGGGGCGACTCGCCCTGGCACCGGTGCGAGCGCCCTTCACCCGGGTCGCGGCCGCGAAAACCCCGGCCGCGGGCGAGCGGATGAGCGACCTGCTCGACGCGACCGGGTTCGACTTCCTCCTCGTCGACACGCCACCGATAGGGACCAACCCCGCGGTCGGCGCCGTCACCGCCGCCGACGGCGCTGCGCTCGTCGCGCCCGACACCGACAGGGGCCGGGACGGCGTCGCCCGCGAGCGGGGACGGCTGGCCGACATCGGCGCGCCCGAGCCGTTGGTCGTCTACAACCGGGCGGACGGGGAGGGCAAAGGGGCCCACCGAATCCCGACGTTCGACGGCTACGGGGCGGGCGAGTCGGCGGTCGCCGGGGGCGAGACGCCCTTTGCCCCGGCAGTCGCATCACTGGCCGGAGAGCTCCTCGAAACGGACATCGAGACGGAGTCCGAAGGAATGTTGCCGTTCTAGTTGGGGCCGTCGACCATCGCGTCCGCGAGCGCGTCGCGCTTCTCGACCATCGCGTTCCCGTCGCGCGCGAGGGCGTTCTCGACGGCCCGCCGGGCACCCTCGATTCGGTCGTGGGTTTCGACGTATGCGGCGAGCGCGAACTCCGCGGTATCGGCGTCGGCGAGGGCCATCGCGTCCGCACGGGTGAGTTCGCCGCCGAGCCAGTCGCGGACGATTCGCCGCCCCGTCGGCGCGAGCGGGCAGACACCCTCGACGCCGACCCGATGAAGGGTCTTGGCCGCGGTGACGGGCGGCACGCCGGCCGCCTCGGCCGCCTCGCCGACAGTGGCGCCGCTCGCGAACGCCTCGGTCAGTTCGGCCGCTGCGTCCGGACCGCAGGGGAGCGCGTCGGCGTGTTCCGCCAGCGCGGCCGCCAGCGAGCGCGCGGTCGCGTCCACGGATGCGACTCCCCGGTCCTCCTGCTCGGTGGTCGTTTCCAGACCCGCCGCGATGTCGGCAAGTCCCATTTGATGTATTTTGTGTTATTTCCACCTAAGTGTGTGTCGGTGGTGAGCGAAGGGAATGAGATAATTCCGCATCTTCCGGGGGTTTACGTACCGATTATCGGTACGTTGTTCGCGCCTCGAACAGCCCGAAATCCGGGTTTCGTCCGGTCTTTAAATACCCATTCGGTCCCAACGTGTTGGTATGAGCGCGAAACGGTCCTGCCCCGAGTGCGACAGCGCGGTCAAACACGACGCCGACGAGACGGTCTGCGTGAACTGCGGCCTCGTGGTCGGCACCGACCGCATCGACCACGGCCCCGAGTGGCGCTCCTTCTCGGACGACGACACCAATCCCGAGCGGACGGGCGCGCCGCTCACGCGTTCGCGCCACGACCGCGGTCTCTCGACGGAGATGGGCAAAGCGACCCGCGCGAAGGGTCGCAAGCGCCGGCGTATCGCCCGCATGCGCAAGCAGCACAATCGCTCGAAGATACGCTCGAAGGTCGAGCGCAACCAAGTGTACGGCTTCACCGAGGTCCGTCGGCTCGTGAGCTCACTTTCGCTCCCGAAGGACGTCCGGGAGAGCGCCTGCGTCCTCTTCGAGTCCGCGCAGGACGAAGACATCGTCCGCGGGCGCACGCTGGAGGGGTTCGCCGCCGCCGCGGTGTACGCCGTCTGTCGCTCCCGCTCGGTGAGCCGGACGGTCGCCGAGATAACCGACGTGGCGCGCGCCAGCGAGAACGAACTCCGGGCGGCCTACGACGCGATGAACCGCGAGTTGGGCCTGCCGACCGGTCCTGTGGACCCCGCCGAGTATCTGCCCCGATTCACCACCGAACTCGGCCTCCCCGATTCGGCCGAGCGTGAGGCCCGCGAACTGCTGGTGGAGGCCAAAGAATCCGGTATCGGCGGTCGCCACCCGCGGGGCGTGGCCGCCGCCTGCCTCTACACCGCAGTCAAGGGAACTGAGGACGCCGTCACGCAGAAGACGGCCGCCAACACCGCCGACGTCTCGCCCGCGACCCTCCGGAAGACTTACGCGGAGTTCTGAACCCGTATCACCGGACAGCGAAGCGCTTCGGCCGCGTCCCTCGCACTCTCGAAACGCCCACAGGCGACGACGACTGGCGCGCGCAACGCGGCGAGCCGGGCGATGGCGAGGGCAGCGCTCGTGTCGTCCCCGACGTACGTTTCGGGGGCCCGCCCCGGGCGCACGGCGTCGGGTGTCGGCACCGGGTCGAGGGCCGCGACGAACTCGGGGTACACCCGCTCGGCTAGCTCTTTTCGGGCCTTCTGACGAAGATTGTCGGCCCGGTCGGCTAGCCGGCGCCGCCGTTCCCGCTCGGCTCGGCGCTCCCGCGCCCGCTCGCGCGCCAACGCGAGCGCCTGTTGGGCCGCGAGGCGTTCTGTCTCCACCTCGGAGAGCTCGGTCGCCACCCTCCGGAGTTCGGCTTCCGCGTCCTCGACGCTCTCCCCGACCTCGCGGCGTGCCTCCACCTTACCGGCGAGGCGAGCGACCCGTTCCTGGAGCTCCGTTTCCGCTGCGTCCCTCTCGGCGGCGCGCTCGCGATACTCCGCCAGGTCGACCCGAGCGGGGTCGATGCTCGCCGCCTCGCGCTCCAAATCGGCGATGTCGTCGTCCCGGGATGCGGTCAGCCCGCGGGTTCGGGCGGCGGCGGCGAGCGCGGCTCGCAGGGAAAGCGACGTGTCCGGCGTGATACAGCCGACGTATCTGTGGGCCGGCGTCGGGTCCGGACGGGAGATACGGTCCCCCTCACGGACGCGGGCCGCAAGCGCCGCCGGGTCCGCTGCCCCGAGTTCGACCGCCCGACCCGCGTACTGGGCGCCGCCGTAGAGGAGTCTCACAGCTCGGTTCCTTCCATCGACTCCGGCGTCGGGTGGTCGGTGTTCGCCGCGAACGCGCTGTACGGGGTGCTCTCGGCGTCGCGTGCCTCGTAGGCCGCCGCGGCTTCCCTGACCGCCTCGGGGACGGCCTCGTACTCGTTGAACGGTTCGGTTCGCTCGACCTGCACCGACTCGCCGTGTTTCTCGCGGGCGCGCAACGCGAGGAACGCGCCCATCTCGGTCTCGGCGAACAGCGCCGCGCGCCCGAAACGCCGGATAACGGTGTCGGAGTGCGCGTTACAGGCGTTGCGCAAGGTCTGGCGGGCCGCCTGCGAGTAGCCGATGACCAACAGCACGGCCGTGAGGACGCACGGAGTCTACAAGAGTCATACGGCCGATACGTCGAAGGCAGGGTCGCCGTCGACGAGCCGGCGGACGCACTTTTCCGCCTCGGCCTCGCTCTCCGCGACAACGACGACGCCGTCGGCCGGGTCCTCCCCGCTCGCGCGGTAGGCGCGGCGCTCACCCTCGAAGTCGGTGGCGTACGTGCGGAGCGCGGAGAGCGTCCGCTCCTCGACGCTCGCCAAGTCAGCCTCGCCGGCCTCGTAGTCGGCGAGCGCGTCCTCGATGTTCCGGATGACGGCGATGCGGTCCACACGCCGGTTTGGGCGGCCCCCTTCAAAAACGGGTGGGGAGGGCTCAGAGCGTGCGCAGGTGGTCCTGGTTCGGCTGGTAGAGTTCGCCCTGCTGTTTGAGCTTCTCTATCTCGTGTTCGGCCTTCGAGCGCTCCATGCCGTGTTGCTCGGCCTCGTCGAGTATCTTCTCGACCGGCGCGCCGTCGTCGTACTCGTCCTGGAGGTCGCCGACGATTTCCTTGATGCCGCGGATGCGGTCGCGCTGGGTTTTCGACGTGCCGGTCTCGACGACGTCCGCGTCGAACTCGCCGGTCTCGGGGTCCACGCCGATGTCCATCAGACACGAGCGAACGATCTCGATGACGCGGTCGGCGTCGGACTTGTCCACCGTATCGGAGAGGCGCACGCGGGCGGAAGCTTCCGCGAGTCGCACGAGCGCTTCCAGCTTCCGGGCCGTTACCGGCACGGGCGCGTCCTCGCCGGCGCCCTGCGAGCGCAGGTCGACGTAGAAGTCCTCGATGGCCTGCTTGGCCTCGTCCGTCATCGTCGGGAAGCAGTTGCGCCGCGAGTAAGCGATGTACTTCCGGAGGAACTCCGCGTCGATGTCGGGTGCGACGTCCTCGACGACGGCCTCGACCTCCTCCTCCTTCACGTTCGAGGAGGTCATCTTCGTCCGGTGGGTGTTCAATTCGCCCGCGTAGTTCGTGCGCAAAATATGCTCCGCGAGCCGGCGGTCCTCCTCCTCGTCGGGCTTGTCCGTGACGGTGAAGATGAGGTCGAACCGGGAGATGAGCGGGGGGTCCAAGTCTATCTGCTCGCCGATGGGCTCGTACTGGTCGAACCTGCCATACGTGGGGTTGGCGGCGCCCAAGAGGGAACAGCGGGACTTGAGCGTGGCGTTGATGCCCGCCTTGGCGATGCTGATTTCCTGTTGCTCGAGCGCCTCGTGCATCGCCGACTGGTCCTCGCTTCGCATCTTGTCGAGCTCGTCCACGGCCGCGATACCCCGGTCGGCGAGGACGAGCGCGCCCGCCTCCAGTGTCCACTGCTGGCCCTCGCCGAAGTCATCGCGAACAGCTGCGGCAGTAAGGCCCGCCGCACTGCTTCCCTTGCCAGACGTATAGACAGAGCGTGGCGCAATATTTTGCACGTACTGGAGTAGCTGAGAGTTGTGCGAGACGACTCCGTTCGAGATGTAGGTATGTGTGTCAGCGACTTCGAGGTCGTAGACCCATTCGTAATCGGGGGTGACTTCCTCTATCGAGCGGATCTGCTCCCAGGAGAGGTCGTTCTCAACCAGTTGGCGCAGTGCCTTCAGCCGAGGAGCGGCAGAAAGCGCTTTCTCGATTCGGTCAAGAACAACGCCGCGGGCACCCTCAATACCCCCGTCTGGAATGACATCGTTTCGCTCGTAGTAGCTCACAGCCGTTTGCTCGACACCCATCCCCTCTGCGAGGACGCGCTGCGAGAGGTTGAGTTCGTCACGGGCTTCGACGATAGCGTTCCAATCGTTCGCACGGACGCGTTCTCGGATGTCACGGAGCCATTCGAGTCGGTCCTCGAAGGTTTCTAGGACCTTATGAAGGGAAACCCGACTCGGATTCCGGTCGCCGCGCTCGTAGTGCTGGTACGTTGTCCGAGGGATACCGCAGTCGAACTGTGAGAGTGCAAGTGACTCCCGAATCGACGTGAGTTCCTCGCCGATGTCCGGAATCACGTCGGTATTCGTGTTCTCCGACACATCGTCGAAGGCTGCCGACGCAGTCTGTTTTCGCTGAGTCACGAATCCGACGTCCTCAACGTATCGAACAAAGTCGGACCCACTAATTCTGAGCCGGTAGCTTCCGTTCTGTCGAGCATTGATACTCGATTCGATGCCGAGTGCGAGGAGGAGCGTTCGGACGCCTTCCAGTAATTCGTGACTCACCGAGGCGACCGTTATCTCGCGCTCTTTCACTGAGACGTGACCCTCGCCCTCGATATACGCTTTGAGGAACGCACGCTTGGCCCCTCGACTCGCGCGGAACAGGCAGTCGGGGACCCGTTGGTCAGCAGACCCTTCCAAGAGCGCGGGTTCGATGTTTTCGAGGAAATCAATGAGTTCCACGGAGGAACACCCGACCAGTTCGACATGCGATGTATCCGTAACGTCCCGCTGCCAGTGTCGAAGGCCGAGCGAATTCAGACAGTTCGAGACATCGTCTAAGACCTCCTTGTCCGCATTGGTCACTGAAACGGACCTGCTCGATTCAGTACCGTTGACGTGCCCCTCTGCGACGACGTATCCGAGTAGTCGGGCCAGCTCCGAAGTTAGGCATTCGGGGGTGTCGAGACTGTTGGCGTTCGGTACTTCGACACGGCGATGGTCGATATCGAGCGAATCGTCCCCTTCGTTTCGGAGTTGGCGGGGCAAAGCGAGGAAATCATCTTCCGCCAGTTCGTCCGCGCGCCGGGCGCTCATCCGAGCACCCGATTGGACGAACAGAGGATGTGAGGGTGTGACTTCGAGTTCCCGCCCGGACACCGTCTCGATGTTGAGCATCCGCTCCGGTGCCTCGCGTTTCCACACCTTCGTCGCGGTTCTCGTCTCGATATCGCCCTCCTCTGTCACCGACTGAACGGGGAACTCGACCTCTTGGTAGAACCCATCGTCGATACTGACGGGGTTCTCCAAACGGTCCTCGACCAGTTCGCCAATCTGTCTCTCAGTTCCGTCGCCAAGGACGACATTAGTATCGTATTTTTGGCACTTCCCCGTCCCGGGGTCCCCTATCAAGAGCATGTGCAGGTCGCCGCGCGTGCGGGAGCCGTCCGGGAGGTGTTTCGTCACGCCGGAGAAGAGCTGGAGCATCATCGCCAGCTTGGCCTCCTCGTGGCCGTAGATGTTCGGCGCGATGGAGTCGACCATCCGCTGGTAGATGTCGCCGTGCTCGGAGAGTTCGATGATGTCGGCCTTGTCCTCGTCGGTGATGTCCATGTCTTCGAACTCCTCGTCCTCGATTTCGACCGACTGGCCGGTCATGTACACGTCGAAGACGGCGGACTTCTCCTGGCCGTTCTCCTGTTGGTCGAGTTCCAGAACGCCCGTGACGGCGACGTGGTCGCCCGGAGTGACCTCACCCGTGATGTCGTCCTCGATGTTCACGTCGATACTCTGGGGCGTTTCGCCGCCGCGGAGCCCTTCGGGGGACTCCTGAATCCGGAGTTTCTGGGAGTCGATGAACTCCGACTGGTCGAAGTTCACTTGGAAGGGGCCCTGTCGCTCACAGCCCTGACACTCGTGGGGCTCCTGAAAACTGCCGCCCGATTGGGGGATGCGAGTGAGGGTGCCACAGCGTTGACACTCGAAGGCCGCTTCCTGCACTTTGGGGCGCACATCGGTCGCCTTCCGGACCATCCCCTGCACGCTGACCAGACGACCGACGTGTCGCGAGCGGATGTCCCGGATATCCGTGTGTGAGTCGAGGTTCTGCAGCCGAACGTGGGCCTGCCCGAGACTCACGTCCACGGGCAAGTCGTAGAGGCGAAGCGCCTCCTCCGCGCACTCGCGGTACTGCTCGGGTTTCGAGAGGTACTCCTCCGCGATGTCCGGGTCGAAGGTGTAGAGGTCGGTCCAGTCGAGGTAGAGGGACTTCCGTTCGCGCGGGTAGTTGCGCGCGAGTTCGCCGACTTCGTCAGTGTAGTACCGCCTGTAGAACTGCTCGAAGGAGTCGACGAGGTCCCGGTTCTCCGCGCGTGCCATCTGGTATTCCTAGTATGCGTGCCCGTTGATGAACCTTTGGCACCGCGAGTTCGGGGGAGGTTTTTGTAGGCACACGCCCCAGCGGGCCGTATGGCAATCTCCGCAGGCGACCTCCCCGAACACTGGGACCCGGACGGCGAGGGGTACGCCCACGCGTACCTCGACTGTCGCGTGCGCATCGACGCCGACCCTTACCGAGTCGCCGCGGCGGGCCCCGACGACGAGTGGCGGACGTTCCTCCCGCCCGACTCCATCGAAAGCGAGACGGAGGCGAACGACTGGGCGCTCGCGGTGATGGCGAACGTCGACGCCGTCTACGGCCCCGACTGTGGGGACCCGGTTGGCGCGGCGCTCGCGCGGACGTGGGAGGGAAACGACGCGTGGGAGGGGAGCGACTCTTCGGGGCGGCCCTGCCTGCTCTGTGGCGCGGACCTCTCGTTGTTCGGCGACGACGCCTTCGCGGGGGCAGGCTACGAGGCCCACCTGCGGTACGTCGACGACGAGGCCCACGAACGGGCCCTGGAGTTCCTTGCGGACCCTTACTCGCTGTAGAGGGAGTAGACGATGACCGCGAAGCCCACGGCGGCGAGCGCGCTCTCGATGAGGAGGACGGTCCCGGTTCCGAGGTTGACGATTTGGTCGCTGACGCCCGCGAGCAGGGCACCGAGGGTGACGAACCCGAACCCGACCGCGAGCGCGCGGAGGGCGTTGTTTCCGGTGCGGCGGTAGGCCTTCAGGGAGAGATAGGTGATGACCCCGCCGAGCAGGAGCGTGAGCGTCTTCAGCGCGATAACCGCCGTCGTGATGTGGTTCATGTTTCCTTTCGCACCTCCGACCAGAGTTTGGCGAGTCGGTCCTCCGCGTCCGTGGCCGGGCGGCCAACATCGAGCCTGAGGCCGCCGTCCTCGGCGACCCCGACCGCGATGCCCTCGAAGGCCCGGGCGTAGCGGGTGGTGTGGTGCCCGTCGCTTCTGACCTCCGTTCGCTCGTTCAACAGCCGGGCCTCGGTGAGCGTTTCGAGTTTTCGATACGTCGTCGAGAGAGGGATGTCACAGCGCTCGGAGATCTCGCTCGCCGTCAAGGGCTCCGCGAGTTCGTCCACGATGGCCCGACAGGCCTCGTCGCCCAGGGCGTCGAGGACCGTCTCCAGATCGGGGTCGGTGTCGTCGTTTCGGTCCGGGACCATCGTCGGCGCTCTCTTTTCGGTTTCGGACCGCCCGCACTTCACCCTCGCGCTCGATTCCTGCGGCGTGAAAACCGGGGTTCGGACGGTCCACGACACCGATACTCACGAAAGCGTTATGTGTGAGCCGGTACTCGGGTAATATGCAATGGCGAAAGGCACGGTTGATTTCTTCAACGACACGGGCGGTTACGGTTTCATCGATACTGAGGACGCGGACGAGGACGTTTTCTTCCACATGGAGGACGTCGGCGGTCCGGACCTCGAAGAGGGACAGGAAGTTGAGTTCGACATCGAGCAGGCCGAGAAGGGCCCGCGCGCGACGAACCTCCAGCGCCTTTAAGGCGTCTCATCAAACCGTTTCTAACGGTTCTCACACTCCGTAGCCCCGGCTTTGTTCGGGGCTCGGTAACACATATCTCCGGTACGTTAAACGTCTCCGAGCCGTAGGGGGGGTGTGAGCGAAGACAGCGGGCGCCGGAACCTCCGGATGCCCAACGACGACGAACTGTTCGCCGTTGTCACCCAACACAACGGTGGAAACCACGTCCGCGTGCGCTGCGAGGACGGCAAGGAACGGATGGGCCGCATCCCGGGCCGCATGAAGTACCGCACATGGATCAGCGAGGGCGACGTCGTGCTCGTCGAACCGTGGGACTGGCAGGACGAGAAGGCCAACGTGGAGTGGCGCTACGACGAGCAGGACGCCGAGCAGCTGCGCCAGGAAGGCCACATCGACTGACTCTTTTCAAACGAGCGCGAGCACCGCGTTCGAGAGCGTTCCGACGACGGTTTCCCAGACCGAGAACCCCGTCGCCATCGATAGCACCGTGTCCAGCCCGAAGAAGGCGAACAGCACCGCGCCCGCGTAGTGGGCTTTCCGCACGTCGAAGCGATGCGAGAAGTGATGGAAGAAGTACGCGTTCGCGAGGCTCACCGGGAGGATAGCGAGCATCTCGCCGGCCCAGATGGCTGGGGTGGCGCCGTACTGTGCGGCCAGTCCGATGGTGACGAGTTGGGTCTTGTCCCCGAACTCGCCGGCGGCCATCATCGTGAAGATGGTGAGGAACTCGCCCGTCCGGCCGCCGACCGTGTGGCCGAACACGTCGAATCGGGGGTCAATCTCGGGCGCGAGGTCTTCGGTCCCCCCGTCCGTCTCCGCCGCCGTCGGGTCATCGGGCACCGAGCGGAAGAGCAGGACGGCGAAGAAGAGGAACAGCGCCGCCGTCAGCCCGTCGAGGACGACCCCGGGAAGCACGGCCTGGATGGCCTCGCCGAAGAGTATCTCCAGCGCGGTCCACCCCGCGAACGCCGTTCCGGCCGCGCTCACGACCAACAGCGGCGAGTAGCGGGTCGAGAGGCCCGCGATGATGAACTGTACTTTCTCCCCCGGGAGAACTGCCAACTGGGCGACGGCCGCGATGACGACTATCTCCGCGAATCCTGCCATGCGTCGGTCACGTTGGGTTCGCTTTAGACGCGTCTAACTTAACGATTCGGGGACGTGCAGAGTAGTGGACAAACCGGGTGGAATCACCGTGACACGGGCGTGAGAGTGTACAGTTCGGAACGGGAGAAACACCTCGTTCGGGCGGCCGAGCGAAGCATCACAGTTCCTGAATCCCGAGCCCTGAGTCATCGTCGAGAGAAATCACGAACTGCATCCCCTCGGGACCGGTCTCGGAGCGGAACGCCCGTGTCCCGAATCGTATCCCGAAGGCGGTCATGACGTAGACTCCGGCTGGTGCCCACGTGCCCATTTCTCAGGAACTGAGTATAGAACGAAGTACCCTGCTCACCATGGTTGACATATGAGCGACCTGTCCAGCGGTCATGGTGAGTTCTGGCGGGAGAAGGCCCAGGAGAACATCGAGGAGTGGGGAAAGCAGGACCCGGAGACGCTGCTCCTCGCTGCGCAGGAGGAGCTCGGCGAGTTGAGTCGGGCCTACTTGGAGTCGAACTACGAGGACGGCGGGTTCGCCGAGACCCAAGAGGAGTTGGACGATCTCGCGGCGCTGATGTTCCAACTCGAATGGGCGTTCGAGCGCGAAGGGAACGGCGAACGACACTAAGTCGCGACTCGGGCTACACTCCCCCGTTGCATCCGTTTCGTGTGAAGGCGGGCCCGTCACGGCTCGCAAGCCCCGTTATCGAGCGCCGAGCACGGTGTTCGTCGATGCAAGTAGAGCGCGCGCTCGCGGCAACCAACAGGTCCCGGGCAGCCATCCGCTCGCCGTCGTCCATCAACTCGTCCTGCATCCGGGCTGTCTCGACGGCAAGCCCTTCGTTCAAATCGATAAACTGCATCCCGCCGAACGTCTCCCGTACAGCCCGCATATCCGTCGTCCCCGCTTTCCCGTCGAGCGCCTCGTATTGCACAGTTCCTGAACGTCGGTCGTTCCGTGCTTCAAATCCGCTAGACTCGCCGCTCACGGACTCGTTCGCGGCGAAGAGTGGGATCGCCCGGATTTGAACCGGGGTCACGGGCACCCAAGGCCCGAAGTATACCAAGCTAACCCACGATCCCGTACCCAAGAGAAGGCCCAAGGAGCGGGTAAGGGTTTCGCTTAGTCCTCCTCGCCCAGAAGTTCGAGTTCGGCGACGATCTCGTCGGGCCGGTGGCCCTTCCGCAGCCCGTCGAGCATCGTGAACGCTTCGTCGGGCGCGAGGAAGTGTCTGGTGACGACCTGCCCGAGCGGGGTGGGTTCGAGACCCTCGATGAAGCCGTACTCCAGTAAGCGCCCCACCGCGCGCTTGGTGTCGATTTCGCCGACCATCCGGTCGTTCAGGCGCTTGGCGCCGCGACCGGCGACGACGACGTTCGCGAGCGTCTCCGAGACAGCCTGCGATTCGGTGTAGCGGGCATCGACGGGTTCCATCTCGTCCTTCAGCAGTTTGAACGCCACCTCGTCCTCCGTCATCTCCATGGAGTTGTGATAGACGCAGTCGGGTTCGACGAGCATGTACACCGTTCCTTTGTCGTGGTAGTCCGGCCGGCCCGCGCGCCCGAGCATCTGGTGGAACTCCTGTACTGTCAACCACTCGATGCCCATCGCCAGCGAGTCGAAGACCACCTGTGAGGCGGGGAAGTCGACGCCGGCCGCGAGCGCCGCCGTCGTCACCACCGCGGAGATGTCCTGGTTCCCGAAGCGCCGCTCGACCTGTTTGCGCTTGCCGTAATCCAGCCCGGCGTGATAGGCGGCGGCGTCGTACTCGATTTTCCGGGCGATCTGGTGACAGCGCCGCCGCGAGTTGGTGAAGACGATGGTCTGGCCCCGGTAGCCCTTGCTCGACTTGCTGTCGAACTCCCGGCGAACGAGTTTGTTTATCGTTCGGGGTTTCTCGTCGCCGTCGGCGAACGTGACGTGCCGTTCAATAGGGACAGGGCGTTCCTCGAACTCGATGAGCGTCGCGGAGAGGTTCTTCGCCAACCACTCGGGGTTTCCTACCGTGGCCGAGAGGTAGATCCACTGCGCGCCGTCGTATCCCTCGCGGGCGTTCGCTCGGTCCTCGCAGTAATGCTTGAGCCGCGTGATGAGGCCGTCGAGGCGGTGGCCCCGTTCCTCCTCCTGGAGGTTGTGCACCTCGTCGATGACGACGGTGCCGATATCACCCAGGTCGTGGCCGACGCGGAGCGCGTGGTCGATGCCCTCGTAGGTGCCCACGATAACGTCGGCGTTCGGGTCGAAGCGGTTGCCGTCGTCGGCGATGCGCGAGGAGCCCACACGGATGGACACGTCGCCCAGATGGCCGTAGCGTTCCTCGAAGTCCTCGTGTTTCTGGTTGGCGAGCGCCACCAGCGGCACCAAGAAGAGGAACTTCCCTTTGCCCGAGAGGTGGCGGTGGAGGCCGGCCATCTCCCCCACCAGAGTTTTGCCCGTCGCCGTCGCCGAAACGACCAGTTGGTCCTCGCCCTCCAGTAGGCCGTTCTCGGCCGCGAGGCTCTGGACCGGAAGCAAGGTGTCGAAGCGGTCCGAGAGGAGCCCCTTGATGCCCGGATGTAAGTCGAGGTCCGAAACCGGGACCGGGTCGACGTCCTCGGTCGTCGCGGATATCTCGTCGAACTTCGTCAGGTCGGGGTCCAGGTCGCCGGAGAGAAGGTTCGCGACCCGTTCGAGGTCCTGCACGCTGTAGAGGAGGTCCTCCAGGCGCTGTTTGGCGGCGCTCGTGATGTCGCCGCGGAAGGCCATTTCTCTCTCGAGTTCCGCTTTCGCGCAGTCGGGACAGATGTGTTCGTCGTCGGCGCGGATCGCGTTGTCGTCGGTCAGCGGGGAGTACTCGCCGCGCGAGGCGCAGTACCGACAGGTGCGGACCGCCGTCGCGTCCAGCTGGTACCCGTCGAGCATCTCCCGGAGCTCCTCGCGGCCCTCCCGCGAGGTCTGTTGTGAGATGCGGATGCGGACCGCGCGGCGGGCGATCTCCACGAACTGCTCGGGCGGGCGGGGCTCCTCGCTGGAGCCCTCCTTCACCCGGAACTTCCTGGGCCGGGGGCCTGCCCCCGTTTCCTTCAGTTCGAGCACCGCGTGGATGACCCGCTCGCCCTCCCTGAGAACGGCCGTCCTGTAATGCTCGCCGTCCTCGTGGAGAAAGAGGGTGTCAACCTGCTGGACCTGTTTCGCCACACCTCTCCTACTCCGTGTGGCTATTTCAGCGGTTCGGACCGTGGGGGCCCTTCGCGGGGGCGACGGCCGCCGGCCTTTATCCCCACGCCCCGCAAAAGGGGCGTATGCCGAGTTTCAAAGTGGGGAGCGTCTTCGGCATCCCCATCAAGTTGGATTCCACGCTCCTGTTGATACTGCCGATAATGGCGTGGCTCATCGGCTCACAGGTGGGCGTGACCGCCGACCAGTTCAACGAGCTGTTCGGGCTTACCTTCGATTCGGCCGCGCTCTCCGCGGGAGCGACGCCCTACATACTGGGTGCGGCCGCCGCCGTCGGCCTTTTCGTCGCGGTGTTGCTCCACGAACTGGGCCACTCCGTCGTGGCGATGCGCTACGGCTTCCCCATCGACTCCATCACCCTCTGGATTCTCGGGGGCATCGCCCAGCTCAGCGACCAGCCCGAGGACTGGCGCCAGGAGATGCTCATCGCCTTCGCCGGGCCCGCCGTGAGTATCGCCATCGGCATCGTGGCGTACGTCGGCCTCGGGTTCGTGCCGACCCCCTTCGACGAGATACAGTTCGTGATGGCCTACCTCTCGGTGACGAACTTCATCCTCGCCGCGTTCAACCTGATTCCGGCGTTCCCGATGGACGGCGGGCGTGTCCTGCGGGCGTTCCTCGCGCGCAACCGGCCGTTCGCGCAGGCGACCCAGCGCGCCGCGGAGGTCGGGAAGTTCTTCGCCTTCCTCATCGCCATCGTGGGAGTGTTCGCGAACCTCTTTCTCGTTCTCATCGCCTTCTTCATCTACGTCGGGGCGAGCGGCGAAGCCCAGCGCACGACGATGAACGCCGCCTTCGAGGGAGTTAGTGTGAAAGA
>JBEQBK010000048.1:0-16503 GCA_041639855.1 Halobacteriaceae archaeon | reverse complement strand
TAGCCGACCGCGGCGACCGCGACCACCGGGAGGACGGCGCCCGCGACGACGGATGCGAAACTGCTCGCCACACCCCCACGCCGGGGGCCACCGACTCGAAGGTTGCGCTACGGCTCGAACGCGTCCAGTTGCTCCTTGTAGCGGTTCCGTATCGTGACTTCCGTCACCTGCGAGACGTCCGCGACGGCCTGCTGGGTAACCGACTCTCCCTCGACCGTCGCCGCGGCGTAGATGGCTGCCGCGGCGAACCCGGTCGGCGAGCGCCCCGACAGCAGTCCCTGTTCGGCTGTCGCCTCGGCGATTTCGGCCGCGGTCCGCTCGACCGCGCCGCTCAACCCGAGGCGCTCGCAGTAGCGAGGGATATATTCGGTCGGGTCGACCGGCTCCATCCCGAGCGCCAAAGCGTCGGCGAGGTGGCGGTAGGTGCGCCCGATTTCCTTCCCGTCGGCACGGGAGACATGTGCGATTTCGCCCAGACTCCGGGGGGCGCGCTCCTTCCGACAGCCGGCGTACAACGCTGCCGACGCGACGCCCTCGATGGAACGCCCCCGGAGCTCGCCCGCTTCGCTCGCCCGCCTATAGACGGCTGTCGCGACCTCGCGACTCGCTCGCGAGGCGCCGAGCGCGGCCGCCATCCGTTCGATTTCCGAGAGCGCGAAGGGGAGTCCCCGTTCCGCTTGTCGCTCCCGCGCCTGTCGGCGCAACCGGTCGAAGCGAGCGCGCCGCGGGTCGTTCTCCGGACGGATGGGGACACCACCGGCCCTTCGCGTGTTTCGGCTTGCCATATCATCCTCTAAATAAACCATGATAAATAAATCATTATACGTTGTCGAGTTCCCGACAGAACGGCGATAGGCTCTTTGTCCTCACACCTCGACTCCGACGCATGCTCGTCGGCGTCATCTCGGACACGCATGACAACGTCGCGGCCGTCGAACGCGCGGTTGCCGCCTTCGAGGAACGGGAGGTAGAGACGGTTCTCCACTGTGGCGACGTCATCGCCCCGCCGGTCGTCCCGTTCTTCGAGGGACTGACCGTCCATGCGGTCATCGGCAACAACGACGGAGAACTCGACGGTCTCGACAGAGCTTTCCGGTCGCTCGGGCGGGAGAGCAGCCTACACGGTCGCTTCTTCGAGACCGAGTTCGGCGGCGCGCGTTTCGCCGTCCTCCACGGCGAGTCGAAAGCGGCGGTCGAGGAACTCGCTGAGTCGGGCGACTACGACTACATCTGCTACGGCCACCACCACGAGCGCGAGTGTCGTACCGTGGGTGAAACGACCGTTCTCAACCCCGGTGCGCAGTTCCCGACCGTAGACGAGGAACACCGGTCGGTGGCGGTGGTCGACACCGAGACGGGGGCGGTGGAGTTCGTGAACGTCGCCGGGTAGCGAAGTCGTCGGTCGCTAGCGCTCTTCGGTGTGTGCGAACAGGCAGTCTCCGCATCGCGGGGAGGCGACTGCACACCCGCTCTGTGTCCCCGCGGCCGGTCGTTAACTCATGGCCCAGGCTGGGTACGTTCTCCCCGAAGAAGGTCAGGCCGCGAAGGGGTTCCTGTAATACCACTCATTTAAAATGGATATCCATGCAACGGATTTACCAAGGAAGATGTATTATTATCAATAATGACTACCGCAGGGTTTCGGCGGCTCTCGTCGGGTGTCGAGGGCGTCGACGACGTGCTACACGGGGGGTTCGTCGCCGCGCGGACGTACATGATTCGCGGACAGCCCGGAACCGGTAAGTCCCTGCTCGGGGCGGGCTTCCTCGCGGGGGACTCCGCGAATGCCCTCTACATCTCCTTCGAGGAGTCCGCCGACGCGCTCCGGGAGAACGCCGGGAGCGTCGGAATCGACCTCTCCGACATCCCCATACTGGATTTGAGCCCCGATTCGGACGCTTTCGTCGAGACGACGTCCTACGACCTCTTCGCCGACAGCGCCGACGGCGTGGACGTGACCGAGGCCGTCGTCGACGCCGTCGACGAACACGACCCCGAGCGGGTCTTCATCGACCCGCTCACCCACCTCCGGCAGTTCGCGCCCGACGACCACCGCTTCCGGAGCGAGGTCACGGGGTTCATGCGCTACCTCAAGGAGCGGGGCGCGACGGTTCTCTTCTCGACACAGCCCGGCGCCGCGGGCAGCGACGACGACCTCCAGTTCATCGCGGACGGCGCGCTCACACTCTCCCGTGACGGGAGATGGCGCACCCTCGCCGTCGAGAAGTTCCGCGGCTCGGGCTTCGAGGGGGGCGAGCACACGCTCCGAATCACGGGCGACGGCATCTCGGTCGCGCCGGTCTTGGTGCCGAAGTCCCACGGACAGGCCTTCGAAAACGAGACGCTCCCCATGGGCGTCCCCGAGTTCGACGACCTGCTCGGCGGGGGTCTGAACCGCGGCACCGTCACTATCGTGGCCGGTCCCAGCGGGGTCGGGAAGACGACCACCGCCGTCCAGTTCGCCGTCTCGGCCGCCAAGCGCGGCGAGCGCGCCGCGGTGTACCTCTTCGAGGAATCAGGGTCGGTTCTCCGGCACCGCTCCTCGGCTATCGGGATTCCGGTCGCAGAGATGGAGTCGGAAGGGAAGCTCCAGCTCTCGGAGGTCGAACCGCTCGAACGTTCGCCCGACGAGTTCGCTGCCGCCGTCCGCGAGGAGGTTGAGGAGCGCGGGGCGTCGGTCGTCGTTCTCGACGGCATCTCCGGCTACCGGCTCTCGATGCTCGGCGAGCGCGACCAGCTGGTTCGCAAGCTCCATGCGCTCTGTCGGTACCTCCGCAATATGGGCGTGACCGTCGTCCTCCTCGACGAGACCGGGTCGGTCACGGGCGACTTTGAGGTGACCAGCGAGAAGACCAGCTACCTCGCCGACAACATCGTCTTCCTGCGCTACTTCGAGGCCAAGGGCGAGATTCGGAAGGCGGCCGGCGTCCTGAAGAAGCGCGCCGGGGACTTCGAGCGCACGCTCCGTGAGTTCTCCATCTCGGCGGACGGCATCACCCTCGGCGACCCGCTCACGGGGATGCGAGGCATCCTCACAGGGACGCCGGACTACGACGAACCCGACTCGTGACCGACAGCGACCCCGCGTCGGTCCGCCTCCTCGTGGGCGACGAGCGCAACCGAGAACGGCTCTACCGCTGGGCCCGTGAGCGCTCCGGGGTTCACCCCGCACCGTCGTCGGCCCCGCCGGACCTCTACGTCGCCGACCCGACGGGGCTCCGAGAGAACGCCCCGGAGGTCGGAGCGCGCCAGCGGGGGGCCGAGCCCGGATGGCTCCCGCTTTTGCTCGTCGTGCCCGCCGGGCGCGATGCGAGCGTCGAGGCGCTGGGTGGGTTCGAGGCCGAACACGACCTCCACATCGACGCGACCGTGACTGCGCCGCTCCGGGAGCCCGCCCTCGACCGCGAGGTCGACACCCTCCTCCGGAGCCGGCGACTGGCGGGCGACCTCGCGGAACACGAGGAGCGCCTCCGGCTCTATCGCCGCGCCATGGACGACATCCAGCAGGGAATCACCATCGCCGACGCGAACGCCGACGACCTCCCCGTCATCTACGTCAACGACGCCTTCGAGCGCATCACGGGCTACCCCGAAGAGGAGGTGTTGGGACGGAACTGCCGCTTTCTGCAGGGCCCCCGGACCGACGAGGAGACCGTCGACGAGATACGCGCGGGACTTGAAAACGAGGAGCCGGTCGTCGTCGAAATACTCAACTATCGCCGCGACGGGGCGCGGTTCTGGAACCAGCTCCATCTCGCGCCGATCCGCGACGAATCGGGGCGGGTCACGCATTACATCGGCCTCCAGCGCGACGTAACCGAGCGCAAACGCCACTTTCAGCGCCTCTCGGTGCTTGATAGGGTGCTCAGGCACAACATCCGGAACAAGACCAACGTCATCGCGGGGCACGCCGCCGACATCGAGTCCGGGAAGACACCCGACCCGGCCGCGGCGGGGGAGACCATCCGGCGGGCCGCCCGCGACCTGCTCTCGCTCTCCGAGGCGGCCCGCGAGTTCCACGACGCGATGGAAGCCACGGAAGAGCGGACGGTTCGCGACCTCTCGGCGGTGACGGCCGAGGCCGTGACGGCGACCCGCGAATCGTACGCGAGCGACGCGGACATCAGCGTCAGGGGCGAGCCCGTAGCGGTGCCCGTCACCCCCGCCATCGAACTCGCGTTGGAGGAACTGCTCGCGAACGCCGTGGAGCACAGCGACCGCGAGCGGCCGACCGTGACAATAACCGTCTCCGAGAGCGACCGGTGGGCGGAGATAGCGGTCGCGGATGACGGTCCCGGCATCCCGCCGAGCGTGCTCTCGGTTATCGATTCGCCTGGCGAAACCGCGACCGAACACCTGGACCGTCTGGGCCTCTGGCTGGTCTGTTGGGCCGTCCGGAGCGCGGGGGGCGAACTCGACTTCGAGACGAACGAGCCCCGGGGAGCCGTGGTGCGACTCCGGCTCCCGAAGGAGCCCCGCACGTAGGACCGACACCGAATTATCCCCGGAGCGGCGAGTGTCGGTATGGCAGAGGAGGAGACATCCCGGACGTGGCTCGTGATGGTCGGGCTCGCCGTCGCGCTGCTTGTGATCGCCGTCGGCGGGTCGCTGTTGGGCGGCGACGCGGGGGCGTACGTCGGCATCACGACCGCGCTCGTCGCGGCGGGCGTCGGAGCCTACTTGGGCCGGCGTATCGGCAAAAGCGTTTAGAGGTCGATGTCGATGTTCCCCTTGCTGTCCCAGATGCGGGTCATGAGGTCCGCGAACAGCGCCGTCCGAACGGGGTAGCCCGCGTCGTTCTCCTCCATGCCGGCGCCCTCAAGCGCCTGCACGAAGTCCTCGCGATGGTCCATGTCGGCGATGGTCTCGCGCACGTCGAAGGAGAGCACGCCGCGCTCGTCGGTGTCGACCCAGTCCGCCGTGTGGCCGTAGTCCTGATACTGGAGTTCGTACGTCTCGCCCCCGACGAGCTCGACGATGTCAGATACCGTCCCGATTTCGAGCCACCCGCCGTCGGTGCCCTCGACGTAGAGGATGCCGTCGTCGATGCGGGTCTCGTAGCGCTCCATACCCCACCCTACTGAGCGACCGGGTTAAAAGGGCCGCTCACTCGGTCCATTCCGCCGCGTCGTCCCGCGGACGATAGCCCAGCTCCGAGCGGGCCCGTTCTAGGCCGAACCACCGCGAGCGGTTGTCCGAGACGCCCGAATAAATCCCGAACTCGACCGCGTCGTCGTCAAGCACACGGCGCAGCAGGCGCGCGAAGTCCGCCCGGGAATGCCACATCGAGCTCATCCGGGCGGCGGCGCGCTCGTACGCGGGCGACCCGCGTTCCCAGTCGCCGTTGTCGACGCCCTGTTCGGCGTCGCCGTAGGGGTGGTCGTAGCGGGGCCACTGCATCGAACAGATGCGCAGGACGTACCCCCGCTTGGGGTAGTCGTGATAGTCGATGTAGTATCTGAGAAGCGCCTCGCCCCACGCCTTGCTCGCCCCGTACACCGAGTCCGGGCGGACGGGTTCGGTGTTGTCGAGCACGAAGCCGTAGCCCGGCTCGTAGAGGTCGGGCGCGTGCTCCTGCTCGTAGCCACCCACGACGTGGTTCGTGGAGGCGAAGACGAACTCCTCGATTTCGTTCTTCCGGGCGGCTTCGAGGGCGTTGTACGTCCCCAACAGGTTGGGCTCGAAGACGTCCGACCAGTCGCTCTCGGGGTCGGTGTAGCCCGCGAAGTGGACGAAGGCGTTGTGGTCGGTCGACGTTTCGACCAGCCGCTCCCGGTCGGCAACGTCCCCGAGCACGGTGTCGTACCCCCCGTAAGGGTGGTCGTCGTCGCGGTCGGAGCGGTTGAAGTAGGTGAAGTCGTAGGCGTCCTCGTCGTGGAGGTGGTCAATAACCGCCGTCCCGCACTTCCCGTAGGAACCGGTGAGAAACACGTCCATGCGCGCCACCACGGGACCCCGCCCCAAAAGTCGGAGTGGTTCCCCGCGACCGGAAGCCACAGAAAGCCCGCGCTCCGCCCCCGGGATGTGCGCCGCGCTCGCTTCCGGTGGCTCCTCGTCGTCCTCGCGGCGCTGGCGATGGGCGCCGCCGGCACGTACCAGTTCGTCTGGTCCTCCCTCCGCACCGCCGTCGGGCTCCGGCTCGCGGTCCCCGAAACCGGGCTGGGCATCGCCTTCAGCGCGTTCGTCGTCGCACAGGCGCTCGTCCAGCTCCCCGCGGGGCGAATCAGGGACCGCCGCGGCCCCGCGCTCCCCCTGCTCGTCGGGGGCGTTCTCGTCACGGCGGGCTACGTCGGCATCGCGCTCGCCGGGGACGCCCTCGGCGTGACGGCCGCCTACGCCCTCGGCGGGCTGGGCTCGGGCGTCGTCTACTCGGCGGCCATCGCCACTCCCGTCAAGTGGTTCGACGACCGCCGCGGACTGGCGACGGGCGTCGTCACGATGGCCTACGGCGGGGTGAGCGGCCTGCTCATCCCGTCCGTGCGGGCTGGTCTCGACGGCGCCTTCCGCGAGACGCTGTTCGCGCTTGGTATCGGCGCCGGGGTGGCCTGTATCGTCGCGGCGCCCGTCCTCCGGGACCCCGAACGGGAAGAAACGGGCGGGAGCACCACCGAGGAGGCGCCCGACGCGTACGGCTGGCGCGAGACGGTCCGGACGCCGCAGTTCTGGGTCCTCTACGCCGTTTTCGTCGTCGTCAACGGCGTCGGGCTGATGTTCATCGGGAAGGCCGTCGCGCTCGCCGCGGCACTCGATTTGCCCGCGAGCGCGGGGACCGCCGCCGCCTCGACTATCGCGCTGGCGGACTCCGCGGGTATCGTCCTGCTGGGCGCCCTCTCGGACAGGCTGGGCCGCGAGCGGACCATCACGCTCACCTTGCTGGTGTGTGCGCTCTCGCTGTCCGGCGCCGTTCTCGCGGGGAACGCCGGGCTCCCCGCGGCCTTCGTCGTCGGCCTCGCGGGCGCTGCCTTCTTCCGCGCGCCGACGTTCTCGATTCTCCCCGGGCTGGTCGGCGAGTACTACGGCACCGCGCGCTCCGCGCAGAACTACGCCGCGCTCTACACCGCGAAGGTGTGGGGCGGCCTCGGGGCCGGCGCCGTGGCGAGCGCCGCCGTCGCGCTCACCGGGTGGGGGACGACGTTCCTCGTGGGCGCCGGCTCGGTCGCGCTCGCGGGGGTCGCCGTCGCCTTGCTGTCGCCGGTGGAGCGCTGACCGGGGCGCCCCGTGCTTATACGGCGCTCGCCGCCGACGTATCCGCATGCGCGTTACCGGCGCCTACTCCCGTTCCGAGGCGGCCGCCTTCCTCGACGAGCACGCCGTTCCCCTCCGACTGGCGTGTCACGGACAGGGCGGCCTCTGGACCGTCACGCTGTGGTTCCGCTACATCGACGACCGCGGCGTCTTCGAGTGTGCGACCGGCCGGAACGCCGACCTCGTCCGGATGCTCGACGCGAACCCCGAGGTCGCCTTCGACGTGTCGACGAACCAACCCCCATACAGGGGCGTCCGTGGGAACGGCCACGCGGAGCTCGAAGTCGACGCGGGGAAGGAGCGCCTGCGCGACCTGCTGGAGCGGTATCTCGGCGGGACGGACGACCCGCTCGCCGAGGCGTTGCTCGACCCCGAACGGGAGGAGACCAGAATCGTCGTTCGCCCCGACCGGCTCCACTCCTGGGACTTCAGCGACCGGATGTGACTACCTCGTCTCCCGCGTGCGGAGGTCCCGGACGATGGCCAACACCTTCGTTTCGCCCTCGTACTCGATGACGGCGCCGGCGGCCTCCCCGGGAACCCGCTCGCCGTCGGCCGTCACACACTCGGTGCGGAGCAGGTCACCCCCCTCCGCCAGCACCGTCTCGGCGAAGTCGAGGATGTCGTCGAGGTCGTGGGGGTGTATCGTCCCGATGTCCATGCCCCGTAGCGCCTCGCGGTCGTAGCCCAGCATCTCCGCGGCGGCGGGGTTGGCCTCCTCGATGGTCGCCGTTTCGGGGTCGAGGACGAAGATGGCGTCGTGGGCCCCCTCGAACACCGCCCGGAAGCGCTCGTCGTCGCCGTCCGTGCCGACGGAGCCCGTCTCGTCGACGGCGTGTTCGACGCGGTTCGCGAGGAGTTCGAACGTCTCGGTCCCGCCCTTCTGGAGGTAGTCGGTGACGCCCGCCGCGATAGCGTCGCTGGCGACCTCCTCCGAGCCACGTCCGGTGTACAGAATGAAGGGGACGTTCGGGTCGCGCTCGCGGACCGCCGCGAGGAACTCCAGACCGTCCATCCGGGGCATCTCGTAGTCCGAAACGACGCAGTCGAACGCCTCGACGTCGAGGAGGGCGAGCGCCGCCTCGGGGTCGGTTTCCGTGACCGTCTCCGCGCCGTCGAGTTCGAGTTCGAGGTAGCGCGAGACGGTCCGCACGGTCGTCCCCTCGTCGTCGACGGCGAGGATTCTGAGTGCAGGGGAACCCGACATACCCCCGCGGTTCTCCGAGCGGCGTAAAGAAGATGATGGCTATCCGGATGAGTATATACCTGTCAGTAGAGTCGGACAGGAACGATAATTTAAAATCCGGGCAGGGGGTAAGGATACGTATGTCCTCAGTGGCACCTTCGGTCCATGCCCGTATCGACGAGGATGAGTCCGCCTGCACGCTCTACCCGAGCGACGCGACGGGGGTAGAGCTCATGTCGACGTGGGTGAGCGCCGACGCTGGCTCCTACGTCGACGTGGCCGAGATGCGCTGAGGTGCCAACAGGCAAAAGGCGGGGGCGTGAGACCCTCCGAGTATGGCACAAACCGCCATCAATCTGTACAGCGTCCGCGAACTGGACGAGCCCCTGCCCGACGTGCTGGAGCGCGTCGCGGAAGCGGGCTACGACGGCGTGCAGTTCTCCGGCGGCCTCGACGACGCGGACCTCGACGCGGTGACGGAGGTTCTCGACCGGACGGGCCTCGAAACGGTGGGTGCGCACGTCGACATCGCCGAACTGGAACACGAACTGGCGGCGAGTCAGGAGCTCTACCAGGGCGCGCTCGACTGTGACTCCGCGGTCGTTCCCTACCTCTCGGCCGACCACTTCGCCACGACGCGCGCCGTCGAGCACACGGCCGGGCGGCTGACCTCCCTCGGACACCGCCTCGACGACAAGGGGTGGCGGCTCCACTACCACAACCACGACCACGAGTTCGTCGAACTCGACGACGGCTCCCTCGCCTTCGATCTGTTCGCCGCCGAGGCGAGCGAGGTCGGTTTGGAAGTCGACGTGGGGTGGGTTCAGTACGCCGGCTACAACCCGTCGGACCTCATCGACGAGTACGCCGAGCGCATCGACATCGTCCACCTGAAGGACGTCGAGACCGAGGCGCCCCGCGAGGACTGTTTCCGCGAACTCGGCGAGGGCGACGTGAACGTAAAGCAGTGCGCGAAGGCCGCCCGCGAGGCGAACGCCTCCTGGCTGGTGTACGAACACGACGCGCCCGAGGACCCCGTCGCGTCCATCGAACACGGGGCGGAACTGCTGAACTCGCTGTAGGCCACGCGTCCCGGCCCACACACCGCTTTTCGGGGGGCGACCGAAAACGACGACCCGGCGGCAGTTCTATGGGTGTCCATGCCACAGACGGCAATCCAGCTCTACACGCTTCGCGAGATGGACGCCCCGCTGCCCGAAATCCTCGACGCCGTCGGGAAGGCGGGCTACGACGGTGTCGAGTTCGCCCACCGCGTCCTCGACGCCGACGTTGAGGCCTGCGCCGCGGTCATGGACGAGCACGACCTCGACGCGGTAGGGGCCCACGTCGACATCGAGGAGCTCGAAGCCGGCGTCCCGAACGCCGACGCCTACGAGACGCTGGGCGTCTCGCGGCTCATCGTCGCCTACCTCGACGAGAGCCATTTCGACTCGGAGATGGCCGTCGCCGAGACCGCCGAAACCCTCGACGAGCTGGCGTGGACCGCCGCGCAGGCCGGCTTCGAGCTGGGCTATCACAACCACGCCCACGAGCTCGCCGCGGTCGGCAGCCAGCCGGCGCTCGAAGCGCTGCTGGAGGAGACCTCCCGAATCGTCTTCGAGCTCGACATCGGGTGGGCGCACGCGGGCGGCGTCGACCCTGCGGGCATCCTCGACGCCCACGGCGCGCGCATCCACCTCGTACACGTCACCGACGTGACCGCCGAAGGCGAGTCCGCGGAGCTCGGCGAGGGCGAAGTCGATTTAGAGCGCGTCCTCGCCGTCGCCAGACGCGTCGGAGTCGACCAGTACGTCTACGAACACGACGCGCCCGAGGACCCCGAGGCGTCGCTGGCCCACGGCGCCCACGAACTGCGCGAGCTACTCTGAGGGGTTCAACTCGCCGGACTCCACCATCGCGACAAGCGGGTTGTCATCGATGTCGAGGGGGAACGCCACGCGGCCCCGGCGCCGCGCGGACTCGTAGGTCCCGAAGATGAGTTCCGTCGCGTTGAGCGCCTTCCGCGCGGAGAGTTCGGGCTCCGTCCCCGCCGCGTAGCACTCGACGACGTGCTCGATAGCCGGCGCGATGGGGTCCGTCCATTCGTCCTCCGCGGCCTCGAATCCCTCGGCCTCGCCGTTCGCGCGCCAGAGCACGTCGGCGTCGTCGGAGTCGGGTTTGACCAGTATCTCGCCCTCGCTCCCGTGCAGTCTGTGGATGCCGTCCACGAGGTCCTGCCCCGCGCCCATCGACGCCAGCCCTTGCACGCCGTTCTCGTACTCCCAGTGGGCGAGCGCGTGGTTCTCCTGGTGGGCGCCGAACCACTTGTTCTCCTCGCGGTAATCCACCTGCCCGATGACCCACTCCGGCGAGGCGTCGTCGACGAACATCGAACAGAGGTCCATCGCGTGGGTCCCCCAGTCGTAGAGGTTGGGACACGACGTTTCCACGCGCTCTAGGTCGCCTATCGCGCCGTCGTCCAGGAGTTCCTTCGCCTTCAGCCACGCCGCCTCGAAGCGTCGCTGGTGGTTGAAGGTCAGTTGCGTGTCCCGTCGCCAACACTCCGTGGCCATCCGGCGCGCGCCGCCCCACGTCAGCGCCATCGGCTTCTCGCAGTGGACGGCGCCGACGCCGGCCTGCGCGCAGTCGACGACGATGTCCGCGTGGACCGCCGGCGGGACACAGACCGAGACGATGTCGGGGTCCGCCTCGGCGAGCATCGCCGCGTGGTCCTCGTACACTCCCTGAATACCGAACTTCTCCGCGAACGCCTCGGCGTTCTCGGGGACGATGTCGGCGCAAGCGACGAGTTCGCAGTCCTCGATACCCTCGTAGGCGAAGGCGTGGTGGTACGCCATCGCGAAGCCGTCCATGTCCGCGTTCTCGGGGTCCGCGCCCGTGCCGACGAAGGCTACTCGGTAGCTCATGTGACACCCTCCGCTGTCGGCGATGATAAAGAGCGCCCCCGCCGGGAAAAGGAATATGTGGGTTCCGACTGACCGGTCGGTATGTTCGACCTGTTGGTCAACCCCGACACGTTCTTCCGCGAGCGCGCGGAGAACCCGCCGGCCCTCCCCCCGTTGGCTATCGTGCTCGCCGTCGCGCTCGTCGGTGGCGTCTCCGCCTTCCTCACGACACAGCAGCTCTCCGCGTCGTTCCCCGCCGACGCCCAGCAGTTCGCGCTCATCGGTGGCGTGTTCAGCGCGGTCGTCGCGGTCATCATCACCGCCGTCGCCTGGGTCATCACGGCCGGAATCGCACACGCCGTCTCGGGGTTCCTCTACGACGCGGAAGGGGAGTTCAAGGACACCCTGCTCTGCACCGGCTACGGCTACGCGCCCCGCATTCTCGGCGCCGCCGTCGGCGTCGTCGCCACCTACCTCGCGTACCAGACGGTGCCCGTTCCGACGAACGCGATGGACCCACAGGCCGTACGGCAGTTCTCCCGGGCTATCGCGAGCTCGCCGTACACGCTCGTGGCCTCGGTTGTCACGTTGGTCGTCGTGGTCTGGCAGTGGTTCCTCTGGTCGTTCGCGCTGAAACACGTCCGGAACCTCACCCTCCGCGAGGGAGCGATTTCGGCGGGCGTGCCGCTCGGGCTGTTGTTCCTCTGGAACGCCTGGAACCTCGTGGGGACGTTCCTATGAAACGCGGGGCGCTCCTCCTCTGTGCGCTCCTTGTCGTCTCGACGTTCCCCGCCGGTGTCGCCTCGGGCGCGGTCGACGTCTCGATATCCAACGTGACCGTCGCGCCGGAGACGCCCGCGCCGGGCGACACCGTGACCGTGCGGACGACGATAGCGAACGACGGAACTGACAGCTTCCAGGTCAACGCCGTCGCCCTCCGCTCGACGGGGAACAACCTCGAGGAGTACGCCCGCATCAGGAACGTTGGCACCGTCGCGGCGGACGGCTCCCTCGAAGTGCCGCTCACCGCCACCTTCGACTCGACCGGCGAACGCTTCCTCCGGGTCGTCGTCTACGGCGAGGGCCCGGGGGGGCAGAGCAAGCAGGTCGAGTACCCCGTCACCATCGACGTGCGCCGCGAGGCACCCCAGTTCGCCGTCGACGCGTCCGACACCAGCGTCGGCACCGCCACTACGGTCGAGGCCACAGTGGCGAACGGCCTGAACTACGACCTGCGGAACATCGAGCTCAACCTCACGACGCCCGACGGCGTCGCGCGACGGGTCGCCGCGACCCTCCCCGCCGGCGAGGAGCGCGTCTACGAGCTCTCCGTCACGCCCGACAGCCCCGGCCTGAAGTCGCCGGAGGCGACCCTGCGCTACGAGACGCCCAACGGCCGTCAGCGGACGGTGACCCGGAGCGCCTCCTTCGAGGCCGAAGCGCTCCGTCGCTCAGTCGAACTCGACGCCAGCGCCGTCGGCGAGGGCCGCACCCGCGCGGTACGGGTAGGCCTCTCCAACCGCGGGAACGCGCCCATCGAGAACGTCACGCTGAGCGCGGACAGTCCGAACGCCACCCTCTCGACGGTCTATCTGCCGGAGGTTTCCCCCACGTCCCAGCGGACCGCCGCGCTCAACGTCAGCGCCATCGACGGCGAGGGTAGCGTCACCGCGACCGTCAGCGCGACCTACGAGACGGCCGGCGAGACCCGGACGAAGACCGAGTCCGTCGACCTCCTCTCCCGTCCCGGGCGCATCCGGCTGACCGGCATCGACGTCGAGGAGGAGGGGGGCAATCTCCACGTCGTCGGGAGCGCGAGCAACGTCGGGCTCACGGGCGCGAGCGGCGTCGTCGTCTCGGTGCTCCCCTCCGAGTCGGTCGAGCCCGCGTACCCCGGCAAGGAGTACTTCGTCGGCACCGTCCCCGAGAGCGACTTCGTCTCCTTCGACGTGTACGCCGACGCGGACGCCAACGCGAGCGCCGTTCCGCTGGAAATCTCCTACGTCGTGGACGGCCGCGAGGTCGTCCGGCGTACGGAGGTCGAGATTCCCGGGCGTACGGGAGGCGAGCCCGAACCGAGCGACGGCGGGAACGGCGGCGGTGGGGGCGCCCTCGGCGCGCTCGCTATCGGCGCCGTCGTCCTCGTCGCCGCGCTCGGCCTGATGTACGTCGCGTGGAGGAACTACCGTGGCGATACTTGAAGCGCGGGACGTCGTCCGGCGCTACGAGACGGGTTCCGAGACCGTCGAGGCGCTCGCTGGCGTCGACTTCGAGGTCGAGCGCGGCGAGTTCGTCTCCATCATGGGCCCGAGCGGGTCGGGGAAGTCGACGCTGCTCAACATGCTCGGCCTGCTGGACACGCCCACCGAGGGGACGGTCCTGCTCGACGGCGAGGACGTCACGACGTTCACCGACAAGCGCCGGACCACGGCCAGAAAGACGACCATCGGGTTCGTTTTCCAGGCGTTCTACCTCATCCCGACGCTGACCGCGCGGGAGAACGTCGAGGTGCCCCGCCTGCTGGAGAAGGACCCCGAGACCCCCGAGCGCGCGGCGGACCTGCTGGGCCGCGTCGGGCTGGCCGGCCGGGTGGACCACCGCCCCGAGGAGCTCTCGGGCGGGCAGAAACAGCGCGTCGCCATCGCGCGCTCGCTCATCAACGAGCCCCGCGTCCTGCTGGCCGACGAGCCAACCGGCAACCTCGACCGGGAAACCGGACGCCAGATACTCGAGGAGTTCCAGCGCATTCGGGACGAGGGCGTCGCTATCGTGACCGTCACCCACGACCCCCTCCTGAACCAGTACGTCGATCGAACGGTTCAGGTCGAGGACGGCAAAATAAAGGCGGTGCTCGACGACCCTTCCGAGGCCGATGGGCTTCGCTGACCGCATCTACCGTCGGTTCCCGACGGTGCTCATGGCGCGGCGCAACCTCACCAGAACGACGCTGCGCTCGGTGCTCGCGGCGCTGGGCATCGTCATCGGCGTCGTCGCCATCGCCTCGCTCGGGATTCTGGGCGCGACGCTCCAGTCGGGCGTGCTGGGCTCGTTGGGCGGCATCGGCAACGAAGTCGTCGTCTCGCCCGCCGCCGACGCGGGCGTCGAGGAGCTGAACGACCGCGACGTGCGGGAGATACGCCGGGCCGCAACGGGCTCCGTGACGCCGCTCAGGGCCGGACAGGGGGTGGTCTCATACGGCCGCCAGCAGTCGGTGGTCCAAATATACGGGATGGACGACCCCGCGGCCGCCTACGACGCCGCCGAGGGGCGGATACCGAGCCCGCTGCGCTCGGGCGCGCTCGTCGGCTCCTCGCTCGCCGACCGGCTGGAGGTCTCGCCGGGGAACTCCATCACCGTCCGGGGCGAGACCTACCGCGTGACCGGCGTCGTCGCCTCCCAAGGGGGCTTCTCGCCGGTGAGTCCGAACAGCGCGGTCATCCTGCCCGCGAGGGCCGTCCCGGGAGAGGGGTGGAACCAGGTCGTCATCAGCGCCGAGACCGGACAGGCGGCCAACGAGTCCGCGGTGGCGGTCAGGGAGGCGCTCAACGACCGCGAGGACCGGGTCAGCGTCTTCGAGCTCGCCTCCATCACCGACCAGGTCGGACAGGTGTTCGGCCTGTTGAACACCTTCCTGCTCGCGGTCGGCTCCATCTCGCTCGTGGTCGCGGGGGTGTCCATCCTGAACGTGATGTTGATGTCGACCATCGAGCGCCGCGGCGAGATCGGCGTGCTGCGGGCCGTCGGCTACCAGAAACGGGACGTGTTGAAGATTCTCCTCGCTGAGGCCGGCCTGCTCGGCGCGCTGGGGGGTGTCGTGGGCGTCGTGTTCTCCCTGGTCGTGGGCCTGATAGTCGCGCAGGTAATGTTGGGCGACCCGCTGGCGGTGCTTGAACCGGGCACGGCGATGTACCTGCCCCTCGCGTTCCTCTTCGGCGTCGTCACTTCCATGCTGGCCGGCTTCTACCCGGCGTGGAAGGCCGCCAACGAGCGCCCCGTCGAGGCGCTGCGGAACTCCTAGTAGTCCGCGATGGCGGCCCCCACGTCCAACCCGCCGCGGAGCGCGGAATGAAGGCGTGACTTCCCCGCGACGGTCCAGTCGCCCGCGGCGAACAGCCCCTCCTGAGCCGCGCGCGCGACGGTCATCGCGTCCGCCGTGTCGTCCGTGAGGGCGTGCTCCCAGCCCATCGTGTCCGTCCAATCGGGGTCGGCGAAGCGCTCGTCGCCCAGCAGGTCGGCCACGAGGTCGGCGGCCTCGCTGGCGGCGCCGTCCGCTCCTCCCCGCATCCGCTCGGCCGACCAGTCCGGGGCCCGCGGCGCGACGAGCCCGCTCTCGCCCGCGGGGACGTGGCCCCCCTTCTCGGCCTCGCGGGCGAGCCACCCGATGTCGTGTTCCTTGTCCGTGTTCACCAGCGCGTAGTAGGGCTTCTCGTCGGGGAACGGGTAGTGGAGCACGACGCTCAGAATCGGGCGGTAGTCGATTCGCCCCGCCTCGTCGGCGAGCGCGGCCGTCGCTTCGGTATCGCCGGCCAGCAGGTCGGCCGTGACGGGTGCGGGCGGCGTGAGCAACGCGGCGTCGAAGGCTTCGGGTTCCCCCCCGATTGTGAGTTCCCACCCCTCGCCCGCGCTGGCGACGGACTCGACTTCCGTGTCCGTGTGTACCGTCGCGTCGGCCCGCGCCGCGAGGCGCTCGCCCAACTCGGCGAGGCCGTTCTCGTAGGTCCACTTGTGGGCGTCCTCCTCTTTCCCCGGCGCGATTTCGCCCGCCGAGTCGAGGGTCCAGACGGGTTTCTCGGCGTCCACGAGGCCGTCGTCACCCAGGGACTGCACCAGGTCGTTCACCGTTTCGTCCGCGGATTCAAGGTAGTTCGCGCCCGCGTCGTAGACACAGCCGTCCCGCGTCCGGGTGGCCGCTCTCCCGCCCACCGCCCCCTTCTCGTAGACCGTCACGTCGATGTCGGTGTCCGCGAGGGCGACGGCGGCGCCGAGGCCGCTCGCGCCCGCGCCGACGATGGCGAGTTCCATTACCGGTGGCCTCGGTCCCGGGACGGAAAACGCTGTATGCCTCGCGCCCGATGGAGGGGTATGTGCGGCCGCTACGCGCTCATCTCGCCGGTCCCCGAAATCGAGGCGCGGGTCGGCGCGCCCGTCGAACCCGGCCACGCCGCC
>JBEQBK010000047.1:0-16538 GCA_041639855.1 Halobacteriaceae archaeon | reverse complement strand
GGCCTTCCGGCGGAACTGCACCCTTCTGAGGTCCTCGGCCCAGTCTGTCATCAGGAAGGCTTCGCCGTCGTCCATGTCCTCGATGGCGGTGGCGTACTCGCTGCCCAGCAGGCGGCCGACGACCTTGGTGTCGTTCTCCCACGTCAAGCGGTGCCAGACGAGCCAGTCGCACTGGGTGATGAAGTCCTTCTTCACGTCGGCCGGGCGCTGGGAGATGCCGACGACGCCGAGGCCGTGCTTTCGACCGCGCTTTCCGACTTTGATGAGCATCTCGCCCGTCTTGTCCATCCCGCCCCCCTCCGGGATGTACTCGTGGCACTCCTCAACGAGCATCAGGAAGGGCTTCTTCAGCTTCTTCTCCTTGGTGAACAGCTGGCGCGTGACTTGGAGGATGAGTTCGGAGGCGGTGTCCTCCTCCAAGTAGCCCGATACGTCCAGCACGATGGGGACGTTCTGTTCGAGGGCGAGGGAAGCCAGTTTCTCGGCGTGCTCCGGCTCGACCTGGATGTCACACTCCTCGTCGGCACCCGCATGGAGGAGTTCGTACTCCTCCTTCAGTCCGTAATACTCCCCGTCGGCGTCCACGATGAGGACGGGGTACCCCCCGTCGAGCAGGCGCTCGATGACGACGCTCGCGGTGTTAGACTTCCCGGACCCCGATTTCCCCGTAATGAAGCCGCGGCCCGTCAACAGGTCCACGACGGGGAGCGTGACCGTCTCACCCGGTTCGGTGGTCTCCGAGCCCCCCGGGCCCGCGCTCACGTCCGCGACGGTGATGGTCTCCTCGCCCGACATTCATACAGTGGGAGCGCGGGGCCCCACATAGTTCCTTGCCCTTCCGGGGGTCAGAAGTCGTCTAGCGACACCTGCCCCTCCGGACCGTCGTCGCCCTCCCGCTCCGTGCGGGCGGCCCGCGTCGCGTGTTCCGTGTCTCCTCCCTCGAACCCACCGAGTGTCGCCTGGTCGGCCTCCGCGAAGGAGAGATTCGACACCCGGACACCGACTTTCCGTATCTCATCGCCGGCGAACTCGCCGAAGAGGTTCTGTGCCACCTCGCGAACGAGGTCCGCGTCCGCGACCGGCCCCGACAGCGAGCGCGCCCGGGTATTGACCTCGAAGGGCGGTTCGACGGCTTTCACACCGATGGTCCGGTAGAGTGCACCCCGGCGCTCGGCCCGGTCGGCGACGGCCGCCGCGAGCGTGCGTATCCGCTCGCGCTGTGCATCCTCGTCGGCCGTCGCCTCGCCGAAGGCGGACTCCCGGTTCAGCGACTTGGGGTTTCCCGTGGGTTCGACCTCGCGGTCGTCCTCGCCGCGGGCGCGCCGCCTGACCTCACGACCCCGTTCGCCGAAGCGCGCACCCAGTTCGTCGGGGTCCGCCTCGGCGAGCGCTCCCGCGGTGTGAATCCCCATCTCGCGCAGCTCGCGGGCCGTCACCGGACCGATACCGTGGACCGCCTCGGTGTCGAGCGGGGCGAAGAACTCTCTCACTTCGCCGGGTTGCACGACCACCAACCCGTCGGGTTTGTCCGCGTCGCTCGCGACCTTCGCCGCGGACATCGTCGGCGCGGCCCCGACCGAAACGGTGACGCCCGCCTCCCGCGCGACGCGCTGTTTGACGTGCCGGGCGAACCCCTCAACGACCGACCAGTCCGTTCGGTCCGTGACATCCATGTACGCCTCGTCGATGGACACCTCCCGGACCGTGTCCCCCAAATCGTGGAGGACGCCGCGCACATCGGCGGCTACCTCCTCGTAGAAGGCCATGTCGACGGGTCGGTAGTAGCCCGCCGGACCGTCCACGTTCGCGCCGTCCCCACCCCTCCGGGGAAGGCGTTCGAGCGCCGTCGTGATTGCTTGGGCGCTCTCGACGCCGTGCGCGCGGGCCTCGTAGGAGGCGGTGGCGACCGCCCCGCCGTCGTCGCCCTCCTCGTAGCCCATCCCGACGACCACGGGCTCGCCCCGCAACGCGGGCTCGCGGAGGCGCTCACACGAGGCATAAAAGCAGTCCGCGTCCACATGGAGGACGATACGCTCGGCGTCCTCCTCGGCCACGGGGAGCCCGCGGGTCATGTCACTACCACGCTCCGCTGGACCTTTCAATCCGCGCTCGGCGCGGTGAGGTCGCCCGCGATGCGCGTGCCGGTCTCCCGGCAGTGTTCGAGGGCCTCCTTCGCCCGCATCCCGCCCTCAATAGCCGTCTCGCCGGTGCCGACCCCCACCTGCAGACCGACGCCCGTCGCGTCAGCCACCGCGTCGACGGCGTCTCGGTAGTCGCCCCGAGTGAGCTCCGGGCAGACGGCGATGAAGTTGTCGCCCCCGACGAAGAAGGCGAGCGCGCCGTGTTCCTCGTAGAGGTGTGTCGAGAGCTCCAGACCCACGCGCTGCACCCGGAGGTGGGTGTCGTAGGCGCCCTCCGAGTCGGTGTACTGGCCCGTCACGTCCACCACGTCGAAGTGGGCGATTTCCGCGCGGTCCCCCCCGGGCTCGGTGTCGAGGACTTCGCTCCGTTCGGCGGACTGGGCGCTCCCGGCGTCCTGTATCTTCCGGGTTGCGGCGTCGAGCGCCTCCGCCGGGCGTGCCCGGCTCGCGGAGGCGACGCTCGCGGTCACCGGGTACCGATTCGAGAGCGTTTCCTGGACGCGTTCGTGGGTGTGTCCGTCGATGCCGTTGGTGACGGCGACGACGTTGTCGTAGCGGGCGCTGAAGACGTACCCCTCACCGGCACCGTACAGGCGTGCGAGGTCGGCGTAGAAGTCGGATTGGAGGGCCTGCAGGTCCGGCTCCGGTCGCGGGGCCGGCGTCGTTGTCCATGGCCCGTAGTTGTCGAGTTGAACGAGCGTCACCTGCGTTTTCGTCACGGTTACTTCGCCCTTTGGGGAGCAGTGGTTAACTCTTTTTGGATGCATCACGAACGCGTGAACCTCTCGGCGAGTCGGCGTCGCGCCAGCGCGCCTCGAAGAGGTCACGGCCCCAGCCGACGGCCGCCTCGGAGTCGGCGACGAGCTCCGTCCGCTCGTCGTAGCCGCCCGAGAGCGGCGGCGCGGAGAGATAGAGGGCCGAATCGCTCACCGCGAGCCCCACCTCGATGGGGGCGACCCGGACCTCGAACGGTGTCTCGCCGGTCGAACGGCGCCTCTCGTCGTCGACGTTCGAGATGACCGAGGGAGAGATGAGCAGGCGGGCGTCCTCGCCGACGTCGCCGAGCGCGTCGCCGTACGAGCGGTGGTACACCGGCGCGAACACGTCGAGGTTGTCAGCCTCCCGGATGTGCTCGGCGACGGCCCGAACCGTTTGCCCCGGGTCGGCGTCGGGCGCCCGCAGCACGTCCGCGCCCGCGAGGTCGCCGAGGCGGCGCCGGAAGCGCTCCGGGAACGGGGCGGCGCTGTGCGTCCGCCAGTACGAGGCGGCGTCGGCGAGCGCGCGGTCCGTGCCCTTGCAGGCCGAGAGCACGTCCGCGACGACCTCCCCCGCTCCGGTCGGGCGCCAGCCCGCGTCGCCCTCGACGATGTGGCCCCGCTCTTCTAACCCCGAGAGCGCTTCGTACACTGCCGACTGGCTGGCCGACGCGCGCTCGAACACCGCGTCGGTCCCCGTCGGCGGGTCGGCGGCTACGGCCGCGAGCACCTCGGAGCGAACGTCGGAGGCCGCGACGTATCCGGTCGGTCCGTCCATGTTTTCTGTTCTTCGGCATATACGAAAGGGTTTGTGGACTCGTTTAGCCCCGCAAAAAACGTTCCACGCTCCGCGGAACAAATCGGCTGTAGTGTAACGCCCCGCCCCGCGGAACGGGGGCGTTTATACTACTCGGTGGTTGAGTTGACGAAGCAGGTCCCCCTTCGGCCCTCCTCTCGCGGAAGAGTTTACTTACTGTTGTGCGAACGTACCATCATGTCAACCGGGACGCTGCGGGTGCTCCACGCCGAGCCCGAAGCCGAGCTCGCTTCCGTCGTCCGCGAGGCAGTTGAGCGCAAGCGTCCCGACGCGGCGGTCGACACCGTCGGGAGCGTCGAGGCGGCCCTCGAAGCCCTCGAGGGGGGAACGTACGACTGTGTCGTGAGCGACGGCGAGATGCCGGACGGCGACGGCGTCGACCTGCTGGCGGCGGTGCGCGAACGGGAGCCCGACCTCCCGTTCCTGTTCTTCACCGCCGGCGAGGCAGTCGCGAGCGAGGTCATCTCTGCGGGGGTCACGGACCACCTCCGGGTGGACGAGCCCGGAGCGGAACGCGCGCTCGCCGACCGCGTCGTCGAACTCGTGGAGCGCGCGCGTACCGACGCCGCGCTGGCCGAGAGCAGGCGGCGACTGCGGACGCTCGTCTCGAACTTCCCGGGGCTGGTCTACCGCGCCTCCCTCTCGGACCCGTGGGAGATGGAGTTCGTGGGGGGGCACGCCGAGTGCATCACGGGATACACCGCCGCCGCGCTCGAGCGCGGCGACGTGACGTTCGGGGAGGACCTCATCCACCCCGACGACCGCGAGGCGGTCGCTGACACCATCACCGCGAAGATACTCGAACAGGAGCCGTTCGAGATTACCTATCGCATCCGGACGGCCGACGGGGACACGCGGCACGTCCGCGAACACGGCGAACCCGTCACTCAGGGCAGCAACCCCGTCGCCTTGGAAGGGTTCGTCATCGACATCACCGAACGGGTCGAGCGAGAGCAGCGCCTCCGGGAGCAGAACGACCGCCTCGACGAGTTCGCCTCGACCGTTTCACACGACCTGCGCAACCCGCTGAACGTCGCGGTCGGGCGGCTCTCGATGGTGGAGGTCGACGACCCGAACGTCGACACCGCGCGCGACGCCCTCGAACGGATGGACGCCCTCATCGACGACCTGCTCGCGCTCGCACGCGACGGCCGGGCGGTCGATGACCCCACCCCCGTCGACCTGGCGGCGCTCGCCCGCGAGTCGTGGCAGGGCGTCGAGACGGAGGGCGCGACCCTCGACGTCCGGACCGAGCGGACGGTTCCGGGCGCGAAGCCCCAGCTCCGGCGGGCACTGGAGAACCTGATGCGGAACAGCGTGGAGCATGGCTCCACGAGCAGTCGGCCGAAGGCCGACGACGCTGTCGAACACGGTTCGACGGGCAATCAGACGCCCTCTGATGACGCCGTGGAGCACGGCTCGGAGAGCACGGCGGCCGACGGGCTCACCGTCTCGGTCGGTGCCACGGAGGACGGCTTCTACGTTGCGGACGATGGCCAGGGAATTCCCCCCGAAGACCGTGAACACGTCTTCGACAGGGGGTACTCTACCGGGACGGAGAGCACCGGCTTCGGCCTCACCATCGTCGAGCACGTCGTGGAAGCCCACGGCTGGGAGATATCGGCCGCGGAGAGCGAGGAGGGTGGCGCGCGCTTCGAGGTCACGGGCGTCGACTGACCGAAAGCGGCGGCGGAGTGGGCGGAACGAATCTTTATTGCGCTTCGGGTGCCCCGTGTTGATATGGCAGACGTAGCAGTCGTCGGCGGCGGTCCCGCCGGCCTGAGCGCGGCACTGTTCACGGCGAAAAACGGTCTGGATACGGTTCTCTTCGACACGGACGAGACGTGGATGCACAAGGCCCACCTGTTCAACTATCTGGGCATTCGCTCCATCGACGGCGGCGAGTTCGTGGACCTCGCGCGCGGCCAGACGGAGGACCGCGGCGCCGACCTCCACGACGAGGAAGTGACCGATATCGAGGGGACCGGCGACGGCTTCGCCGTGACGACCGACGAGGACGAGTACGAGGCGACGTACGTCGTGCTCGCGACCGGCGCCGACCGCTCGCTCGCGGAGGACCTCGGCTGTGAGTTCAGCGACGACGACACCGTCGAGGCCACGCTGAGCATGGAAACCTCGGTCGAGGGGCTCTACGCGACGGGTGCGATGGTCCGCGCCGAGGAGTGGCAGGCCGTCATCTCCGCCGGCGACGGCGCCGCCGCCGCGCTGAACATCCTCTCGACGGAGAAAGGCGAGCACTACCACGACTTCGACGTCCCCGGCGACACGGTCCGCAACCCGGGCGCCTAATTCTACGGCTCCCGACACCGCGCGCCGGCCGAGGGCGACACGGTCCACCGCGCCGGGTCGTGGTCGAACGCCGTTTCGTACTTTCGTGCCACCTCGCTCCCGATAGCTTCCGCTTCGTCCGCCGGAACGAGGGCGGTGGCCGCGCCGCCCCACCCCGCGCCGGTGACCCGGGCGCCGTACGCACCGGCTTCGACGGCGCTCTCGACCGCGAAGTCGAGTTCGGCGCAACTCGCCTCGAAAGCCTCCGCGAAGTCCCGGTGGGAAGCGGTGAGCGTCTCGCCTACTGCCGCCGCGTCGCCGGCTTCGAGCGCCCGCTTGGCGCGCACGACGCGCTCGTTCTCGCGGCGGACGTAGCCGAGCCGCTCGCGCTCGTCGTCGGGGAGGGTCTCGATATCGGCGGCCGATACGTCGGCCACGGTCTCGACGTTCAGGCGCCCGAGCGCCGACACGACCGTTGTCCGCCGTTCGTTGTACGGCGTCTCGCGGAGCGCGCGCTCGATACCCGTGTGGAAGACGAGCACGGACGCGTCCTCGGGGAACGGAACCGACTCGCGTTCGAGGGTGTGCGTGTCGAGGAAGAGCGCGGCGTTCTCCTCGCCGTGCGCGACGGCGAGTTGGTCCAGCAGGCCACAGGAGACGCCCACGTAATCGTTCTCGGCCCGGGCGCCGATGCGGGCCATCTCGTCGCGTTCCAGCCCGAGGTCGTAGAGCGAGTCCAGCAGAACGAGCACGGCGAGCTCCAAGCTCGCCGAGGAGGAGAGCCCGACGCCGGTCGGGAGCGTCGCCGTTATATCGCCCGCGAAGCCGCCGGGTTGGTAGCCCGCGTCGGCGAGCGCGGCGTACACCCCCTTCACGTAGTCGGCCCACCCACCCTCGAACTCCGGGTCCCGGGGGTCGAAGGACGCTTTCTCGTCGACCGTCTCCGAGTACACCCGCACCGCGTCGGCGCGCCGGGCGCGAAGCGACGTGTGCAGGTCCGTCGCGGCGGGAAGCACTCGGCCGCCGGCGTAGTCGGTGTGCCCGCCCACAAGGTTCACCCGCCCCGGGGAGCGGACCGCGTGCGTGAACTCGCCCTCGACGCCTTGCATGGGCGGGTGTACTCGCTCCCCCGGCAAAGCGTGTTCGCTTCGGCACACGCTCGCCTGCGGGTTTTTACCGGGGCGCGCCCAACCTCGGGTATGTCTTCGATGCCCCCACCCGAGATAGGGGTCGGTCGGGTGACGCTCCGGGTGAACGACCTGGAGGGTGTCACCGGTTTCTACCGTGACGCCGTCGGGCTCCGGGTTCGGGAACGGAGTGACGAACGGACCCTGCTCGGGGCCGGGCCGGACCGCGCGGACGGGCGGGCGGCCGAACCCTTCCTCGAACTCCGGCAGACCGACGACCCGCCGCGAGGGGAGTCCGAGGCGGGGCTCTACCACACCGCCTTCCGGGTACCCGACCGCGCGGCGCTGGGCGACGCCCTCGAACGCCTGCCCGACCTCGACGGGGCGTCGGACCACCTCGTGAGCGAGGCGCTCTACACTGAGGACCCCGAGGGGAACGGCGTCGAAATCTACCGGGACAAGCCCCGGACGGCGTGGCCGGACGCGCCGGCGGGGGAAGTCCGGATGGACACACTCCCCCTCGATTTGGAGGCGCTGCGGGCCGACGCGGGCGGGGACGACGCCGCGCCCGCGGGGACCGACGTCGGGCACGTCCACCTGGAGGTCGCGTCGCTCCCGGCGACACGGGCGTTCTACGCCGACGCGCTCGGCTTGACGGTCACACAGGAGGTTCGGGGGGCGCTCTTCCTCGCGGCCAGGGAGCCCGGGACCGAGCCGAGTTCCGGTCCGTATCACCACCACGTCGGCGCGAACGTCTGGCGGGGACGAAGCGACCCGCCCGCGGGACGGGGCTTGGAATCCGTCGCGCTCCGCGCGCCCGCCTCAGCCGTCGAGGAAGCGACCGAGCGCCTCCGCGCGGCGGGCCACGAGGTCACTGACGGCCGGGTCAGGGACCCGTCCGGAATCGAGCTCGTCCTGCGCGCCGACTAGCGGTCCGCGGACTCCCTTTTCCGCACCGCGTCCGGGTCGAAATCGTTGACCGCCGTGTTCGGCTCCAGACCGGCGCGCTCGACCGCCCGGATGTCGTCCGCCGGTGCCTGGCCCGACGTGGTGAGGTAATCGCCGGTGAGCAGGCCGTCGGCACCCGCCTCGAAAGGACGGTGTTGTTCGTCTTCGTTTAGATTGGCTTCGCGCCCGCCGGTCATCCGGATTCGCGCCTCGGGGTGGAGCAGCCGGTAGACGGCGACCGTCGAGACGATTTCCTCCGTGCTGATGGGTGCGGTGTCGCGGTCGCCGAGCGGCGTTCCCTCGACAGGGTTGAGCACGTTCACGGGAAGCGACTCGACGCCGACCTCGCGCAGGGCGAGCGCGGCGTCTATCCGGTCCGTCGGTGCCTCCCCCAACCCGAGGATGACGCCCGCGCAGAGGTCCATGCCCGCTTCTTTGGCGATTTCCAAGGTCTCCACACGGTCGGAGAACTCGTGGCTGGAGACTACCTCGGGGAAGTACCGCGGGGAAGTCTCGATGTTGTGGTTGTAATGGTTGACGCCCTCCGCGGCCAGGATATCAGCCTCCGCTTCGGTGAGGATTCCGAGGCTCGCGTCGACCTCCACGTCGGTCTCATCGCGGACCAGCCGGACGGACTCGACGACCTTCGCCCACTCCTCGGGACGGTCCTCCTTCGAGACGCCCTTCTCCGCGACGACGATGCCGAAGCGCTGGGCGCCATCGGCCTCGGCGCGCTTCGCGGCCGCAAGCGTCTCTTCGGGGTCGAGCAGGCCGTAGGTGTCGATACCCGTCTCGAAGCGTGCCGACTGCGCACAGAAGCCACAGTCCTCCGCGCAGTTGCCCGCCTTCGCGTTCACGATGCTGCACGCGTCGACCGTGCCGTCGCCGAACGCCGCCCGCACTCGGTCCGCGGCGGCGGCCAGCGTCTCCGCGGGCTGGGCGATGAGCGCCAGCGCGTCCGTCCGGTCGAGCGCCTCGCCGGCGAGCACCCGCCGGAGCGCGTCGTCGACGGTCCGGTCCCCGGTCTCGTAAACCATATCCAAATAGTGGTTTACACAATCAGTAGTAGCTTGGGGAATCGAAACCGCGCGAAAGCGACGGTTCTCGCGGGTTCCGGGGGGTGCTTAGGCGGGTCGCGCCTGTGTTCTTCCATGCAAGAGCACGCCGAGCCGTCCCCCGCGACGGCGTTCACTGAGGAGGTCGCCGCGAACCGGGAGCCCGAACACGACGTGTTGCCGCTCTTCGTGAACCGCTGGTCGCCGCGCGCGATGACCGGCGAGCCCGTCGCGGAGGAGGAGTACATGGCGCTCTTCGAGGCCGCGCGCTGGGCGCCCTCCGCGTTCAACAACCAACACTGGCGCTTCGTCTACGCCACGCCGGACGACGAGGAGTGGGAGACGTTCACCTCCGTCCTGAACGAGGGTAACGCGTGGGCCGAGGACGCGGGTCTGCTGGTCGCGGTCGTCTCGAAGACTACTTTCGACCACAACGGCGACCCCGCGCCGACCCACGCCTTCGACACCGGCGCCGCGTGGCAGAACCTCGCGCTTGAAGCCACCCGTCGGGGGCTGGCGGTTCATCCGATGTCCGGCATCGACTTCGAGGCGGCCGCCGAGGGGCTCGACCTCCCCGAAGCGTTCGAACTCCACGCGATGGTCGCCGTCGGCGAGCGCGCGGACCCCGAGACGCTCCCGGCGGACCTGCGCGAGCGCGAGGTTCCCAAGGGCCGCAAGCCCCTCGACGACATCGTCCTGCAGGGCGGCTTCGAGTGACCACCCGGGTTTAAGCCGCGGCGCTTCGCAGTAGAGATGTGGACTCGCTGCTCTTCGTGCCGCTGGGTGCCCTCGCCGCGAGCGTTGCGCTCGCGGGCCTCATCGCCTACCTCTACCGGCACCGGGGCAAGCCGGGCGCGAACTGGTTCATGCTCACCCTCGCCACGCAGGCGCTGTGGTGTTTGACGTACGGCGTCGGCCTGCTGGTGCCGAACCCGTCCCTCAGGCTGGGGCTCGAAGCGGCGAGCGTACTGGCCTTGTCGTGGCTCGGCCCGCTCTTCTTGGCCTTCGCCCTCGACTACACCGGCCGCAGCGACCTCGTGCGTTCGCTGCCCTACGGCGTCCTCCTGCTCTCCCCGGTCGCGACGGCCGGCCTGCTGGGGACGATTCCCTCCCACGACCTGCTCTGGCGCGATTTGGCCGTCGGGTCGGCTGGCTCGCTGGTCGTGATGGAGTACACCTTCGGCCCGTGGGCGTTCGCGCTCGCGCTCCTCAACTCCGCCTGTGTCGTGGTCGCGGTCGTCGTCTTGGTCGATGCGGTGCTCAGCTACGGCCCGCTCTACCGGAAGGAGGCGGCCGCCGTGGCCGTGAGCACGGTCCCTGTCACACTGGGCTTGGTTCTCTGGTTCCTCCGGCTCGGACCGTACCCGTACCTGAACCTGGCGGTCGTCCTCTCGCTCCCCCACGCCGCGCTCGACGCCTACGCTTTCGTCGGCAAGGAGATGTTCGAGAGCAACCCGACGACACAGCGCGCGGCGGAACAGGCCGCCTTCGAGGATATCCCCAATCCGGTTCTCATCCTTGACCCCGAAGACCGGGTCGTCAACTTCAACGCCGCGGCCGCCGAACTGTTCGGCTTCAAGGACGCGGACCCGCTGGGCGCTCCGGTGGGGTGGGCGACCGGTCTCGACGCGGACCTCGAATCGGCTTCGTCGGTGAGCGTCGAGGGGGAGGGCCGCGTCCGGGTGTTCACCGTCGGGGTCGAGCCCCTCACGGACCCCATCGGTGAGCGGGTCGGCTCCACCGTGGTTCTCAGCGACGTGACTCGGGAGCGAGAGCGCGAACAGCGCCTCGAAGTGCTCAACCGGGTTCTCCGGCACAACCTCCGAAACGAGATGACCGTCATCCTCGGCTTCGCGGACTTCATCGCCGAGCGGGCGGACGACGCCGAGGTCCGCGAGTGGGCCGAAACCATCGCGGAGTCGGGGCGCTCGCTCAGCGACATCGGCGAGAAGGCCCGCGAGTTCGACAAACTCCGGAAGCGAGAGCCCGACTTGGGCCCCGTCGATGTCGACGCACTCGTTGAGGGCGTCCGCCAGGACCTCGACGCCTCGTTCCCGGGTGCGGACGTCGAGTACGACGTGCGAACGGAGCGCTCGCCGCACGCCGACGCCGGCTTCCTGCGCGTCGCGCTCCAAAACCTCCTGGAGAACGCGGTGGAGCACGGGGCGAACTCCGGCGACGCGGCGGACCACGACGACACGCCCGTCTCGCTCGTCATCACCGACGACGGCGACGCGGTCCGCATCGACGTGCGGGACGACGGCCCGGGCATCCCCGAGGCCGAGTATCGCCCGGTGATGGCGGGTGAGGAGAGCGCGCTCAACCACGGGAGTGGTATTGGGCTCTGGATTGTGAAGTGGTGTGTCGAGGCGGTCGGCGGCGAGTTGCGTTTCGACGGGAGCGACGGCACGACGGTCTCCGTTCTCCTGCCGGTCGCGGCGTGAGCGTTCCGGGACGGGAACCCTTATGATTGGTGCGTGTTACCGTCCCGTATGGAAGATATCTTCGTCGCACGGCTGATGTCCACGGAACTCCACACCGCGGACCAGGACACGCTCGTGGAGGACGCGGCGAACACCATGCTTGACAACGCGGTCGGGTCCGTCCTCGTCGTCGACGAGGAGGGGCGAATCGAGGGTATCCTCACGTCCTCGGACTTCGTCGGCATCGTCGCCGCGAGCAAGCCCAAGGCGCAGACGACCGTCGGGCGCTACATGAGCGAGGGCGTCACGACGACGACGGCACAGACGCCCATTCAGGACGCGGCCGACGTCATGGTCGAGCGCGGCATCCATCACCTCCCCGTCGTCGACGAGGAGGGCGTTCCTATCGGCATGTTGTCGTCGAGCGACATGGCGGCGTACCTCTCGCGCGAGGAGGACCCGACGCCCGCCTGACTTACAGCTCCGTTTCGACGTCCGTGACCGTCTTCACCGTCTCGAACACCGCTTCCGAAGCGACGAGCTCGTCCATCGAGTCGAACTCGACTTCCGCGGTGGGAATCTGTAGCTCCAGTTCGTCGTCCTCGACGCCCCCGACGATGCGCGCGAGCGAGCGGGTCCCCCCCGACTGGACGTAGATGACGGCCGTGACGGTTCCGTCGGTGGCGTCCACGTACTGCAGTTCGAGGGGCCCGTCCGCGCCGCCGTCCGCGTAGTGGAGGGTCGCGGGGACCGCGCCCATGCCGACGAGCTTCGCGCCGAGTCCGGTCATGGTTCGACGGTCGGGGCGCCCCCGGAAAAGCGACCCGAACGGCGGATTCGTCCCCTCCGTCGAGTCCGAACGGCGAACGGCTCTTCGGCAGTCGGTGACGCCGCATACGTATCGGAGCGACACTTACCGACATCTGAGCACAGAGCCGCCTACGGACCTTTAATCGCACTCCCCCTTCTTGATGAAACAGCCGAGAAGGAGAGGTGTACGTTGAGCATGAACGTATAACCACTCCCCGAACCTACGGCGTCGGGAATGCGCCCTCCAGAAAGCACGAGACACCGGCCGCTACGCGTCAATCGTCCGTATGAACCGGCGTACATTCCTCGCGACGGCTGCGACGGGGAGATGGCGTCCTCGACGTCTTCGACGAACCCGACACCGGCGATACACTTGTTGTCGAAGCGGGCCTCCGGCCGGAGGTAGCTGAACCGCTCGGGCTACTCGTCGGCGTAGACGGCGCGGACAGTCGGAATCGCTCTTCTAGGACCCTCGACAGGCTCGCGATGGCCGACGCGGAACTCGACCAGGTAGCCCGGCCGATGCTCATCGTCGATTGCTTCGCGCGCTAACTTCGCGAGGACCGCTGCATCGGGCCGCCGGCGCTCGTCACAGACGAATCGCCATTCGGGAATCGGGCGCCGTCCATCGCGAACGGCGCCGCCCATGTGGGACCCACGCGGGTCCGTCATGGGGCACACCCCCTTATCCAGCGCTGGACAGCGCTGATTCGGGACGGTGATGTAGCACCCACAGTACCGGCAGATAAGCGGCTCGACAATGACCGGGCCGCGCCGCTTATCAGTTTCTTGAGATTGGTTCGACTCCGCCCCGGAGTCGGGTTGAGAATCGCCAGAAGACGCGGCAAGAGCCGCCGCTTCTGACTTAACTTCGATGGGGTCGGAGGGCGATAATTCTCATAAGTTTCTCGAAACCACCACGTACCTTATTGAGAATCATGGGTCCACCTCGTCGATGTCCGTCGGGTCGCTGTGTTCGCAGATGTCGATGCCGTCGAAGTCCGTGATGCGACGCCGGAGCTCGGCGTCGAGGTCGGGGCGGTCGTAGTAGCGCCGAATGACCTGGGGCGTCGTCGCAGCCCGTGCCGCCACGTCCGCCGGGTCCCGACCGATGTTCAGCTGCCAGGTGATGCTTCCGCGGCGCGCCGGGTGAGGCGACTTCGAGGACGGGCACTTGTGCGCCTCCGACTGGTCCGTCCACTGGCAGTTGTGGCGGTTTTTCGTGTGGGGACAGGACTCCTTGAGACACGGCAGCGTCGCCTGATACAGCCAGTTCGTCACCGTGCTCTTCGTCGGCCGCCCCTGCGTGCTCGCGAACAGCGGCGTCCGCCCCACGTCGTCGTTCTTCGCCGGCCGCTCCCGAAGGACGAACTCCCGAAGCGCGTCCGCCGGTTCCTCGCTGAGCACCACCTTCCGCTCGTGTCGGTCGCCGTTCTTCAGCCGCGTCCCGCCGCGCTCCGGACGGTTCCGGAACGTGAGCGTCCGCTCCTCCGGGTCCCAGTCCTCCAAGTCGAGCGCGACGAGTCCCGACCGGCGGGCGCCAACATGGGCGATGACTTCGAGGAGGGCATGGGACCGCGTTCCGTAGTGTCGCCGTGAATCGCGGTAGAACGCGAGGAACTCACCCATCTCCGTCGGCGTGAGGATGTCGTCGCTCGTCTGCTCCTTGTCGTCGAGCTTGAGCGGCTCGACGGCGAGGTGAAGGCCGACATCAACGAAGCCCTGCGATTCGAGCCACTTCAGCCACGTCCGCGCCTGTTTCTGCTTGGACTGGACCGTGACGCGGGCGTAGTCCTTCTCGTGGGCGAGCAGCCAGTCCGAGTATCGGCCCAGAGACCACCGCTCCAAGTCGGAAAGTGATTCGAGACCGTCGTCGTCGGCGAACGACTCGAAGGTGTCGAGCGCCTTCCGGTAGGACCGCTCCGTCTCGCCCTTCCAGTTCGGGCGGTTCCGAACGATGTACCGCTCCGTCGCCTCCTCGATACTGAGGTCCGGCGGCGATTCGCCGCGGCGAGCGTCGCTCATGCTTCCTCCCCGAGCATGGCGCTCTCGGCGCGGGTGACGCGCTTGAACTCCGACTCGCTCCCGCCGTTGTCCGGGTGATGCTCGGATTTCAGCGAGCGCGCGGCGCCCTTCACGACCGCGTCCGGGGCGTCGGGAGAGACGCCGAGCACTTCGTGGGGCGGTTCCCGGCCCACGACCGCGCCGCTCTCCTCGCCACTGGGGAGGCGGGCCGCGGCGAAACCGTCGTTCCCCGTCTTCACAGGCCGGTCGTTGCGCTTCCGCGTCTCCTTCAGCCACAGGAACGTCGCGCGGAGGTTCGCCGCCTTCGTCGTGTAGGCGTCGCACGCCGCGACGTGTTCGGCGCCGTCGAGCGTCCACCGGACCACGACGCCCGGGTCGCCACCGCTCCCCGTGACGTCGTCGAGGCGCCAGTCTTCGGCGCCCAGCCGCTTCATCTCCTTCCGGAGTTCCCGCCGGGTTCCGCTGAAGTTGACCGAGAACTTGCTCGTCGGCTCGCGTTCGTCCTCGGGGGTGCGGTCCCAGCCCGCGGGCCAGTTCAGGCTCATGCTCCACCACCTCCGAGCATGCCATCCCGCGCGTCCACGAGGTCGCGCCGGGTGAGGTCCTCAGCGCCACAGACGGGGCACTCGTCGGGGATGAGTTCGGCGAGGAGGAGTTCCGTGCAGGCGGTACACGCCCATACGGAGCGCCCCGCGGGCTCGTTCGTGTATTCGACACCGTCGGGGAGGTCGTCGCTCTCTGCCGGGTCCTCGGTCTCCGGCCGGAGGACCACGTCGAGCCCGATGGGCTGGTCGTCGGACCGACCGGCGAGCACTTCGTGGCGGAACGTCGTTTTGCCCCGCCCGAGGGCCGCGAGGTCCTTCGGGTGGAGTCGGACGGTCACCGCTTCGCTCCGCTGGCCGTTCTTGCTCTCCGCCCCTCCGTCGCCGGCGTAGGCCTCCTTGAGGGCCTCCATGTCGTCGGCCATCTGCTGGTAGTCCACACCCTCGGGGCCGGTAATGGCGAGTTTCTTCTGCGTCGCGCCGCCGCAGGCCGGGCACTTGTCGCGCGGCTCGGCGGTCATCGTCGAGCACGTCGCACAGAAGAAGAGGTGATTCGGGTTCACACTCACGCGCCGCTCACCTCCATTTCCCGTACCTCTTCGTCGAGTCGCTTCAGCTCCTCGTGGAGCCAGTCCGCGTCGCCGGGGAGTGAGTTCACGAGGACGTGGCGGTCGTAATGCGCGTACATCGAGCCGGGCGTGAGCACCATGAAGAACGTCGTCGGCGAGTGGAAGCCCGCGGATTCGAGGGCGCCGTGCTCCTCGGGGTAGAGGCGCTCCGCGATGACCGTGTAGGCCGTCGCCTCCCCGTCGCCCACGTAGTCGATAGCGCGCGGTACGACCGGCTGGCCGCCGTCGGTCGCTACCTCCGCCTCGGGTGCCGTCTCGTCGAGTCGGTGGTAGTCGGGGAGCCCATGGTAGCGGGTGCAGTTCCCGCAGGCGTCGAGTTCCGAATCGGCGAGCGTCGCGGCGTCGAACTCCCGGGTCTCGGTCGCCGCGCTCGACGTGCCGCAGGGTGAGCCTTCCGCGTGGTAGCTCTCACCTTCGGAGTGGGGCGCGGGTACGTCGACCGTGACGCGGACGGCGCCGTCCTCCACCGTCTCCGTCGTGTCGTGCTCCTCGACGGCCGCGTGGGGGTCCGGGCCGGGGTCGTCGCTCGTGAAGTCGCCCTCGGGGAGCGCGCGGCGCTCCGAGACGCCCATCCCGCGGTCGCACTCCGGGCACCCGTGGTTCATCTGCGCGGCCTTCGCATCCCCGTAGTCGTCGAAGGGGTTCTCGTAGCCGCAGTCCGGGCACCGCAGGACAAACCGGGTTTTCACACCCGGCGCCGAGCGTGCGCGGCTCATGCCGACCCCTCCACAGCTTCGAGAGTGAACTCACGACGGCACGAGGAACACATATCGAGCAGGTCCCCCGAATCGTCGCGGGTCGCCAGAACGCCATCAGTACCGTCACAGCCGGGCACGTCACAGAATCGTTCCCCGCCGTCGGCCACCACATCGGGCCCATCGCAGTCGCCGCGTTCCCAGCAGTAGCGCGCGTCGAGTGCGGCCCGGCCGCGCTCGGTGAGCTCGTACTCGTTGGCCCGGTCGTCGACTTCCGTCTTC
>JBEQBK010000046.1:0-16590 GCA_041639855.1 Halobacteriaceae archaeon | reverse complement strand
CGCTAAGGCGGCGGGAAAACGCGAAGGAAGTAGCGCTTATTCCTCGACGTCTTCGAGCTCGTCGACGAGCTCCTCGGCGTCGATGTCCTCGTCCTCCATCGCCTCCTCGATGTCGCCGAGGTCGCCGCCGCCGGCACCGCCGCCCATCATGCCGCCCATGCCGCCCATCGGGCCCATGCCCTGACCGTCGATGATTTCCTGGATGATGACGCGGTCGACGCCGACGCGGTCGATGATGTCCTGGGCGATCTGCTGTTTGCCCATCATCCACTGCTGGTTGAACTGGAGCTGCGGGTCGCTCTCGATGTAGAGCGTCTCCTTCTCGACGAGTTCGGTTTCGGTTTCGCCGTCCTCGGTGGTGGTCTCCTCCTCGACCTCGTCCGTCTCGATGTGCATGTCGAGGTCGGTGTCGAAGTACGTGTTCAGGAGGCCCTGCGCCTTCTCGACACGGTCCTCGACCAGTTCGAGAACCTCGTACTCGTACTCGATGTCCTCGCCCGCGAGGGGGTGGTTGAAGTCGACGCGGGCGCGGCCGCCGACGATGGTGACGATGTGGCCGTGCTCGCCGTTGACGTCGACGTGAGCGCCGGGGTAGCGCTCGTCCTCGGGTACCTTCTCCGCGCTGATGGTGCGGACCTCGTCGTCGTCGTACTCGCCGAAGGCCTCGGCGGCCGGAACGACGACGGAGCCCTCGGCGCCGACCTCCTCGCCGATGATGGCCTCTTCGACGGTCTCGAAGAGCTGGCCCGCGCCCAGCACAAGCGTGCGAGGCTCGAAGGTCTGCTCCTCGGTGTCGATGTCCGACTCCTCAGCGACCTCCGCGTCCGTCGTGTCGACGAGTTCGCCGTCGTCGACGGTGCGCGCGGTGTACGCGAGGCGGATGAAATCGCCGTCCTGCAGTCCGCCCGCTTCTTCTTCGGTCTCTTCAGCCGCTTCTTCGGCTTCGTCGGCCTCTGCGGCCTCTTCCTCGCTCATACCCGACAGTCACTCGTTCCACCCTTAAGAATCACGTTTCCGGCCGCCAACCCCGACAGCCGTCAGGGCGGGCGCGGAAGGGGAAGAATAAGGCCGACGCGCCGGACGCGGGGGTATGTACGAAGTCGAGATGAAGGTGCGCGCGGGTCACGAGCGGGTGCGGGACGCCCTGAAAGCTGCGGGCGCCGAGCGCGTGGGAACGGTCACACAAGTCGATACGTACTACAACCATCCGGTCCGGGACTTCGCGGAGACCGACGAGGCGCTCCGGGTGCGCCGCGAAACGAGCGGGGGAGACGAGGACGCCGTCGTCACGTACAAAGGCCCGCTCGTGGAGGCGGCGTCGAAGACGCGCCGGGAAGTGGAGACGGGCGTCGAGAGCGGCGACGACCTCGACACCATCCTCGAAAGCGTCGGCTTCGAGGCGACCGCGACGGTCGAGAAGGAGCGCACCCGATACGAACTGGAGGGGTACACGGTCAGCCTCGATTCGGTCGCGGGGCTCGGCGAGTTCGTCGAGGTCGAAACCGAGGCCGAAACCGTCGAACCCGCGCGGGAGGGCGCAATCGAGGTGCTCGAACGCCTCGGCCTCGACCCCGACGAGCAGATACGCACCTCCTATCTCGGCCTGCTCATAGATGCGGAATAACTGCAGAGCATACTTTCGGTCGTCGAATTTCCGGAAGTTATAGAACCGCGCCGTCGCTACCCGCTCGTAATGACCGAACGGAACATCCGCGTCGAGGAAATCGAGCGGCAGGCCGTCGAGGACCAGACGGTCGAAATCGTCGAGCGCAAGGGGCTGGGCCACCCGGACTCCATCTGCGACGGCGTGGCCGAGGCCGTCTCGCGGGCGCTGGCACGGGAGTACATCGAGCGCGTCGGGAAGGTGCTTCACTACAACACCGACGAGACACAACTCGTCGCCGGGCGGGCCGCGCCGGCCTTCGGCGGCGGCGAAGTCGTCGAGCCGGTCTACCTGCTCATCGTCGGGCGCGCGACCGAGGAGTACGGCGACGAACACATCCCGGTCGGCTCCATCGCCCTCTCGGCCGCCCGCGAGTACCTGAGCGAGAACTTCCCCAATCTCGATTTGGAGCGCGACATCGTCGTCGACGTGAAACTCGGTGAGGGCTCGGGCGACCTCCAGACCGTCTTCGGCGAGGAGGGCCGGGACGTGCCGATGGCCAACGACACCTCCTTCGGCGTCGGCCACGCGCCGCTCACCGAAACTGAAAAAATCGTCAAGGAAACTGAGGAACGCCTCCACCGCGAGTTCGACGCCGTCGGCACGGACGTGAAGGTGATGGGCAAGCGAGAAGAGGACTCGATAGAGCTCACCGTCGCGGCGGCCATCGTCGACCGCTACGTCGAGGACATGGAGGACTACGTGGACGCCGTCGAGGCGGTCCGCGAGTTCGTCGTCGACCTCGCTGCCGAGCACACCGAGCGGGACGTGACGGTCCACGTGAACACCGCGGACGACTACACCGAGGGCCAGGACGGCGTCTATCTCACCGTCACGGGCACCTCCGCGGAGCAGGGCGACGACGGTTCTGTAGGTAGGGGCAACCGCTCGAACGGCCTCATCACCCCGAACCGCTCGATGTCGATGGAAGCCACGTCGGGCAAGAACCCCGTGAACCACATCGGCAAGATATACAACCTGCTCTCGACGGAGATCGCCGATTCGGTCGTCGAAGAGGTGAGCGGCATCCGCGACATGCGCGTGCGCCTGCTCTCCCAAATCGGGAGCCCCATCGACGAGCCCCACGTCGCCGACGCCCACGTCGTCACCGAGGAGGGCGTCGAGGTCGCGGACGTGGCGGACGATGTCGAGGCCATCGTCGACGAGGAACTCGAAAACGTCACCGACATCACCGGGCGCGTCATCGACGGCGACCTCTCGACCTTTTAAGTAACCCCGCGCGCTTCGGGTAGTATGACCGAGGTTGTGCTCGTCGGCGAGGAGACGGTCAGGGGGGACCTCTTCGCCTTCGAGAACGCCCGCCGCGCGCTCTCCGCCTACGACCTCCGGAGCCCCTATCGGAACGCCCTCGCCCTCGACACGGTGAGCCTCGGCGCCGCCGTCTCCTTGCTGAACGACCTGGGCTGGTATCTCGCCCGTGCGACCGACGACGCGTTCGTCCGCGAACCGTCTGTGGACTCGGAGGAGTATCTCTCGAAGGGGGTGGCGGAGGCCATCCGCGACGAGCGCCAGTCGACGGAGACGCTGGGTGAGTGGCTGAAAGTCTACGAGCTGGCGGACGGGAAGCTCGTGGACCCCGATATCTACCCCCGCGAGGCGGCGCCCGAGGGGGAGGTACAGATACGACTACAGGACAAAGGATAGCGGGGCGACACAAGCGCGCCGTCTGCTAGTCGAACGTGCCCGCGGAGAGGTAGCGCTCGCCGGAGTCCCAGAACGCCGTCACGACAAGGGGTTCCGCCTCGGCATCGGGGTCGGCGTAGCGCTCCGCGACCCGCTTGGCGGCCAGCGAGACCGCGCCCGAGGACTGCCCCACCAGAATTCCCTCCTCCCGTGCGAGACGGCGGCACTCCGCCTCGGCGGGTTCCAGCGCGACGGTCTCGACGTCGTCGATGAGCTCGGTATCGAGAATGTCCGAGACGAACCCCGGTCCCATCCCCTGAAAGTCGTCTTCGCCTGATTTCCCGGTCGAGAGCACGGCGTTCCCCTCGGGCTCGACGGCGACGATTTCCATCTCGGGGAATTCCTCGCGCAGGCGGTGGCCGGTGCCCGTGATAGTGCCACCAGTACCGACGGCGGCAACGAAGGCGTCAATATCCCGCTCGCCGACCTGCTCTAAGATTTCGGGCCCGGTCGTCTCGAAGTGCGCCTGTGGGTTGGCGGGGTTCTCGAACTGCGACACTCTGTACCCGCCGCTTCCCGCGGCGAGTTCGTCCGCCCGTTCGTTCGCCGCGGTCATGTCCCCCTCGACGAGTTCGATGTCGGCGCCGTAGGCGCGCATTATCTGCCGGCGCTCGACGGATTTGGACGCGGGCATCACGATGGTCAGCTCGTAGCCCTTCGCCGCACAGACCACCGCGAGCCCGATACCGGTGTTCCCGCTCGTCGCCTCCACGACTTCGCCGCCGGGCTCCAGGTCGCTCGCTTCCTCGGCGGCCTCGACCATGTACTTCGCCGGCCGGTCCTTCGCCGACCCGCCGGGGTTGAACTGCTCCTGTTTGGCCGCCAGCGTCACCCCCTCCGGGGAGGAGAGGCGCACCAGCGGGGAGCCGATGGTGTCCAGGATGGAGTCGTCCATTTGCCACCACGTACGGGAGTGAGGGTTAAACAGCGTCGGTCCCCGACTGTCGGGGTCTGTGTCGCCCGGAGCGTCGTGTTTAACTCGCGGCGTCGCCAAGCACCGGTATGAGCGAACTCGCCACGATGGAACCCGACCCGGCGTTCGACGCCGAGGCGTACGACGACACCGTATCCGCGTTCGCGGCACTTTCCGACGACCTGACAGTACGAGTATGGGGCGGCGACTGGTGTGGCGACTGCCGCTCCCAGCTCCCGAGCTTCGGCGCCGCGCTCGACGCCGCGGGCGTCGAGGACGTCCGTCACTACCCCGTCGAGAAGGAGGAGGACGGCTCCAAGACGGGCCCGAAGGTCGAGGAATACGACATCGAACTCATCCCGACTATTGTCCTCGAACTCGACGGCGAGGAGATAGCCCGCTTCGTCGAGGAGGAACCCCTGCCGCCCGCACAGTACCTCGCGGAGCAGCTCCGCGAGGGCGGCTACGTCAACTAGGATTCAGCTGAAGTCGGCTACCCACTCGGCTATTTCCTCGAACTCCGTGAGCGGCGGCGAGCACGCGCGCCGACAGACGTACGCGGTGGGAACGGTTTCCGCCTCGCGGCCGGCCCAGACCGCGGGCACCTCGTCGATTGTCAGTTCGTCGAGCCACGCGTCGAGTTCCCGGTCGCTCGCGGGCCGCGGCGCGAGCAACAGGTCCGGCGCGTAGACGTTCGCGAGTCCGGAACGCCACCCGTCGGGGAGCCCGCCCGAGACGGTGAGTTCGAGCGGACCGCGTTCGAGTTTGTCCGTCGCGAGCGCGAGCGAGACGTGCTGCAAGGGACTCGATTCGATCGTTCCGGCGTGGGTTTCGAGCACCGATTCGGCGACGCGCCCGAACGCGCGCTCGGGGAGAAAGGCGTCCAAATCGAGGAGGACGTCCGCCGCGACGCCCGCCGAGGAGGGCGTGGACTGGTCGCCGAGCTCCTGGGGTCGTGCGGGCAGGTCGCCACCGTCGGGCGTGAAGTAGAGGGTGCCGTCGTCGTGGAACGCCTCGACGATGGCCCGCCCCAGGTCGGCCGCGAAGGCGAGGTGGGAAACGTCGCCCGTAACCCCATAGCAATCGAGCGCGCCGCGCGCGAGGAAGGCGTAGTCCTCCAGATACCCCTCGCCTTTGACGTCGTCCTCCTCGCCGGTCGCGCCCACGAACCTGCGCGCGAGCCGCTCGCCGTCCCAGAGATGCTCGCGCACGAACCCCAGCGCCTCGACCGCCAGGTCGGTGTAGCGTTCCCCGAGCACGAGGCCGCCCTCCGCGAGCGCCGCGATGGCGAGGCCGTTCCAGCCCGCGAGCACCTTCTCGTCGCGGGCGGGACGCGGGCGGTCCTTTCTGGCCTCGTACACCGCCGTCTTCGCCTCGGAGAGCCGGGCGGCGGCCGTCGATTCGGAAAGACCGAACTCGTCGGCCACCTCATCGAGGGATTTGACGACGGTGAGAACGTTTTTCCCCTCGAAGTTCCCCGACTCGGTGACGCCGTAGCGGGCACAGAAGAGCTCCGCGCGCTCCTCGCCCAGAATCGCGTCCAACTCGTCCGGCGTCCAGACGTAGAAGGCGCCCTCCTCCTGTTCGCCGCTCTCCCCCGCCGAGCGGGCGTCGAGCGTGCTGAAGAACCCGCCCTCGGGATGCCGGAGCTCGTCGGCCAGGAACTCGAACGTCTCGCGGGCGATTTCCCGGTACCTGTCCCGGCCCGTGGCGCGGTAGGCGTCGAGATAGACCCTGGAAAGTTCGGCGTTGTCGTAGAGCATCTTCTCGAAGTGGGGCACCGTCCAATCGCGGTCGGTACAGTAACGATGAAACCCCCCACCGACGTGGTCGCGCAACCCGCCCGCCGCCATCGCGTCGAGCGCGCCCGTCGCACAGCCGGTAAACTCGTCGTTCCCCTCGCGCGCGCCGGCCCGCAGGAGCGCGTCGATGCGCCGCGGCTGGGGGAACTTCGGGGAGCGCCCGAAGCCGCCGTGTTCGGGGTCTGCGGACTGCAGGGCCGCCTCGGCGGCGTCGCGGAGGACAGTTTCGCTCACGTCTCCCCCCTCCTCGGGAACGTCCTCCAGCTCCCCCTTCGCGGCGGCCAGCCACTCGTCGGCGCGCTCCTCGACGGCTTCGCGGTCGTTCTCCCACGAGGCGAGCACGTCCTCAAGGACGTGGGGGAAGCCGGGCTGGTTCCGGCGCGACGCCGGCGGGAAGTACGTCCCGACGTAGAAGGGCCGGCCGTCGGGCGTGCAGAACACCGAGAGCGGCCAGCCGCCCTGCCCGGTGACGAGTTGGCAGACCGCCTGGTAGAGCCGGTCGAGGTCCGGGCGCTCCTCCCGGTCGACCTTGACCGGTACGAAGCCCTCGTTGAGTTTCGCCGCGATGTCCTCGTTTTCGAAGGACTCCTCCGCCATCACATGACACCAGTGACAGGCGGAATATCCCACCGAGAGGAACAGGGGGACGTCGTGTTCCCGTGCCGCCTCGCGCGCCTGCTCGTCGTAGGGCTGCCAGTTGACCGGGTTGTCCGCGTGGGCGGCGAGGTAGGCACTCGCTTCGCCGTCCAGGCGGTTGCGGTCCGTCGGCGTGGTCATATCTCGTGTACTCAGCCCGCACACCTAAACCCGGCCCTCGCCGGAATCCGACACGCACATCGGGCGCCGCCGGGAAGCCGGGGCATGCGCTGGCGCCCGACCCGCGAAGCGGCCCCCGCCACCGGCCCGCGGACGCTATCGCTTTTCATCGCAGCGACGGTTCTCTTCGGGACGGGCTTCGTCGGCATCGAGGTTGGACTCGCGGACCTTCCTCCCGTGTTGTTCGCCGCCCTCCGCTTCGACGTGGCCGCGGCGGCGCTCGTCCCGCTCACCCTCGCGCGCCGGCGGCGCGCGGCGTGGAAGCCCGCCTCGCGGCGGGACTGGGCCGCCGTCGCCGTCGCGACCGTCTTCATGTTCGCGCTCAACGGCGCGCTGCTCTTCGTCGGCCAGAAGGGGACGACGGCGGGCGCGGCGGCCGTCACCTACGGCCTGCTCCCCGTGCTGGCGCCCGTCTTCGCGGCGGCCCTCCTGCCCGACGAGCGACTGGACCTCCCGGGTGCGCTCGGCGTCCTCGTCGGACTCGCGGGCGTGGTCGTCGTCGTGAACCCCTCGCCCGCGGCGCTCACCGCGGGAACGGGCCAACTCCTCGTCGGCGGCGCGGCCGCGAGCGTCGCGCTCGGGAGCGTCCTCCTCCGGCGTGCGGACCCGGAGTTAGGTTCGCTGCCTGTCACGGCGTGGGGGATGGTCGGGGGCGCGGCCGCGTTGCACGCCCTGAGCTTCGCACTCGGGGAGAGCGTGGGGACGGTTCCGGCTGGGACCGTGCTGGCCGTGCTGTACGTCGGCGTCTTCGCTACGGGCGCGGCCTTCCCGGTCTACTTCGCGCTCATCCGACGGGCCGGCGCGGTACGCGCGAACCTCATCTCCTACGCGATTCCCGTCGTGACGACGTTCGCGGCGTGGGCCGTGCTGGGCGAGACGCCGGCGCCGACGACCGCGGCGGGCTTCCTGCTCATCGCCGCCGGGTTCGCCCTCGTGGAGCGCGCGCCGCTGCGCTCGGCGCTAGGTGTTATGCAGTAACGTGTACACATCGTTCGCTCGCAAAGAAAGCCTTTACACGCCCGTGCTTTCTTCTCCCGCGTATGACCGAGACCGTCCTGTTGGTCGGCGGCGGCGGGCGCGAACACGCCGTGGCCCGGGCGCTGGCGGAGGACTGTGAGCTGTACGCCTGTGCGGGCAACCGAAACCCCGGCATCGGCTCGCTGGCGGCGGGCGTCGAGACCCTCGACACGACTGACCCCGAGGCCGTCGTCAACTACGCCGAGTCGGTGGGTGCCGGGCTGGCAGTTATCGGCCCGGAGACCCCCCTCGAAGCGGGCGTCGCGGACGCCCTCGACGACGCGGGCGTCTACGCCTTCGGGCCCAAACAGGAGGAAGCGCGCATCGAGACGGACAAGGCCTTCCAGCGGGAGTTCATGGAGCGCGAGGGGATTCCCGGCTGTCCCGAGTACGAGACGTTCGATTCGGCCGACGCCGCGGTCGGGTACATCGAATCCATCGACTTCGACGTGGCCGTCAAACCCGTCGGCCTCACCGGCGGGAAGGGCGTGCGCGTGACCGGCGACCAGGTGAGCCACGAGGAGGCCGCCGCCTACGTCGAGGACGCGGACCACGAGGAGTGGGTCGTCGAGGAACGCCTCGTGGGCGAGGAGTTCACCGTCCAGGCGCTCGTGGCGAACGGCGAGTTCCGACTCACGCCCGCCGTGCAGGACCACAAGCGCGCCTACGAAGGGGACGAGGGGCCCAACACCGGAGGGATGGGCTCTTACTCCGACGCCGGTCCCCTCCTGCCTTTCATGACACCCCAGGACTACTACGATGCGGGCCGCATCATCGAGAGCGTCGTCGAGGCGATGCCCGACTACAAGGGCGTCCTCTACGGCCAGTTCATGCTCACCGCCGAGGGGCCCAAAGTGGTGGAGTTCAACGCCCGCTTCGGCGACCCCGAGGCGATGAACACCCTGCCCGTGATGGAGACCGACTTTTTGGACGTGCTCACCGCGGCCCGCGACGGCGAGCGCCTGCCCGCGCTCTCTTTCTCCGAGACGGCGACGGTCTGTAAGTACGCCGTGCCGGAGGGCTACCCCACGGAGCCGAAGGCCGGCGCCGAAGTGACGGTCTCCGAGGACACCGTCGGCGAGGACGCGGTGCTCTACTACGCCTCCGTTGACGCCCGCGAGGACGGCGTCTTCACGACGACTTCGCGGTCCTTCGCCGTGGTCGGGCTCGGCGACACCATCGCCGACGCCGAAGCCCGCGCGGAGGAAGCCTTGGCAGGTGTCGGCGACGGGTTCCGTATCCGCCACGACATCGGCAAACCGGCGCTGTTGGCCCGCCGCCGCGAGCATATGGCCGAACTGCGCGAGTAGGTCCCCAGGAAACCCGCCAACGCCCGCCCCTTCTAAGTGGCTGCCCGTCGAACCCTCGGGTATGGCAAACGACGAGGTAATCCGCCTGCTGCGCAAGGCCTACGAGGACGAAATCGAGACGGTCATGAACTACCTCTCGAACTCCATCACGCTCGACGGCGTCCGCGCGGAGGAAATCAAGGAGTCCCTCCAGACCGACATCCAGGAGGAGCTCACCCACGCCGAACAGCTGGGCAACCGGCTCAAGCAACTCGACGAAAGCGTCCCCGGGAGTTCGGAGTTCACCGCGCGCCAAGAGAGCCTCCAGCCGCCCGAGGACACGACCGACGTCGTCTCGGTCATCGAGGGCGTCCTCGACGCCGAGAACGACGCCATCGAGACGTATCGGGCGCTCATCGACGCCGCCGAGGAAGCCGGCGACCCCGTCACGGAGGACCTCGCGGTCACCATCCTCGCCGACGAGGAGGCCCACCGAACGGAGTTCCGCGGCTACCGCAAGGAGTACGCCGCGTAGCGCCCGAACGTTTTTTCGGCCGGCCGCGCCGAGTCCGAAGGCGATGGATACGACCACGGTTCTCCTCGCGTTCGTCGCCGGGACGGTGACTGGTTCCCTGTTCGCGTACCTCCAGGTCCCGGTGCCCGCGCCGCCGACGGTCGCGGGAATGATGGGTATCGTCGGTGTCTTTCTGGGGTATCGTATCGTGAACGCGCTCGGCGCCGGTTTCGACGCGGCGGCGCTCCTCCCGTGAAAAGACCGGCTTCAGTACGAGCGCGTCTTCGGCTCGTAGCGACCGGCCTCGCCTTCGAGGATGACCGGTCGGTACCAGAGTTCGGGGTCCCCGTCGTTCCAGGAGACCATCGTGTGCTTGAGCCACTCGTCGTCCTTGCGCTCTTGGTGTTCCGCGCGCCAGTGAGCGCCGCGGAACTCGTCGCGGGCGAGCGCACCCATCGCCAGCGCCTCGGCGATGTCGAGGACGTTTCTTGTTTCGATGGTGTGGATGAGGTCCGTGTTGTACGTCCGGGACTTGTCGGAGACCGAGACGTCCTGGTAGCGCTCCCGGGCCTCGCGGATGTCGCGTAGGGCCTGCTTCAGGCCTTCCTCCTCCCGGAAGACGTTCACGTTGTCCGTCATCGTCTGTTGGACCTCGGAGCGGACCTCCGCGTGGTTGACGCCCTCCTCCTTTTCGAGGAGCGTCTCGATGCGCTCGCGCTCGGCATCGAGCGCGCCCTCAACGACCGAAGTGGGGTCGGAGGCGGCGACGCCGCCGTCCGCCGCGGTCTCGGGGTTGCCGGGGTCGCCGAGTTCGACGGGCGAGACGAAGTCGCTCGCTTCGGCGTCGGCGCCGCGGCCCGTCTTGATTCGGGCCTCGCCGAGGTCGCGGCCGGCGGCGTGGTAGCCGGCGCGCTTGCCGAAGACGATGAGCTCGGGGAGCGCGTTCCCGCCCAGCCTGTTCCCGCCGTGGACCGACACACACGCACACTCGCCGGCGGCGTAGAGGCCCGAGATGCACGTCTCGCCGTGCTCGTTGGTCTCGATGCCGCCCATCGCGTAGTGCTGACCGGGCTTGACGGGCATCGGTTCTTCAAGCCCGTCGACGCCCTCGAAGTCCTCCGCGAGGTGGAGGATGTTCTCCAGGCGGTCCATGATGCGCTCCTCGCCGAGGTGGCGCATGTCGAGCATGACGTACTCGTCCTCGAAGCCGCGCCCCTCGTTCACTTCCGTGAGCTCGGCGCGCGCGACCACGTCCCGGGAGGCGAGTTCGCCGTCGTTGGTGGCGTAGCCGTACTCGAACATCAGGCGCTCGCCGTCGGCGTTGTAGAGGATACCCCCTTCGCCGCGGACGCCCTCGGAGATGAGCACCCCCGTGCTCGGGAGGGTGGTTGGGTGGAACTGGATGAACTCCATGTCCTCCATCGGCACACCCGCACGGTAGGCCATCGCGACGCCGTCGCCGGTGTTCGCCACGGCGTTGGTGGTGTGGTCGAACACCTGTCCGTTGCCGCCCGTCGCGAGGATGACGCCCTGGTTCGCGACGAAGCCCTCGACCTCGCCCGTGCGAATGTCGTAGGCGGTGACGCCGTGACACGACCGCTCGGAGGGGTCGTCCTCGTCGGTGACCGCGACGTTTGTCACGTACCACTCGTCGTGGACCGTGATGCCTCGTTTGACGACCTGCTCGTACATCGTGTGGAGCAGGTGGTGGCCGGTCTCGGCCCCCGCGTAGGTGGTACGCGGGAAGGAAAGCCCTCCAAACGGCCGCTGTGAGACGCGGCCGTCGTCGTCCCGGGAGAACGGCATTCCCCAGTGTTCGAGTTGGATGGTGTCCGCGGGGGAGTCCTGACACAGCGTCTCCGCCGCGGGAGCGTCGGCCAGATAGTCCGCGCCCTTCATCGTGTCGTAGGCGTGGTCCTCCCAGGAGTCCGCGTCCCGGATGGCCGCGTTGATGCCGCCCTCCGCCGCGCCCGTGTGCGAGCGGACGGGGTGAAGCTTCGTTACCATAGCCACATCGGCGCCCGCCTCGTGGGCCGCGATGGCCGCGCGGAGGCCGGCGCCGCCGGCGCCGACGACGATGATGTCGTGTTCGTGCATGTTAAATTACCAGAATTTGAGGTTGTCCTTGACTGCTTCGCGTTTCAGCTCCTGGATGTGCTCGGTGAGGGGGATGTCCTTCGGGCAGACGTTCGTACAGGAGAACTGGGTCTGGCAGCGCCAGACGCCGTGGTTCTCGGCGATGACCTCCATGCGCTCCTCCTGCTTTTGCTCGCCCTCCCGGTCGTCCATGTAGAAGCGGTAGGCCTTGTTGATGGCCGCCGGACCGAGGTACTTGTTGTCGCCCGCGGCGATGTTACACGAGGACATACAGGCGCCACACCAGATACACCGCGTAGACATCTTGATGTGCTCGCGGTTCTCGGGGGTCTGGAACTGCTCCTTCAGTTCGTCCTCGGGCGTCTCGTCCGCGTCGAAGTACGGCTCGACCGTCTCCATCTGCTCGTAGAAGTGCTGCATGTCCACCACGAGGTCCTTGATGACGTCCTGGTGGGGCAGCGGCTCGATGCGGACCGGCTCGTGCTCCAGGTCCTGAATCTGGGTCTGGCAGCCCAGTCGTTGCGAGCCGTTGACGAACAGCGCGTCCGAGCCACAGACCGCCTGCCGACAGGAGTGCCGGAAGGTCAGAGAGGAGTCGAACTGGTCGCGAGCCGTCATCAACGCGTCCAGCACCGTCATTCCCGCCTCACGGGGTACGAAGAAGTCGTCGAAGCGAGGTTCCTGTTTCCCCTCGATTTCGGGGTCGTAGCGGAACACCTTCAGGTGGACCGCGTCCTCGTCGGGCTCGGCCTCGGCTTCCGCCTCGGCCTCCTCGCGCTCCCGTCGGGCCTCGTCGCGGACCTGCCGGCGGCGCTCGCCGGGCGAGAAGCTTTCCTGTTCGGCCTCCGCGTCCGTGTCCGATTCGGTATCGGTCGTGTCGGGTGTCTGCGTGCTCATGGTGTCACCTGAATCTGGGTCAGCGCCAGCGCGAGTCGCGTGCCCTGCACCGCCAGCGCGATTCCGGCCACGACGAGGACGCCCTTCACGACGGACTTCTGAGTGCCTGTGATGCCCTGGTTCGTGAGGGCGTTGTAGACGCCGTTGACGCCGTGGAACGTCGCGGTGTAGAGGAACGCGCACATCGTCGCGAGGTAGCCGAGTTGCTGCATTCGGAAGGCGGAGCCCCCGAGCGTGATCTCGTCCGCGTGGTGGACGAAGTGCAACAGGAAGAAGTGGAAGGCCAGCACCACGACGAGAAAGGCCGCCGTGAGGCGCTGGAGCAACCACGTAACCGAGCCGGCGTCGAAGGACGAACGTGTCGTGCTCATAGCATGCTCCCCAGGAAGGTAGGTACGCTTGCGACCGTGATGGCGCCCGTCAGCACCATCGAAAGGTAGAAGCTCTTGTCCTGTGCCTCCAGTCCGAGCCCGAGGTCCACCATCAGCAGGCGAACCCCGTTGAGGATGTGGAACGTGGCGACCGCCAACAGACCCACTTCGAGGAAGCGGATAAGGAGGACGCCTTCCAGACTTCGGAGGGTCTCAGTGTACACGTCGCCCGTCGCGCCAACCGCCACGGCCCCGCCCGCGTCGCCCGCGGCAGGTATCGCGGTGCTCAACACCGCGATATGCGTGAACAGGTATCCCACCAACACCCAACCTGTGAACTTGTGGAAGATCCAAGCCCACATCCCCGCCGAGAACTCCCGCCAACGGCCGAAGTCCTCGACCAGGCCCCGGTCGTACGACTGACTCATAGTCGAACCTTGGGCGCTGCTCACATAGTAGTTGCCTTCCGACCTTCGCCTTTATTCGGGGCGGGCGTGGCGGGCGCGGTAGGCGGCGCGGGTGTCGGCGTCGAGTTCTACCAGGTGACAGAGCGGGTTGCCCGGGTAGACGACCGGGTTCTCCAGCGCGCCGACGAGCAGGCCGTCGAAGGGCGCCGTGACGGTGACCTGTTCGGTCTTGAACGGGTTCGAGATGGTGCAGATGGTGGCGCCCTCGGTGACGAGTTCGCCCGTGCCGCGGTGCATCTCGACGAGGCCGCCCGCGTCCGCCCGGAGCCACGTCTTCTCGTCGGAGCTGATGACCGTTCGCCAGCCGGGCCACTCGACGCGCTCCGCCTCACCCAGACCGTACTCCGCGAGGACGTTGCCGACGCCGGCGACCGCCTCGTCGATGAGGTCGCGCTGGAAGCGGTGGGCCTCGCCCATCTCCACGGTTATGGTGGGTGCGCCCGCCTCGGCGGCCTCGGTGCGGAGCATCCCGCTCGCGCCCTCGCTGTCGATGATAACCGGCCGGCCGAACGCCCGCGCGAGCCGGGCGACCTCGGGGTTGGACATGTCGGCCCGGACGTGGTGGGTGTTCGTCCGCCCGCGCGTGGAGGTGTGGAAGTCCACCCCGATGTCGCAGGGCTCGATGAAGTTCCGGAAGATGCGTTTGGCCATCCGCTTGGCGCTCGTGCTCTCCGAGTCCCCCGGGAACGAGCGGTTCAGGTCCCGGTCGTAGATGGGGAGATAGCGCTGCTGGAAGAGAAAGCCCGGAACGTTCAGGACGGGGAGACAGACCAGCGTGCCCGCGAGGTTCTGGGGGTCGGCCGTGCTCGCGACCTCGCGGACGACCTCGATACCGTTGAGCTCGTCGCCGTGGCTCGCCGCCGAGAGGAACAGCGTCGGCCCCGCATGCGCGCCGTTGACGATTGTGACTGGGATGCGGACGGGGTCCCCGAGATACGTCTCGCTGATTCGATACCTGTAATCGCCGACCTCCCCGGGGTCGACCCGACCGCCGTCGAAGGTGAACGGTTCGGGGGTGCCGTCGGCAGTTGACATACGCGTACGGTGGGTGGCAGGGTGAAAAGAGCGTCGTGCCGCAGACGAGGCGGGTCGTGTCGCGCGGCCGGGCTATTTCTCGATGACCGTGAAGTCCCGGTCGGAGAACAACACGGCGTAGATGGGCGTGGAAGCCTCGAAGAGCGCGAACAGGGGGATGAGGAAGACCAGCGCGAGCCAGCGGATATCGCCCAGCGAGAGGACGCCGTAGAAGTACGCGGCGCCGTAGACGACGCCCGCGAGGGGGGGCGCGACCTCCAGCACGGCCGGGATGGCAACCCCTCCGGAGACGTGCCAGAGGAAAGCGCTCACCGGGCCGGCGAGGACGGCGAATATCCAGGACGCCATCCGGACGCCCGAGATGACGCGGGTCGCCGGCGAGGCCTCCCAGAGCAGGTTCCAGGTCCCGACGAACCAGCGCGAGCGCTGCTTGAACAGGTCCCTGAGGGTGTGGGGACTGAGGATGCTCACATGGGTGCCCGACTGCCACGTCCGGACGTCCGCGCGGATGAGCGCGGCGGCAAAGGCGAAGTCCTCGACGATGGAGTGGCGGTCGAAACCGACCTCCTCCAGCACGTCGCCGCGCGCGGTGAGGAGTTCGCCGTGGAAGCCGACGTAGGGGCGACCGAGCATCCCCGTGAACGCGCGGAACACCGTCAGGTCGTCGAGGAGACGGACGTGGTCCATCACGTAGGTGACCACCGAGTTCCCGCGGCGCGGCGAGAGGACCGCGTTCATCGCGCCGTACCCCCGCTCCTCGTAGTAGGGTATCTCGTAGAGGAACTGGCGGTCCTGCACGAGGTTGTCGTCGTCGATGAACCCGTACCAGAACTCGGGGTCGTCCGCGACGACCGTCTCGATGAAGTACTGGATGGCCCGCCCCTTGGCGACAGCCTCACAGTCGAAAGCGTCGGGAACGACGACCGTCTCGTAGCCCTCGTACTCGCGGAGTTCGGCTTCGAGGTCCGCCCCTTCGTCGGTGAGGATGTACCGCTCGTACTCGGGGAACTGTTCGCGGTGGTGCTCGAGACAGTCCATCAGCGAGTCCCGGACGCTCTCGGAACCGACGGTCGGGATGACGAGACGAACGTCTTCCGCCGGCTCATCGGCCGTATGTGGTGTGTAGGACAGGTACGCGATTCCGCCGAGGAGGAAATACGCGAGGAGAACGACGCCGACGAGGACGCCGATAGCTAAGAGAACGGCAACGAGCATCGTGTTCGCCCTACGAATGAGGGTCTCTATATATCCCACGGTATCCACCGATGAGAACAAGTACGACGGCGTTGCTTCCGGGGGTGTGTGAGACACACACGGAGCGGAACCGTGACGCCACACCTTTAGCGGCGAACACACACGGTATCGTATGGGAGAGACTGTTGGGGTACTGAGTCTGCACAACAGCAAGGAGACGAAGGCGATTCTGAACGCGGTCGACGCGCTGGGCCACGAGCCCGTGTGGCTCCGCCGCGAGAACGTCCAGGTGGCAATCGAGAACGGCGAGGTCGTCGCCGACCCCGACGTGGACGTCGTCGCCAACCGGCTCCTGCTTTCGAGCTCCGAACAACCCTGTGAACTGCTCGGGCTGGCGAACACCTACGAGCCGCTGGCCCCGATTCTCAACCCGCCGGCGGACGTGTTGAACGCGTTCCACAAGTTCTCGACCGCGACGGCGCTCGCCGAGCGGGGCATCCGGGTTCCCGATGCGCTGCTCGCGCTGGACGCGGACAACCTGAACAGCGCTCGGGAGCGCTTCGGCGAGGAAGCGGTGTACAAAACCGCCATCGGCACCCACGGCGGCGGCACATGGAAGGTCGGCACCGAGGAGCAGGTGAACCCGCAGGTCGGGAACCGCTTCGCCTTCCTCCAGTCGCTCATCGACCAGGACCCCGAGGCGCGTAACCGCGACCTCCGGGTGTACGTCGTCGGTGGGCAGGTCGTGGGCGCGATGTACCGCTACGCGCCCGACGAGGACTGGCGCACGAACGTCGCGCTCGGCGGGAAC
>JBEQBK010000045.1:0-16723 GCA_041639855.1 Halobacteriaceae archaeon | reverse complement strand
CAGGCCGCGCGCCCGGAGGGCGTAGAGCGCGAACCAGAAGGCCAGCAAGCCGGTGAGCACCCACGTCAACGTGCTCATTATCGGGACCGAGGGAAGGCAGGCGGAAAACCGTTCGGGGTCGCCGCCGCCTCAGTTGATTTTGGTGCCGTCGTACTCACCTTCGAGCACCGCAGCGACCACGTCCTCGGGGTTCGTGCCGTCGATGACCAGCGCCTCCATGCCGGCGCGCTGCATCAGCTTCGCCGCGAGCAGGTCCACCGGCGCGGAGCTCCCCGCCCGCATCTCGATGTCCGAGATGACGTCGACGAGCTCGTCGGCGCTCAGTTCGTCGTAGCGGGTGGCGTCGCCGTCCTCGTTCGGGTCGGCGTCGTACACTCCGGGCACGCTGGTCGCGTACACCAGCAGGTCGGCGTCGACGTACTCCGCGAGCGCGGCGCTCACGGCGTCGGTGGTCTGGCCGGCGACGACGCCGCCCATCACGGCCACGTCGCCCCGCCGCATCGCCTCACCGGCGGCCTCGTAGGACTCCGCGGGGCTGGGCGCCGCCTCGTCGAGCGCGGCGATGAGCAGGCGGGCGTTCAGGCGGGTGACGCCGATACCCAGCTCGTCGAGCTCGATTTCGTTGGCGCCCAGTTCCCGTGCGGCGCCGATGTAGTCCCGCGCGGCGGTCCCCCCGCCGACGACGGTTCCGACCTCACATCCCGCCGCGACCAGCTCCGACACCGCCGCGGCGTACGCTTCGACGCGCGCGGGTTCCAGCTCCGGCGCGAGGACGCTGCCGCCGACGGAAATCACGACTCGCATCGCCCCCGAGTACCGGCACGCCGGGCTTAAGGGTTGTCAACGCGCGGGGCGCGCGCTCGCCGCTGGCCCCCACCGGAACGGGTCCGAACGCGGGTCTCGGCGCGCTTCTCCGGATTTCTCTCTCAAAACGAATTCACGGGCTTAGAAACGCCTATAAAATATCTCGGTGCCTCTCGAACGTTTGTGAAACGTTTTTTCACCTCGTTTCACCCCCCGATTCGGCCGAAACGGCGCGAAACAGGTCCAACGTTCTCGGCTTTATATGGGGGTGTCACCCCATGGACCGAGTGAGGTGTCACAGATGAGCGCCACAACGCCCTCCGGTGCCGAATCGAATCGCGACGACGACAGCAAGGCCGGTCGTCTGGAACAGTACCTGCGCGAGAAGGCCGCGGACGGCGAGGTGTACTTCAAGAGCAAGTTCATCGCCGACGAGGTCGGCCTCTCGCCCAAGGAAATCGGCGCGCTGATGGTGCAACTGCGTGACTCCGCGGCCTCCATCGAGGTCGAGAAGTGGTCGTACACGAGCGCGACCACCTGGCGTGTGACGACTGCCTGATTCGGCTCTCCCCTCTTCGCCGCCCTGCTCCCCGCTTCCTCCCACCCGCTCTTCCGTAGGCGCGGGGCATTTATTCGAGCATCCGTTACGGAACATAATGGCACAGCGACCCGAGGCCCCCGACCCGGAGACGTTCCGCGACGTCTTCCGGACCTACGAGGTCCGCGAGGGCGACGAGCGGGTCTTCTACTTCGGGAATCCCCTTGCGCCCCGTTCCGAGGTAATCGAGGCCGTCGAGTCGGCCTTCGGGGAGGCGGACTACGAGGTCTCCTTCGAGGAACGCCCCGGCGAGCTGGTCCTCGTCGCGGAGCCCGAGACGGCGGACCCGTTCCCGTGGGCGAACCTCAGCCTCTTCCTCGGTACGCTCGCCTCCACCCTCTACTTCGGCACCGCCTGGTACTATCAACCCCTGAACGAGCCCGCGGACCTCCTCGCCGGCGTGCCCTTCTCGGCGGCGGTGCTGTTCGTGTTGGGCTGCCACGAGTTCGGCCACTACTTCGCCAGCAGATACCACGATGTGGACGCTTCCCTCCCCTACTTCATCCCCGCACCGACGTTCATCGGGACGATGGGCGCGGTCATCCGCATCAAGAACCGGATGCCCGACCGGAAGGCTCTCTTCGACATCGGGGTGGCCGGCCCGATTGCGGGACTGGTCGCGACGGTCATCGTGACGGCCGTCGGGCTCTCGATGGACCCCGTCACGATTCCCCAGCGCGTCCTCGAATCCGAGAGCGCTATCAGCATCAGCCTCGGCTGGCCGCCCCTGCTCCGGGGTATCGCGTGGGTGCTGGGCGAACCGCTGACCTACGAAGGTGCACAGGCCATCAACCCGGTCGTCATCGGCGGCTGGCTGGGGATGTTCCTCACCCTGCTCAACCTGATTCCCGTGGGGCAACTCGACGGCGGGCACATCGTCCGCGCCATCGTCGGGCCCCGACAGGAGACTATCGCCGCTGCCGTACCCGTCGTCCTCTTCGGGCTGGGCGGCTACCTCCACTTCGTCGCTGACGTGCCCTCCGGCGCCGGCATCTGGGTGTTCTGGGGGCTCCTCACCTCCGTGTTCGCCTACTTCGGCGCGGCCGACCCCATTTTGGACGACCCGCTCGACTCCCGACGGAAAATCGTGGGGGTCGCCACGCTTGCCGTCGGTCTGCTCTGTTTCACGCCCGTCCCCCTCCAAGTCATCGTCTAGGGGAGAAGACATTTATGCGGAGATGATTCGGTGACGATATGCGACGCAGACGCCTCCTCGCGGGCCTCGCTGTCGCGCTCGCCGGATGTGCCTCGACGCCGTCGGGCGACGGGAACTGGTCCGGCGGCGCGAACGACACGGATACGCCGACGAGCAGCGCCCCAACGACCACCGAAACACCGCCACAGACGACCGAAGCCCCCCGCTGGGAACCCGGACCGGCGACGTCCGGGAAGGAATTTTCGTCACTCTCCGTCTCGGACGCCACGGTCGAGAGCGATGCGTTCTTCTTCTCGGTCGAGACGGTGGGGCAGGCTACGGCGGAGCGCCCCGCCCGGTTCCGTGCGACGCTGACGAACGTCTCCGAGGAAGCCGTCGAAGTCGGGTTCACCGGCTCGCCGGGGCTCTCCGCGTACTGGACGGACGGGGTGTACTTCCCCCCGACCGACGTGGATGGTGCGGTCATCTACCACGCCGGTGGGGAAGGTGACGCGAAGGCGTTCCCCGCCGAACCGACCGACGGCTGCTGGCAGGTCGATACGGTCGCGAGGGAGGACCTGCTCGTCCTCCGCACGCTCGACGCGGGCGCGTCGGTGAGCGAAACGTACGCCGTCTTCGGGAGCGAGGGCTGTCCGCCGGCCGGCGACCACCCCGCGAGCGGGTCGTGGCAGATTGAGGGGGAGGAAGTCGGCTGGTCGTTCACCCTGACGGTCGGCTGACTACTCGTGGGTGTACCCCCTATCGGGGAGGGGTTCGCCGTCCATCCGAATCCCGGATTCGGTCACGTCACCGACGACCGTTAGGTCCGTCGGGCACGCGGACGCCGCGGGGGCAATCTCCCCCTCGGGGACCGTACACACCAACTCGAAATCCTCGCCGAAGAAGAGCCCCGCCTCGCGGCGCTCCTCGGGTGTGTCGGTGGTCTTCCCGACCGCTTCGTCGATGGGGACCGCCGATTCCTCGACGGCGAAGCCACACCCCGAGGCCTCCGCCAACTGGTGAAGCGAGCGCGCGAGCCCGTCGCTGGAGTCCATCATCGCCGTGGCGTGCTCCGCGAGCGCGTTCCCCGCACGCACGCGGGGCTCGAAGCGGAACAGTTCGTTCGCTTCCTCCGTTCGGCCCCGCTCGAAGAAGCGCAGCGCCGCCGCGCTCCGCCCGAGCGTGCCGGTCACGCAGAGCTTCTCCCCGGGGCTCGCCCCGGAGCGCCGGACTGGGCGGTCCGTCTCACCGAGCGCGGTCGTCGCGACGGTGAACTCCTCGTGGGTGTCCAGGTCGCCGCCGACGTACTCCGCATCGACGGTTTCGCAGACGTCGCCCGCGCCCCCGAGGAAGGCGTCGAGCTCGTCGGGGTCGAAGGCGGGGACGGCGTACACCGCGACCGCGGCCGTCGCGTCGGCGCCCATCGCGGCCACGTCGGAGAGCGAGGCCCCGACAGCGCGCCAGCCGGCGGTGTAGCGGGTCACGCCCTCGGGGAAGTCCGTCGTTTCGTGGAGCATGTCGGTCGTGATTACGGTGCCGTCCACGACGGCCGCGTCGTCGCCCGCGGCCGGGAGGGACCCCGAAATACGCGCGAGCGCCGCCCGTTCGTCCATACCCGCGTCTCGCCCCCCGTCGGCAAAAGCGGGGTGGTCCGCCGGAGCCCTCCGTCGATGGGGGCCGGGCCGGTGCTTTTAGGGCCGGGCCGTCCGTCCCGACCGGCCATGGACGTCGACCTCCGCGGGGCGGCGCTCGGATTCGCCGCCGCTGCGCTCGTTCTCGCCGTGCTCGTCTGGTTTATCGGGGTGGAGGACCTCGTGACGGCGGCGAGCGCGCTTGACCGGTCGGCGTTGCTCGTTATCGCGGCGCCCGCGCTCTGCTGGCTCGTCGCGTGGGGGCAGTCGCTCCGCACCGTGCTGGGCGCGCTCGACATTCCCGTTTCACACACGCGGGCTGTCGCGCTGTACGCGTCGGCGGCGTTTGCGAACAACGTTACGCCGTTCGGGCAGGCGGGCGGCGAGCCCCTCAGCGCGCTGTTCATCTCCCGCTCGACAAACTCCGAGTACGAGACCGGCTTCGCCGCCATCGCCAGCGTGGACGCGCTAAACTTCGTCCCCTCGATCGTGCTGGCGCTCGTCGGGTTGGCCTACTACGCCCTCTCGTTCACCCTGCAGGACCGGCTCGTGAGCGTCATCGGTCTCATCACCGGCCTCGCCGTCGTGGTCCCCCTCGGCGGGTACGTCCTCTGGCGCTCGCGCTCGCGTCTGGTCCCGCGCTTCGCCGCGGCGCTCGGCACGGCGCTGGGGGCCGTCGGACGCGTGGTCCCGCGCGTGTCGCCGCCAGGCCGGGAGGCGCTGCAGCGTCGGCTACGCACGTTCGTGACGAACATCGAGCGGGTCGGCGAGGACCGCTCGACGCTCCTCCTCGCCCTCGGTTTCTCGGCGCTCGGCTGGCTGTGTATGATGGGCTCGCTCTGGGCGACGCTGCACGCGCTTGGCCACGGCGTCGCGCCGTGGGTCGTGATGATAGCCGTTCCGGTGGGCGCCCTCGCGGGCGCCGCGCCGCTCCCCGGGGGGCTGGGCGGGGTGGAGTTCGCGCTCGTCCTCCTCCTCGTGCCGATTACGGGCGTCTCGGCGGCCGCGGCGGCGACCGCCGCGCTCGTCTACCGCGGGGCGACCTACTGGCTGCCCACGGTCATCGGCGGTCTCTCGGTCGCCCTGTTCCGAGGCCACTCCCCAAAGCGGTAGCTCGGGTGGATACGATGGCTTTAAACGCCGCGAACCTGATTTCTCAGGCATGGCAACCCTCTACGACGCGCCCGCCGAGGAACTCATCGAGGCGGTCGCCGAGGACCTCGCGGAACGCGACGCCGTCGCGGAGCCCGAGTGGGCACAGTTCGCCAAGACCGGCGTGAACCGAGAGCTTCCCCCCGAACAGGAGGACTTCTGGGCGCGCCGCGCGGCCAGCGTCCTGCGCAAGGTCGCTATCGACGGCCCGGTCGGTGTCGAGCGCCTTTCCACCGAGTACGGTGGCACGACGAGCGGCTCGACGCGCTACCGCGTCGCCCCCGACCGCAAGTCCGACGGCTCGAAGAAAATCATCCGGACGATTCTCCAGCAGCTGGAAGAGGAGGACCTCGTCGAACAGCAGGGCGCCGCCGGCCGCATCGTCTCGGCAGACGGCCGCTCCCTGCTCGACTCGACGGCGGGCGACGTAATCGAGGAGCTGGACCGCCCCGAACTCGAGCGCTACGTCTGAGAAAGCAGTCGAGCAGGCGCGCGTCAGCCGTGCTCGGATAACGGTCGGGCGCCTGCGACAGTCGCGCCCGGACCCGCCTGCCCCGTGCGAGCGTAATCGTTTTTGCTCGCGGCCCGCTTTGTGTGCGTATGAGTGGCAACCCCGACGACGAGCGTATCGAGGAACTGCGCGAAAAGCGCATGGAAGAGCTCAAAGAACAGCAGTCCGAAGAGGGAGGGGAGGCCGCCGAGCAGGCCCGCGCCCAGCAGGACGCCCAGAAGAAGGCCGCCCTGCGCAAGCATCTGACCGACGGGGCGCGCCAGCGGCTCAACTCCGTGAAGATGTCCAAACCCCAGTTCGGCGAGCAGGCCGAACAGCAGATTCTCCGCCTCGCCCAGTCCGGGCGCGTGCAGGGGAAAATCGACGAGGACCAGATGAAGGAGCTGCTCCAGGAACTCAAGCCCGACTCGCAGAGCTACAACGTCACCCGCCGGTAGGGTGATGGACTTAGCCCTCCTCTTCAGCGGCGGGAAGGACTCCTCGCTGGCGGCGCTGTTGCTCTCGGAGTTCTACGACGTGACACTCGTCACGACCCACTTCGGCGTCACCGACGACTGGACCCACGCCGAGGCGACCGCCGAAACGCTGGGACTCCCCTTCGAGGAGGTCGAACTCGACTCCGAGGTCGCGACGGAGGCGGTCGAAACGATGCGCGAGGACGGTTTCCCGCGCAACGGCATCCAGCGCGTCCACGAACACGCCCTCGAAACGGTCGCCGAGCGCGAGGTGGCCGCCATCGCCGACGGCACCCGCCGGGACGACCGCGTCCCCTCGGTGTCGCGGGCGCAGGCACAGAGCTTGGAAGACAGACACGGCGTCGATTATATTGCACCCCTCTCGGGGTTCGGCCGCGGCGCGGTCGACCGGCTCGCGGACGCGCGCCTCGAAGTCGAATCCGGCCCGAGCGAAACTATCGGCAAGGGCGATTACGAGACGGAGCTGCGCGCGCTCCTCCGGGAAGCGGGTGGCGAGGAGGCCGTCGGCGAGGTGTTTCCCGAGCACACGCAGACCCGCGTTGTCGGCCTGCGATAGTGTTCGCGTACCGGGTCGCCTACGACGGGACGAACTACCGGGGATTTCAGCGCCAGCCCCACGAGCAAACCGTCTCGGACCGGATTCTGAAGGCGCTCGACGCACACGGCATCCAGCCCGAAGGCTACGCCGCCGCGGGGCGCACCGACGCCGGCGTCTCGGCGCTCGCGCAGACTGTCGCCTTCGAGGGCCCCGACTGGCTCTCCCCCCGCGCGCTCAACGGCGAACTGCCCGACGACGTGTTCGCGTGGGCCCGCGCCGATGTCCTCCCCGATTTCCACCCGACCCACGACGCGCTCTCGAGAACGTACCTCTACCACCTCCACGCGCCCGCCGCGGAGCGGAAACGGGTGGTGCGGGCGATGGACCGGCTCGCCGGGACCCACGACTTCCATAACTTCACGACCGACACCGAAGGCACGGAGCGGACGCTCGAAACCGCCGTCTCGACGGCGCCGGGCGGCTTCGCGCTCCGATTTTCCGCGGGCGGGTTCGCCCGGGGGATGGTCCGCCGGCTCGCCGAACTCGTTCGGCGCGTAGGTGTCGCGGAGGAACAAACCGAACTGGTCGCGCGGGCGCTCTCCGAGGACCCGCTCTCGGGGCCCCGTGGGTTCGGGCCCGCACCGCCGGCGCCGCTCGTGTTGACCGACGTGACCTACCCGGACACGGCGTTCACCCCCGACCGGCGGGCCGTCCGGGACGCGAGCGAGGCGTTCGCCGCCAGCCGGAACGAGCGCCTCGGCGCCGGGCGGGCGATGGGAACGCTCGCCGAGGAGTGCGGAGAACTTTAGGCCTCGACGTGGAGAGGTCGGTATGGTCGATATCGTTCGCCGCCTCCACGCCGCCCTCCGAGTTATCGCCGGCATCGCGCTCTCCGGCGTCGGGGTGGCTGTCGCCCGGTACGGGTTCGACCGGGGGGAGTTCACCGCCGCACTCGCCGGGCTCGCCGTCGCGCTCGTCCTCTCGGTGTCGCCGTCGCCCTCGAAGGAATCGCCCTCATCGCACACGCCGTGCTGGACGAACGCCCGACCTGACGCGGTCTTTGCGAACGCTTAACAGGTTCGGCTCCGGCGGGAGGCGTATGAGCAGCGTCCCGGAACGGTCCGAGATAGAGGAAGCGTACAAGTGGGACCTCGCGAGCGTCTACGCCGACGAGGAGGAGTGGGAGACCGCCTACGACGAGGTGGAGGGCCGACTCGACGAACTGCGCGCCTACGAAGGGAGCATCGACGACGGCGAGGACCTCCGCTCCGTCCTGGAGCTCCGCGACGAGCTCAGCCGGGCGGTGTCGATGGTATCGGCGTACGCGCGGATGCGCTCGGACCAGGACACCCGGGACCAGGACGCACAGGCGATGCGCTCGCGGGCCTCGGCGCTCGCCAGCGAGGCCTCCTCCGCGGGGTCGTTCCTGGAACCGGCCATCCAGTCGTTCTCTCGGGAGGAACTCGACGAGATGGTCGAGGCCACCGAGGGGTTAGAGGAGTACGACCACTACCTCGACGACGTGGTCCGGATGAAGCCCCATACGCGCTCGCCCGAAATCGAGGAGCTCCTTTCGGACTTGGGCGAGGTGCTCTCCACGCCGGGCGACGTGTACGGGATGCTCACGGATGCCGACCTGACCTACCCGACGGTCGAGAACCCCGAGGGAGAGGCCGTCGAGATTACCCAGTCGAACTTCACAGTGCTCCTGAAGGAGCGGGACCGCGAGTTCCGCGAGACGGTGTACAACGAGTTCTTCGACACCATCTCCGACTTCCGCAACACCATCGGCTCCGCGCTGGAACACCAAATCAAAAAGGACGTCAAAGTGGCGGAGGCCCGGAACTACGACACGGCTCGTCAGGCGGCGCTGGACGGCCCGAACGTGCCCGTCGAGGTGTACGACACGCTCGTCGACACTGTCGAGGACAATTTGGACGTACTCCACCGCCACGCTGACCTCAAGCGGGAGGCCCTCGATGTGGAGGAGCTGGAGATGTACGACCTCTACATGCCCCTCGTGGAGGGCGAGAGCCCGGATATCGACTACGAGACGGCGAAGGACCACGTCGTCGAGGCCGTCGCGCCGCTCGGCGAGGACTACCAGAACCGGGTGGCGGAGGGCCTCGAATCCCGCTGGGTGGACGTCTACGAGAACCGGGGGAAGCGTTCGGGTGCGTACTCGGGGGGGACCTACGACACCCAGCCGTACATCCTGATGAACTACCAGGAGGACGTCTCCTCGATGTACACGCTGGCCCACGAGCTGGGCCACTCGCTTCACTCCCAGCTCACCAGCGAGAACCAGCCCTACGTCTACGGCGATTACACCATCTTCGTCGCGGAGGTCGCCTCGACGGTGAACGAGACCCTGCTCACCCACCACCTCCTGGAGAACGCCGAGAGCGAGACGCTCAGGCGGTTCGCGCTCAACGAGTTCTTGGAGCGGTTCCGCTCGACGCTCTTCCGCCAAACCTTGTTCGCGGACTTCGAACACCGCATCCACGAGATTGTCGAGGAGGGCGGCGCGCTCACGCCCGACCGGATGGACGAGGCGTACGGCGAGCGCAAGGAGGCCTTCTACGAGCCCGCGAACGTGGACGAGACCATCAGCAAGGAGTGGATGCGCATCCCGCATTTCTTCTACAACTACTACGTCTACCAGTACGCCACGGGGATTTCGGCGGCCGTCGCGCTCACCGAGGACATCCGCGCGGAGGGCGAGCCCGCGGCCGAGCGCTACGTCGACTTCCTCGAACGCGGCTCCACCGCGTACCCGCTCGAACTCCTGCGTGGCGCGGGCGTGGACATGGCGAGCGCCGACCCCGTCGAGCGCGCTATCGGCGTCTACGACGACTACCTCGACGAGTTCGAGTCGCTGCAATAGGCTCGCCGTGACCCAAAGGGACTTTTCCCCGCGGGCCATACTGGATTTTAATGTCGCGGAGCCCATCGCTGCCGGACCGGCCGACCCTCGACCTCGACCCGGACTCGTCGCCGGACGAGCGTCTCAAAGCCCTCCGGGAGCACTTCACAAACGTCGCCGAGGTCCACGAACAGTTGTCCGAACAACTGGATGCGACCGAGGAGCGACGCGAACAGCTCCGAGAGGAGCTCGACCAGGTTCAACGCGAGAACGACACGCTGAAAGACACGTCCCTGTATCTCGCCACGGTCGAGGACATCCTTGATGGCAGCGTCGTCGTCAAGCAACACGGGAACAATCAGGAGGTCCTCACCGACGTCTCGCCCGCGATGGAGGAGAAGTTGGAGGCCGGCGATAGGGTCACCATCAACGACTCCTTTGCCGTCCAGTCTATTCTCGACACCGAGACGGACGCCCGGGCGCAGGCGATGGAGGTTGACGAGTCGCCCGACGTGACCTACGAGGATATCGGAGGGCTCCACGAGCAGCTCCGGGAGGTCCGCGAGACGGTCGAATCGCCCATCGTCGACCCGGGCCAGTTCGACGAGGTGGGCATCCAGCCCCCCAGCGGCGTGTTGCTTCACGGGCCGCCCGGCACTGGCAAAACGATGATGGCGAAGGCCGTCGCGAACCAGACGGACGCGACGTTCATCAAGATGGCCGGCTCCGAGCTCGTGCGGAAGTTCATCGGCGAAGGCTCCCGGTTGGTCCGGGACCTCTTCGAGCTCGCCAACGAGCGCGAGCCCGCAATCATCTTCATCGACGAGATAGACGCCATCGCGGCCAAGCGCACGGACTCCAAGACCAGCGGGGACGCGGAGGTCCAGCGCACGATGATGCAGCTCCTCTCCGAGATGGACGGCTTCGACACCCGCGGCGAAGTCCGCATCATCGCCGCCACCAACCGCTTCGACATGCTCGACCGCGCCATCCTCCGCCCGGGCCGCTTCGACCGCCTCATCGAGGTGCCCGAACCCGACGCCGAGGGCCGCGAACAGATTCTACAGATTCACACCCGCGACATGAACGTCGCCGACGACGTGGACTTCGCGGACCTCGCGGAACGCACGGAGGGCTTTTCGGGCGCCGACCTCGAATCGCTCTCGACGGAGGCGGGGATGTTCGCCATCCGCGACCGCCGCGAGACGGTGACCGGCGAGGACTTCGCCGCCGCGCTTCGCAAGCTCGAAGAGGACGAAGACACCTACTCCTCCCGGTACATCCGGTAATCAGCCCGCTTTTCCGCGCCGCTCTTCTTCTCCCCCTATGGGCACGATTCACGTCGCGTGGGGGACAGCCACCGGTCCGACCCCGATGGCCGCCTACGACACCGCGCTCGCCGACGCGAACGTCCACAACTACAACCTAGTCCCCGTCTCGTCGGTGATTCCCGCCGACGGCGACGTGGTGGCCGTCGACGAGGCGCCCGATTTGGGGCCGGCGGGCAATCGATTGACGGTCGTCGAGGCCAAATCGGTCCAGCCGGCCCCCGGCCGCGCCGTCGCCGGATTGGGCTGGGCCACCGGACCGGGCCCCGGGCTCTTCTACGAGGCCGACGGCGCTGAGGAGGGCGTCGTACGCGAGCGTGTGCTGGAAGGGTTGGCCGCGGGCTCGGAGCTCCGCGAATGGGCGCTCCCCGACACCGAGACGAAGGTCGTCTCGCGGAGCGCCGAGACGGGGTACGTCGCCGCGGTCGTCCTCGCGGCCTACGGGGAGAGCGAAGCCGTCTTCCGGTGAGTGGTGTCGCGACGTGGTTCTCCCCGAAACAGCGCGTTCGCGGGCTGAAAACCACCGGATTCGTATTACGGACCCGAAACACTACGTGGCTCGACGCAGTGCGTTGAACGCGTGAGATACCGTCTGCTACCCCACGCAGTGCTCGCGCTGGGGGTTCTGCTCGGAGGTATCCTTCTCGTGGAGGTCGTCTCGGTTGCCCGCTCGCCGTTCGCGTTCGCGCCCTCCTTTCTCGTGAACATCGCGAGTAGCCTGCTTTTCACCGGCATCATTCTGTGGAGCGGCTCCCGGCTCCTGCGGGGCGAGCTCTCGCCGGCCCGGTTTCGCCGCATCGCGGCGTGGACCGCCGCGGGAATCACCGTCTTCGTGCTCATGTTCGTCGGGTTCACGCTCAACGTTCCCCTCCCGCTCATTCTGGCGGTCAGCACGCTCCGGTGGGCCGCGACGGTCGGTGCCGGCGCGGGACTCGTCGTCGGGTTCTTCGAGGCGCGCGCCGTCGACCGGGCGGTCGAAGCCGAGCGCGCCCGCGTCCGCTTCGAGGAGATGGAGCGCCAAAACGAGCGCTTAGAGGAGTTCGCAGGTATCATCTCCCACGACCTCCGGAACCCGCTGAACGTCGCGCAGGGCTACCTCGAACTCGTTCGTGAGGACGACGACGGCGAGCGTCTCGAACGGGTCGCCGACGCACACGACCGGATGAGCCAAATCATCGAGGAGACGCTCACCCTCGCCAGACAGGGCCAGGTCATCGACGACGCGGAGTCGGTCGACCTCGCGACGCTCGTCGAGGAATCGTGGAACACGGTCGACACCGGGGAGGCAACGCTGGAGATAGTGGACACGACGACGGTTCGGGCCGACCCGACGCGGCTCCGACAGCTGTTCGAAAACCTGTTTCGCAACGCCGTGGAGCACGGCTCCACGAGCAGTCGGCCCTCGGCCGACGACGCTGCCGAACACGGGTCCACGGGCGGTCAGGACGGGACGCGTTCCGAGGATTCCGCGGACGAACGGCCCCTCGGTGCGGGCCTCACGGTCCGGGTCGGGAGCACGGCGGACGGCTTCTACGTGGAGGACGACGGCCCGGGTATTCCAGCGGCGAAGCGCGAGCCGGTGCTCGCCCCGGGATACACGTCGAAAGAAGGTGGAACCGGGTTCGGGCTCTCCATCGTCGCCCGAATCGTCGACGCCCACGGCTGGGAGCTTCACCTCACCGACGCCGACGCGGGTGGAGCGCGCTTCGAGGTCGAGACCTCGGACGGCGGCATTCCCGAACCCGAGCCCGTCGACGCGGGCACGGCCGCCGTATAACGGCACCGTGCCGGGACGGCGTTTTCCGGTCGACTTCGCGCCGGCACCAAGACTTAATCTCGTTCGGACCCTCCAACGGGTATGAACGGCAACACCCCATACGCCGGCCGGGACGACACGGTCGAAGCCGGCAAGCGGATGTCCACGGACGTGTCGGAGGTCACGCCCGAGCAGCGCGCGGCGCTGCGCGCGGACGCCAGCGACATCGCGGACCGCACCCGGGAGTATCTCCCCGACGAGTTCACCGTCGGCAGCGAAGTGACCAGCGGCGTCGCCGGCCCGAAGGTGACCGTGGCCGTTCGGCCGCCGATCGGCAACCCGGTTCGCGCGGGCTTCGAGCCGGAGTTCGACGGCGACGAGAACATCGACGACGAGGAGCTCACCGAAGTGGCACAGGGGCTCGCCGCGGGGGCGGCGCTCCAGGTGAAAATCGCGGTCGGCGAGGACGCGGATTTGGCGGCGCGGTAGTTACTTCCCCCAGAACGGGTCGCGCTTCCGGTGTTGGTCCAGGAACTGCGTGAGCGCCTCCAGCTCGTCGGCCGGGATGTCCTCCTTGAGCTCCTGTTCGAGTACTTTGGCGTGTTTCTCGGGGATAGCGACCCACAGCTCGTCGCCCTCCTCGATCTGCCGCCCGACTGTGGGCCCGTCGATGGCGACGCTGACGCGCTCGCCGGCGCGGGCTTCCTCGACGTCCTCGCCCTGCGATTGAATGCCCTGGACGGTGCCGACTTTGTTCATCTCGTTGCCCTCCCACTTCCCGACGGGAGCGTTGTTCTTCAGCGTGCCCGAGCCGACCTCGACGCCGACGACCGCGGGGTCCGACTGCCGGAAGGTGTGGTCTTGCAACACGTTGAAGCGGGCGGGCCGGATGACGTTCTCGAAGACGGCCTCCTGTTGGGCGCGTTCGAGTTCCTCGACGTACTGCTCGTAGTCCTCGACCAGCTGGTAGATGACGTCGTGGTTGAATATCTCGACGTTCGACTCGTCGGCGCGGCGCTCGGCGTCGTTCGAGAGCTCGACGTTGAACCCGAGAATCACCCGTTGTTTCTCGTCCTCGACGGTCGAGGCGACCGACACGTCGCGGGGCTGGATGTCGCCGACCTCGGCGCGCATGACGGGGATTTCGGCCTCGTCGAGCGCGTTCGAGAGCGCTTCGAGGCTCCCGAGCGTGTCGGCCTTGGCGACGATGCCCTCGTCGGTCGTGTCCACCTGTACGGAGGCGAGTTCCGCTTCGACCTCCGCGATTACCTCGCCGCGCTCGCGGTTCCGAACGGCCCGAACGGGGGCGCCGGCCATCGCGTCCTCCAGGCCGGGGGCGGCGATTTTGATGCCCGTCGCCGCGGAGACCTCGCCGACGCGCTCGAACTGCTTCTCGGTCCGGATTTCGGAGAGAGGGCGGGGCTTCAGCAGGGCGCGGACCTCCGTCTCGATGGGGCCCTGTAGCCCACCAACAACGATGTCGTCGTCCTCTCTGATGGTCCCGTCGTAGAGGATGACGTCGAGCGTCGTGCCGAAGCCCTGCTCCTCTTTGACTTCCAGCACGGTGCCCGCGCCGGGGCCGGTCGCGTCGATTTCCATCTCCGATTTCATGTAGCGCTGGGCGAGGCCCATGAGCACCGTGAGGAGGTCGGGCACGCCCTCGCCGGTCTCCGCGGAGACGGGAATGACGCCGATGTTGTTCTGGAAGTTCTGGACGCGCCAGTAGAAATCGGAGGAGAAGCCCGCGTCGGAGAGCTCGCCGATTATCTCGTAGAGCTTCTCGTCGACCTCGCCCCGCACGCGGTCGCTTTGCCCCTCGTAGGAGGGTTTGATGGGTGAGTCCGGGTTGGGGTTCCAGCCCGGCACCGTGTCGACTTTGTTCGCGGCGACGACGAACGGCGTACCCGTGTTCTTCAGAATCTCGATGGCCTCCTCCGTCTGGGGCTGAAAGCCGTCGTTGACGTCCACGACGAGAATAGCGATGTCGGCGAGCGCACCACCCCGCGAACGAAGCGTGGTGAAGGAGTGGTGACCCGGGGTGTCGATGAAGAGCAACCCCGGTAAATCGAACTCCGTCGGGTCCACGAGGCTCCCCGCGACCTGCGAGACCGTGTCCAGGGGGACCTCCGTCGACCCGATATGCTGGGTGATGGCGCCGGCCTCCCCCTCAATAACGGCCGAGCCACGTATCTTGTCGAGGAGGCTCGTTTTCCCGTGGTCGACGTGCCCGAGCACCGCCACAATAGGGGTGCGAAGCGCGCCAGCGTCCGCGTCGATGTCCGTGTTGATGTCTGGTTCCGACATGAGAATCGCCCCGGGAGAACGGCTGTTATCGGTTTGGAGTCGTGGTAGGGACCTAAGCCCTTCGACTCGCCCCGCGAGTTTTAAGGCGCTCGCCGGGGAAATCGTGGGCATGGCAGACATCCTCGCCCAGAACCTCTCGGGCAAGGCAGTGATGGGTGCGGACGGCACCGAACTCGGCGAGCTGTACAATATCACGATGGACCTCAAATCCGGGGCGCTCGGCGACCTGCTGGTCGAACCGCTTGAAGGCGGGCCCGCGCTCGACTTCCCCCGCGACGACGAGGGCCACTATCAGATTCCCGTGGGCAACGTGCAGGCGGTGAAGGACTACATCGTCGTCGCCCGATAATGGAGGTCCTGGACGCCACGGCGTTCATCGAGGGGTACGAGGCCGACGGGGATATCGCGACCGTGCCCGCGGTCCGTGAGGAGCTCACCGACGAGACGCAGTTCCGATTCGACGCGATGGAGGGCGGCGGGATGCACGTCCAGATGCCCGGGGACGCGGCGCTCGACCGCGTCCGCGCGGCGGCCGGCGAGACGGGCGATTTGGCGACACTCTCGGACGCGGACACACGTCTCGTCGCGGCGGCGCTCGAACTGGACGCGACGCTCGTCACCGACGACTACGCGATGCAGAACGTCGCCGAGCGTCTGGGCGTTCCCGTCGAATCAATCGCGCAGGGCGGCATCGAGGAACAGCGCGACTGGACCTTCCAGTGTCAGGGCTGTGGCCGGGAGTTCGAGGAGAACAAGGAGCGCTGTCCGGTCTGCGGGACGGAGCTCGCGCGCCGGAACCCGAACTAGTTCACTTCCTCCAGACCCACCTGTACCAACTGGCGAACGACCTCCTCGCGGGGGACGTCGTACTCGCGGGCGAGCGCGTCGATGTCCGCGACCGTCTCGTCCGCGCAGTAGGCCGATATCTCCTTCGCCATAACCATGATATTCTTTCGCATAGTGGTTAAGTCCCCGTCAGACAGTCAGCCGACGGCGATGGCCGCGAAGGTGACCGCGTTGTACCCGCCGTGGAGGAGAACGGGTACGACTAGGTTCTCACTGTACGCGTAGGCCGCCCCGAGCACGGCCGCCAGGGTGAACACCGTGAGCAGGGCCGCGCCGAACGAGCCGTCCCCGCCGACGTAGGCGGTCAGGTGCGCCGCCGCGAATATCCCGCTCCCGACGAGCACGGCGACGGCCTCGGGGTAGTCCTCCGCGAGGCGCTTCTGGACGACGTTGCGGTAGAGGAGTTCCTCGCCGACCCCGACCAGCAGGAACGAGGCGGGAACGAGCACTACCAACAGCTCCGGGTTGCCGGCTACCAGGTCCGCGATGCTGTGTGTGGCCGTTTCGACGCCCAGCGCCTCGAACAGCGCGCTGTAGCCGAAGAGGACGACCACCAGCCCGATACCTCCTCCCAGGAGGGCCACGGCGTCGCGCCGGCCCGGGAGCGCGTAATCGACGTATTCGCGCCCCCGACCCGTCGCCGCGACGTAGAAGCCGGCCGTGGTGAGCGCGCCGAGCAGGATGGCGAACTGGCTGCCGAGCGTCGAAACGAGGGGTCCGTCCCCGAGCCCTCCGGCGATGGCCACCGAGAGGACGAGGACCCCCCACAGCGAGAGAA
>JBEQBK010000044.1:0-17173 GCA_041639855.1 Halobacteriaceae archaeon | reverse complement strand
CCGCCGTCGCGTGAATCACGACGGCGAGGCGGCCCAGCGAGGAACGGCCCTGTACGTGGGCGATGAGGTCCGGGGGAATCTCGACGCGCTCCATCGTCGTCCCGAGCACGAAGTCGCCCGGGTGGAGGATGAACTCGCCGTCCTCCTCGACTATCGTTTCCTCGACGTACTCCTCGGTCTCGGCCTCGCTCGTCGGGTGGATACAGGGGATGTTGGCGTGCTGAAATTCGAGGAACTCCCGACCGAGTCGGAGGTCAATACTCGCGGGCTGGACCTGCAAGTCGGGGTCCTCCAAGGGCTCGACCACGAGGTCACCCTCGGCCAGCCGGTCGAGGATGTCCGTATCGGAGAGTATCATAGGTTGAGTCTCGGCGGGCGGAACTAAAGCGTTTCAGACGAGCCTCAACGGGGCGCCGAGCGCGCGGACGGCGCCATCGATTCGCGCCAAGCGGGCCCGATAAAAGGGCGCGGGGCACAGGAAGCGTATGAAACAGGCCATCGTCGCGCGCGCCGACATCGGGATGGGTGAGGGGAAACTCGCCGCCCAGGTCGCCCACGCCTCCCTCTCGGCGTACGAGGACGCCGACCGGAAAACGCAAAAACAGTGGAAGGGGGAAGGACAGAAGAAAGTCGTTCTGAAGGCGAACTCCGAGTCCGAGTTGTTCGAACTCGCCGACGTGGCCGAGCGCGAGCGCCTTCCCCACTCGGTGATTCGGGACGCCGGACACACCCAACTCGAACCCGGGACGGCCACCGCACTCGCCGTGGGTCCCGGCGAGGACGAGGTCGTGGACAAGGTGACCGGCGACCTGGCGCTGTACTGATGCGGGCGGCCCACGCGCTGGAGCAGGCCGTCGGCATCGACCACTACGTCACCGACACCGGGGGGACGGGCGGCCGCCTGCGCGTCGCGCCCGAGGACTTCCGGGTGGAGGAAATCGAGGGCGTCGAACCGGAGCCCGTCGACGCCGACGCGGGCGCCTACGGCACGCTGCTGGTGCGGGCGACGCTCAGAAGCTGGGACACCAACGACTTCGCGCGGGAACTCGCCAACCGCGTGGGAATGAGCCGTGAGCGCGTCTCGTGGGCGGGAACGAAGGACAAACACGCCGTCACCACCCAGCTGTTCGGCCTCGACAGGGTGTCTCCGGAGGAGGTCCCCGAGATACGGAACGCCGACGTCGAAGTCGTCGGGCGCTTCGGGCGCTCGCTACAGTTCGGCGACCTGGTGGGCAATCGCTTCGAAATACGGGTTCGGGAGGCCGACGCGCCCGAACGGGCCGGGGACATCGCCGCTGAACTGGGCGGATGGGACGACGGCGAGGGGGGCGCCGTGCCCAACGTCTTCGGCCAGCAGCGCTTCGGGAGCAAGCGACCCGTCACCCACAAGGTCGGCCTCGAAATCGTCCGCGGCGACTGGGAGGCCGCGGCGATGGCCTACCTGGGGAGCCCCCACGAGAACGAGCCCGAGGACACCCAGAAGGCGCGCGAGTACGTCGCGGAAACGAAGGACTGGGCGGGCGCGCTCGAACGCTTCCCGAACCGGTTGCGCTTCGAGCGCTCGATGCTGAACGAACTCGAATCCGGAGGGAGCTACCGGGACGCGCTCGAAACGTTCCCGACGAGCCTGCAGTCCTTACTGGTGAACGCGGCGCAGTCCTACGCCTTCAACCGCATCCTCTCCGAGCGCTTGGAGCGGGGCCTCCCCTTTGCCGAACCGGTCGCGGGGGACGTGGCCTGTTTCGCCGGCGAAACGGTCGACGAAATCACGCTCCCCGACCCGAGTCGGCTACAGGAGGTGTCCGAGCGCCGGGTTCGGAGCGTCGCAAAGCACTGCGAGCGCGGCCGGGCGTTCGTGACGGCCCCGCTCGTCGGCGTCGACACCGAGTTGGGGGAGGGCGAACCGGGCGAGATAGAGCGCGGGGTCTTAGACGAGTTGGGCATCGCCCCATCCGATTTCGACCTGCCGGGCGAGTTCTACAGCTCAGGCACGCGGCGGGCCATCAGGCTGCCCGTCGAGCCCGAACTCGAAGTCGAGGAGGGGGAGTACAGCCTCTCCTTTTCGCTGCCGAAGGGCTCCTACGCGACGGTCGTCTGTCGGGAGTTCCTGAAGGTCCCGCCGTTGGCGCTGTAGTCCCGGACGGGCAGGGAGACTACCGGAACGGACCGCGCTCGTTCGCGCGCGCCACGTTACCTCGGCTGACGCACGAGTACCACGTCCGGATAGTCGGCTGGCGCACGACTATCACGTCCGTTAAACCGCGCGCGCCGCTCCCGTTCGCATGGACTGTCGGCGGTGCGCCTCGGAGCTGGAGAAACCCGGGGACTACTGTCTGTCCTGCGACACCGCCAACTGCGACGCCGTGGTCGTCGATTTCGACGAGCGGGAAGCGACGCTGACGATGCTGTACGACGAGGCGGTAGTGGGGCAATCGACCGTGACGACGACCCCCGAGCCGGACGCGGAGCTGGCGAGCGTCCAGCGCCGGAACTTCGCGGGGCGGGTGGGCGACCACATCCGGCGCAAGCGCCCCGAGGCGGTGTACGTCGCCGGGGACCGCGAGCTCGTGCGGGCGCTCCGGGAGGACCTCCGATACGAACTCTACCGGGTACCCGACGACGACCCGGCGACGGCGGCGCTCGAACGCCGCGAGGGGGGCGCGCTCGAAGTCGTCGACGCCGCGCCGGGTGAGAAGCTCGGCGGGTCGCACTCGACGGTCATCGGCGAGCGCGAGGGGTACCGAGTGTTGATGACCGTCGCCGAACACCCCAACGTCAAAAAGGTCGTCCCCGGTCCCATCGAGGCCGGCGGCTCCAGTTCGCGAGGGGGCGTCCGGGCGAAGGTGACCAGAGCCGACATGAACGGCAACGTGCGCCTGCTCCTGCGGGACGGCTCCAGCGTGCAGGAGAACCGCATCGTCACGACGGCCACCGACAGAGCGGACGGCGAGCGGGTTCGGGAGGACCTGAACGAGGCGCTGGAGGCCGACGGCTACGGTGGGGAGGGCGGCTAGCGCATCGGGTCGAGGTTCGTACGAACGCCCGACCGCTTGCGACTCGTCGGGCCGGTGAATGCGAGTTCGCCGACCCACCATGAACTCGTAGGGTTTATCCATCGCCCCGCAGTAATCGCGGGTACTATGGCCGAACAGAAGGGCACGACCGGGAGCGCCGGCCGATTCGGCGCCCGCTACGGGCGCGTCGCACGACGTCGCGTCTCCGAGATCGAGAACGACATGGAGAACGCGACCGTTGACGGCGATTCCGTCAAGCGCGTCGGCACGGGCATCTGGGTGAACGAGGAGACCGGCGAAAAGTTCGCCGGCGGCGCCTACCGCCCCGAGACGCCCGCGGGTCGCCAGGTCAAACGCTCGATTCGGACCGCGCTGGGCGAGGACGAGGAATGAGCTACAAGTGTTCGCGGTGCAAGCGCGACGTCGAGCTCGACGAGTACGGCGGGGTCCGTTGCCCGTACTGCGGACACCGAGTGCTGTTGAAGGAGCGCGGCGGCGACGTGAAGGAAGTCGACGTTGCCTGAACACGCCGCGACGCTCTCCTTTTCCTACCCGACCGTCCGACGTGCCCGGAGCGTCGCCGACGCCGTCGCGCCCGAGGCGGGGGATATCGAGGGGGGGCGAACCGTCGCGAACGTCTCCCGCTCCGGACGCACCGTCGAAATCGCCGTCGAGGCCGCGGACCTGACCGCGCTCCGCGCCGGCACGAACACTTGGAACGGACTGGTCGGGACGGCCGAGCGCGTCGCCGAGACGGCGGAGTAGCTGCCGCGGCGACGAACGCGGGGTCGCTCGCCGCTGAGACGGGAACCGGGGGTTTTTACGCCGCGCGCAACGACGGAGTTGGTATGCAGGGCAATCTTCCGCCGGAAGCTCAGGAGAAGGTCGAACAACTGCAGGACCTTCAGGAGACGGCACAGCAGGTCAGCATGCAGAAACAGCAGGCCGAGGACGAACTCAACGAGACGGAGGTCGCCCTCGAGGCCCTCGAAGACGTCGACGAGGACACCACGATGTACCGCGAGGTCGGTGACCTCTTCGTCGAGACGGACTACGAGAGCGCGCAGGCCGACCTCGAGGAGAAGCAGTCCAACCTCGAAGTCCGCGTCGAGACGCTCGAAAAGCAGGAGGAGCGCGTTCAGGGTCAGTTCGAGGACCTCCAGGAGGAGCTCCAGGACCTGCTCGGCGGCGGCGGCCCGGGCGGCGCACCGGGCGGCATGGGCGGCCCCGGCGGCGACTAAGCCCGTGAACGACGTGGAACCGAGCGAACAGGAGATTGTAGAGGCGGCCGCCGAGGCCGCCGAGAACGTCGTTTTCTCGCATCTTGACCGCTCGGCAGTCGAGGACTTCGATGCCGTCGTCACCTTCGAGAACGGCACGCTCGAAGTGGACGTGTACGTCAACGCGCCCGATGAGCCCGAGAGCGTGACCGAGCGCGTCGCGGACGACGCAGCGCTGGCGGCGCGCGGCGCGGTGGACCAACTGTTCTCAGGCGAGTAGGAGAACGAGGACGCTCACCAACCCGGTCAGCAGGACGACCGAGACGGCGAGCGCCCCGCCCATCGCGACCATCGCGTTGGCGTGACTGGCGAGCGTCTCGGTGCGGTCGTTGCCGAAGACGGTCACCCCGGCGCGTTCGGTCGCCATGCCGGCTTCAACCGGTTCGCGGTCCTCGAGTGCCTCGTCGACGAGGTCGGTGATGACCCCCGCGAGGTCGTCGACATCGACCTCCCCTCCGACCTGGTTGACCGACTCGACCGTGTTGACGATGTGGGTGTCGGTCGTGAGAATCTCGACCTCGTCGACGGTGACCTCGTCCGCGCCGGTCGAACCTGCATCTCTCAAAACGGCCTCGCGGAGGCACTCTCGTACCCCGGGGTCGCAGTTGTTGCCGTCGATGAGCACGTAGGCCGTCCGGTGTCCGTCCACGTCGACGACCGCGGCCCGGACGCCGAGCGGGCCGATGCCCTCGACAGGGTCCCACTCAGTCGGGTCCCACGCCACCCCGAGTTCGGGGAGGGACTGGCGCGCACCGACGAGTTCGGACGCCGCCTCGCCCGCCGCACCCATCATCTCGAAGGAGCGCTCGCTGCCGGGGACGACGTGGCCCAGGTCTTCGCCCTCCAGCCCGTCGTTGCAGTTGTGCGCATCCGCGAGGAGAACGTCATCGAGCCCCTCCGTCCGTGCCTCCGCGGCGGCGGCGAGGCCGACGGCGTACTCCACGTCGTCGGCAAACTCGGGCGCGAACGTCGAGACCAGCAGGGCGTCGTCGCCGAAGGCGTGCCCGATGACCGAGGCCGAACCCGACTCGGCGCGCACGGCGGGCGACGCCCGGTCGTCGAATTCGATGTTGTCGTGAGCGCGCTCGGCGGCGTCCACGAGGGTGTCGACCTCGCGTTCGGTGACGAGGTTGAAGTCGTGACCCGCCGTAGCGTGGGGGGGGAAGGCGAGGCCCTCCGACGACTCCGCGAGTCGACGGGGGAGGTCACCGCCCCCGATTTCGCCCATCGGGCCCGGGTGAACCATCGGCAGGACGAAGCGGGCCTTCTCGGCGCCGTCGGGCGTCCGGAAGGCGAGAACGGTGACGGGGACCACGGCCTCCTCGCCGATTTCCTCGAAGAAGTCCTCCAGTTCCCGCGTGCCTTCCGCGAGGTGGCCGACGAACCCCCGAAGGAAGTCGAGGACAGAAACGCCGAGCGCGCGCCGCCACGGACGGTCGATGACCCGGACGAAGACGTACGCGACCCCCGCGTACAGCGCCGACATCCCCGCGAGGAGGAGGAAGTCCTCGGGGACGACGTAGAGGAGCTCCGGCGGGGCCCGCGTCGGGCGCGCGAAGTAGGAGTTCAGAAGGGGCCCTCCGATTTCGAGGTAGAGCATCGTGCCGCTGTAGACGAACAACAACACCCCCGCGGAGACGGTTTGCACGCTCGCGGGGATGACCGCCGACCAGGCGTTCCGCGAGACGGCCAACACCACCAACAGACGGAGCGCGAACACCACTGCGAGGGCGACGACGAGGGCGTCGAAGACGAAGTGCTCGCCCAGTTCGGTGAGCACCGCTACGACGCCCGCGCCGATGAGCACCGCCACGACCAGTATCTCACAGGACAGCGCCAGCAGCGCCGAACGGTTGTACGTGAGCTGGCCTCCCAGCGCCCGGTCGAGCGGCGTCGTGAGGAACGCGGCCGCGACGGTGGGCACGCCGATGAAAAAGACGCCCTGCCAAGCGTCCTCTAGCACGAACGAGGAGCGAAAGGCGACGATGCCCGCGAGCGCTGCGATGAGCAGGGAGAAGACGACGCTCGCGTACCACTGCGGCGCGCGGAATATGTAGCGGGAGAGGGAAGCGAGGTCGCCCTGTGTGGCGCTCATCGGCCTACTCGCAGACCGAGCGGAAGTTCTCGAAGACCGCTTCACCCTCGGCGGTGTGAGCCACCTCGGGGTGCCACTGGACGCCGAAGCGCCCCCGGCCAACGTCGCTCATCGCTTCGACGCCACAGACGTCGCTGTGGGCGGTGCGGACGAAGCCCTCGGGGACCTCGACGACCTCGTCGGCGTGGCTGGCCCACACGCGGGTCTCGGGCGCGAGCGACCCGACGAGGGGGTCCGCTTCCTCGTCGATTGCGACCGTCACGTCGGCGTAGCCGCCGTAGTCGCCCTCGCCCACGCGACCGCCGTATTCGAGGGCCATGAACTGCATCCCCAGACAGATACCCAACGCGGGGATATCGAGTTCGAGGTAGTCCGCACAGCGGCCCACGTCCTCGATGTCCGGGCCGCCGGAGAGGACGAGACCGTCTGCCTCGATTTCCTCGGGGGGCGTGGTGTTGTCGATGATCTCCGTCTCGACGCCGATGTCGCGTAACGCGCGGCGTTCGAGGTGGGTGAACTGGCCGTGGTTGTCCACCACCGAAATCTTCGTCATTATCCCGGCGTATGCCACCGGCGGGTAAAAACCCCGTCCCTCGCGCCCGACCGCTCAGTCCCCGCCGTCGCGGCGTTCCCGGGCCGTCTCGAAGCCGAACTCGGACTGCTCGGCCGAGCGACGCTCCTCGCGGGCGGCGATGGCCGCCGGGTCGGGCGAGGCGTCGTCGTCGATGCGGGCCCACGAGTCGTGGACCTTCGCGTGACACCACCGACAGAGGCCGACCGTGATTTCGTGCGCCCGTTCCTCGCCCTCGGCCCGATACCGAAGGTGGTGTTCCTCGATGAGCGGCCGGCCGTCGCCGTGGGCGTCGCGGCGCTCTTCGAGCCCACAGCGGGCACAGGTCTTGCCGTCGGTCGTGTCGCGGTAGTGCGGGCAGTCCGGCCACTCCCATTCGCCCTCAGGGTCCGCCGCCGGACAGCGGTAGTCGTCGGCGGCGCGTTCGACGCTGAACGCCTCGTCGCCGCCGGCTTCGATGGCGTACCGGCAGGTCCCCTCGGCGGTACAGCGCTCGCAGACGCCCGCGACCTCGTAGGGGTCGTCCACGCCGACGGGCGTGCCGGTCGGCGTCTTCTCCATGGTCGGCCTCGGGACCGAGGGGTTATCAGTCGCCCGACGACGGCGAACGTCACATTTAAGAACGGTTCTGACTGAGTAATCAATCAACTGATGAGCGAGGAACGCACGACCGAACAGCGCATCGTGGACGCCACCTATGGGGTGATGGTCGAGAACGGCTTCGACGGCTTCACCACGCAGGCGGTAGCCGACGAGGCGGGCGTGAGCCAGTCGCTCGTCCATTACTACTTCGAACGCAAGGAGGACCTCGTAGTGGCGATGTTCGAGAACGGCCTCGACTACCTCACCGACGCCGTCGAGGAGGAAGTCGGCGACGACGACCCCCGCGACCGGCTAGTGGGGCTGGCGCGCTACATCGTGACCGCCGAGGACGAGGAGTCGCTGACCTTCAGCCGGGTCATTCTGGGGCTGCAGTCGCGCGCGCCCTACGACGAGCGCCTGCGCGAGGCACAGCGCTACCGGATGGATTTCCTCCGGGACTACGTCGAGGCCACCGTCGAGGAGGGAATCGAGACCGGTCGCTTCCGGGCGGTCGACCCCGCGGTCTTCGCCGCGGTGTTCGTCGCCGCGACGACGGGCGGGTTGAACCTCACCGCGATACACGGCGGTGTGTCCCGCGCCGATGGAGGTGCGGCCCGCGCGGACGAGCGGGACGACGACGGAGGTGCGGCCCGCGCGGACGAGCGGGACGACGACGGAGGTGCGACCGGCGCGAACGCGGCAACCGCCGACCAACGAGAGGCGAGCACGGCCATCCGCGAGTCCGACGCCGTACTCGAGGGAATCGAGACGATTGTGGACGACTTCTTGGTGGTCCGATGAGCAACGCCGAGTACCCGGTTCCGGAGGGGGTCGGCAACCCGCTGCGGTATCTGATACGGCGCTACGCCACCCCCCACGCCCCGCGTTTCGTCCTCGCGGCGTTCGGGAACCTGCTGGCCCAGATTCCCCAGCGCGTGCCCGCCCTCGTCGTGGGCGTCGCGCTCGACGCCATCCTCCTCGGAACGACCCAGTACACCCTGCCGGGCGTCCCCCAGGGGTGGATACCGACCGGACAGGGTGCACAGGTGACGTTCACCATCGCCCTGTTGACGGTCGCGTACGTCCTCGACACCGGCATTACGTGGTTCAGCGGCCGCATCAGCGGCACTGCTCGGCTGCGGACGCTCCACGACATCCGGGTGGACACCTTCGACGCGCTCGTCGACTACGAGCTCCCCTTCTTCGACGACCGGCAGACCGGCGACGTGATGAGCGTGCTGAACAACGACGTGAGTAACCTCAGCGGGTTCGGGAACAACGCCCTGCAGGGAATCCGTTTCGTCATGCAGATACTCGTCGCCTTCGCGTTCATGGCGACGCTGCACGTCCGGCTGGCGGTGCTGTTGCTCGTCCTGCCGGTCGGGCTGGCGCTCATCGCGCGCTGGTACACCACCCGCGTCGAGCCCGTCTACGAGTCCGTCCGCAAGAGCGTCGGCCAGGTGAACTCCCGACTGGAGGATTCCATCGACGGCGTCGCCACGGTGAAGGCCTTCGCACAGGAGGACCGCGAGCGCGAGGCCGTCGCCGGTGCCTCCCGGGAGTACCGGGACCGCAACTGGTCGGTTATCCGCCTGCGCATCCTCTTCGATTTGGGGAGCTGGAGCCTTTCCGCGGTGTGTTTCATCGGCCTCTTCGCGCTGGGGACCTACATGAACCTCGGCAGCGCGCCCGCGTTCCTCGGGGAGCCGCTGACCGCCGGAACCCTGCTCACTTTCCTGCTCTACAGCAAGTCCTTCTACGGGCCCATCCGCCAGCTCATGTTGGACGTGCTGGACAGCTACGAGAACGCCCTCTCCTCCTCGAAGCGCATCGTCTCCGTCATCGAGGGCGAGCGCGCCGGGCGCACCGCCGGCGAGGAACTGGAAATCTCTGCGGGCCGCATCGAGTACGACGACGTGACCTTCGCCTACGAGGGCGCCGAGGAACCCACCCTCAAAGACGTCTCCTTCGAAGCCGAGCCCGGCTCGCTGATCGGCGTCGTCGGCCCCACGGGCGCGGGGAAATCCACCATCACGAAGCTCCTCTTCAAGTTCTATGAGCCCGACGCCGGCGAGATTCGAATCGACGGCCAGAGCCTGGAGAACGTCTCGCGGGCCAGCCTCCGGGAGCATCTGGGCTACGTCAGCCAGGACCCGTTCCTCTTCTACGGAACCATCAGGGAGAACATCGGCTACGGGCTCGACCAGCGGGAGAGCCCGGAAAACGAGAGCGAGGCGAGCGGAAGCAAGCCCCGAAGCCGAGCGGGGAGCGAAGGCGAGGAACGACCCGCGAACGTCGGTGCGGGAGGGGTCGACGACGGCAAAATCGAGCGCGCCGCGGAGCTCGCGGGGGCCGCCGACTTCATCGCCGAGCTGGAGGACGGCTACGACACGCAAGTCGGCGAGCGCGGTGAGAGCCTCTCCGGGGGACAGCGCCAGCGCATCGCCATCGCCCGGGCCCTGTTGCGGGAACCCGAAATCCTCGTGTTGGACGAGGCGACCAGTCACGTCGACAACGAGACCGAACGGCAGATTCAAGAGAGCATCGACGCCCTCGCGGGCGAGCGGACGACGGTCGCCATCGCCCATCGCCTCTCGACGGTCCGGAACGCGGAGCGGATTCTGGTCGTCGACGGCGGCGAAATCGTCGAGCGCGGGACCCACGAGGAACTGGTCGCCGAGGACGGCCTCTACGCCGACCTCTGGCGCGTACAGGTGGGCGAGACCGAAGCCGTCTCAGATGCCTTCCTCCGCGCCGACGCGGTCGAAGGGGTGCACCGATGAGCAGCTACGAGCGCATCGCGGACGCCGCCGAGGGCATCGAGTGGCCGCTGGTGAACCTGATTCGAGAGGGCGGCGAGGGCGACCTGAAATACTTGGGCGCCGGCACGCTCGGGACGGTCGTCTCGCAGTTCCTCTCGAACCTGGACATGTTCGTCATCGGCGTCGCCTTCGACGCGATGTTCAACGACATGGCCTACACCCTGCCCCTGATTCCCGACGGGTGGATTCCGGGCGACCCCGGCGGACAGCTCGCCTTCACCGTCGTCCTGCTGTTGACGGCGAAGGCCATCGACCTGAGCAGCGGTATCTCCGCGACGTACGCCTTCTTCCTCTTCAGCCAGCGCGCGCTCCACCGGATTCGGGTGAACGCCTTCGATACGGTCCAGCGCCTGGGGATGGACTTCTTCGACACCCAGCAGACCGGCGAGATAATGAGCGTCCTCAACAGCGACGTGAACTCGCTCCAGCGCTTCCTGGAGAACGGCCCGAACCTCGGGGTGACGGCCACCGCGATGTTCGCCAGTTCCCTGTTCTATATGGCGCTTTTGAACTGGCAGCTCGCCCTCATCTCGCTCTTCTTGATGCCGGTCATCTTCGGCGTCAACCACTGGTTCGGAATACAACACGAGACGAAAAACGACGAGGTGCGCCAGGAGACGGGGATGCTAAACGCCCTCCTGGAGACGAACATCAGCGGCATCCAGGTGGTGAAGGCCTTCGGCGGCGAGCGCCACGAGTCGGGGCGCGTCACCGAACAGTCCGACGAACACCGGGTCGCGAGCTGGCGGGCCCACCTCGTCGGCGCGCGCCACCAGCCGGGCCTGCGCCTGCTCGCGGGGCTGGGCTTCGTCGCGACCCTCTTCGTCGGCACGGAGTGGGTCATCGACGGACAGTTCTGGTTCCTCTCGGGGACGCTCACCGCCGGGCAGCTGGTTCCGTTCGCCTACTACACGCGGAACCTCGTGTTGCCCGTGCGCTTCGCCGCGTGGGTGACGGGGCTCTACAAGGGGGCCACGTCCTCGGCCAAACGCATCCTGGGCGTCCAGCGGATGACCACGGCCCGCGACCACGGCGACGTCGAGTTGGAGAACCCCGAAGGGGCGGTCGAGTACGAGAACGTGAGCTTCGGCTACCCGGGAACCGACGAGCGCGTCATCGAGAACGTGGATTTGGACATCGAACCCGGGGAAACCGTCGGGTTCGTCGGCGAGACCGGCGCCGGCAAATCCACCCTCCTCAAGCTCCTGTTGAACTTCTACGAGCCCGACGAAGGGGAAGTGAGACTGGACGGCCACGACGTGCGGGACGTCTCTCGCACGTCGCTGCGCCGGGCCGTCGGCTACGTCGAGCAGGACCCGTTCCTGTTCACGGGCACAGTGAGAGAAAACATCACCTACGGCGTGGACGAGGCCACCGACGAGGCGGTCGAAGCGGCCGCGAAAGCCGCCAGCGCCCACGACTTCATCAGCGAGCTCGATGACGGCTACGACTCCCAGGTCGGCGAGCGCGGCGTGAAACTCTCGGGCGGGCAGCGCCAGCGCATCGCCATCGCGCGGGTGTTACTCGCGGACCCGCCGCTGCTCGTCCTCGACGAGGCCACCTCACACGTCGACAATCGGACGGAAGTGCTCATCCAGCGCTCGCTGGACGAGGTCACCGAGGAGCGGACGACGCTGGTCGTCGCCCACCGCCTCTCCACCGTCAGGGACGCCGACCGCATCGTCGTCCTCGACGACGGCGAAATCGTCGAGGTCGGCGCCCACGACGAACTCTTGGAGCGCGACGGAGCGTACGCCGACCTCTGGAAGGTCCAAATCGGCGAGATAGACGTGTAGTCGGGTTTCGGAGGCTGTGCAGCGTGTTCGCACGGTTCCGGGAAGGGTTAAATCCTCGAACGCCCTATATAAGCCCGGTGAATTAGAATGCGTCAAAACCCCTTCGACAACGACCGTACTTTCGGCGGCTTCGACGACCTCTGGGCCCGGCTGGGCATGGGCGAGTGGAACGACTCCCACGTTTCCCTCGAACGCGAGGACGGCGGCTACGTCGTCCTGGCCGACATTCCCGGCTTCGGGAAGGAGGACGTGGACATCCGCTACGAGGACGATACTCTCACAATCACGGGCACCCACGAGACCGAATCGGACGCTGAGGGCCACCGAGCGACCCGCTCGCGACACCTCCACGAGCGCGTCCGCGTCCCCGGCGACGTGCTCGTCGACGGCATCACGGCCAGCCTGCAAAACGGCGTCCTCGAAGTCCATCTTCCCGTCGAGGAGGAGAGCGAGGAAGGCCACCGCATCGACGTCCTGTGAGCGGGCGGACGCCCGCGAACTACGAACAGGCGAACGCCCGCGAACTATGTGGGGATAGTACCGGCGGACAGTGGGGTTTTCCTCCGGCGCGTCGGGCGCCGGAGTAGTGTAATTTATACGTCGGCGCGTCGTGTAGCCGCGTGTGGTTGACATGGCCGCTGATCGATTTATTCGCCCCTGAAGGGGCAAATACACACGTCGAATTTCTCGACACGACGCTTCGGGACGGTGAACAAGCCCCCGGCGTATCGCTGACGCCACAGGAGAAACAGAACATCGCGCGCGAACTGGACGACGCGGGCGTGGACGTCATCGAGGCCGGGTCGGCCTGCACCAGTGCCGACGAGCGGGAGACCATCTCCCGCGTGACGGACCTCGATTTGGACGCGACAGTGACGAGTTTCGCCCGCGGCGTCAAGAGCGACGTGGACGACGCGCTCGCCTGCGGCGTCGACGGCATCAGCCTCGTCGTCCCCGCGAGCGACCGCCATATCGAGGGCAAGGTAGGCTCGGACAGGGCGGCCGTCGTCGAGCGCACGGCCGAACTGGTCGAGTACGCCAAAGGCGAGGGCCTCTGGGTCGAAGTCATCGGGGAGGACGGCTCCCGCGCCGACTTCGGGTATCTGGAGGACCTACTGGGCGGCGCGCTGGACGCCGGCGCCGACCGCGTCTGCTTCGCGGACACGGTGGGCCACGCCTCCCCCGAGGAGGTGTACGAGGGCGTCGAACGACTCGTCGAGTTGGAGAAGGGCCCGGTGAGCGTCCACACCCACGACGACCTCGGGCTCGGGATGACGAACGCGCTCGCGGGCATCGCCGCGGGTGCGGACCTCGTCCACGCCACCGTCAACGGTATCGGCGAGCGTGCGGGCAACGTCGCGCTTGAGGAAGTGGCCATCGCGCTCTGGCATTGCTACGACGTGGACACCCTCGAACTCGAACGGCTCTACCCGCTGGCGGAACTCGTCGCGGACGCGACGGGCATCCCGCTGGCGCCGAACAAGGCCGTCATCGGCGAGAACGCCTTCACCCACGAGTCGGGGATCCACACCGATGGAACCCTCAAAGACGAGCGGATGTACGAGCCCTACGCACCCGAAACGGTGGGTCGGGAGCGCCGCATCGCGCTGGGCAAGCACACCGGACGGGCCGGCGTGCGCGCCGCCCTCGACGAGCGCGGGATGGAGTTGGACGAAGACCAACTCGACCAGGTCGTCGAACGCGTGAAGTCCATCGGCGCGCGGGGGAAGCGAGTCACGGACACCGACCTGCTCGCCATCGCCGAGGACGTGACGGGCCGCGAGAAGGCCCGACGGGTCGAACTCCGCGACCTCACGGCGGTTTCGGGCGGCGCCACCCCCACCGCGTCGGTCCGCCTCGCGGTCGACGGGGACGAGCGAACGGCGTCCGGTACGGGCTCCGGCCCGGTGGACGCCGCGCTCAACGCCGTGCGCCGCGCACTGGACGACGCGGTGTTCAGCCTCGACAGCTACCACGTCGACGCGGTGTCGGGCGGGACGGATGCCCTCGTCACCGTCGAAGTCGCGCTTTCCCGGGACGACACCTCCGTGACGGTCGCCGCCAGCGACGCCGACATCACCCGTGCGAGCGTCGAGGCGATGGTCGACGGCGTGGACCGTCTGTTCCCCCCCGAAGAGGAGGAGCCGGCGCCCGCCGACGACTGACCCGGTCTTTACTTCTTCGGCGGTTCCGTGTGGCACCGAGTACCGCGGAAACATTAATTACAAACAGCGCCACCCTTCGAGTATGGAGCCCGCGACCCGCGACGCCGAGGCCGAGGTCACCGAGGACGACATCCTCGCGCTCTTCGACGGGCGCACCTCCGCACAGCCGCCCCTCTCCACGACGGAGGTCGCCGCGCACTTGGGTATCAGTACCGAGGGCGCGCAAGAACATCTCGAAGCCCTCCGCGAGGCCGGCGAGGTACAGACCCGCTCGCTGACCGGCGAAAAGCGCCTCTGGTGGGACCCCAACTACGACTTCGCGACGGCGGAACTAGCCGGAACCCCCCGGCGTCGCCGGCGCCGCGCCGAGGAAGCCGAGGAGTAATCAGCGCGCTCGAAGCGCCTCCGGCACGGCGCGAACCAGCGTTCCGAGGTGGTCCGCATCGTCGAGAACGGCTAGTTCGGCGCCGATAGCACCGGCGAACCGGCGAGCACTCTCAATAGGGACATTATCATCCCGCTCGCCGTGGTAGAGCGTCACATTAGGTTCCGCCTCCGCCGGGTCGAACCCCCACTCGTCCCCGAGTAGCCGCGTCTCGGTGACGAACCCCTGACGGGAGCGGGCGAAGGCGATCCGGAAGTCCCGGGCGACGGTCGTCTCGACGTCCCCCTCCACCCCACCGTCCCTGTTTGTGTACTGTGTTGCCACCACCGACGGCGGGGCGTAGCGGACCATCGCCGTCTGAACTCGTAATACCCCCCGCAAGAGCCGGGGCGTCCGGTCCGCGAGCGCGTCGATGAGCTGCAACACCCGCGGTTTCGCGGTTTCGAAGGAAGGCGGGACCGCGCCGGCGACGACGTGTACTGATTCGACTCGGGCCGGCGCGCTCGTCGCGAGCGCCAGCGCGTGCGGGCCACCCCCCGAGAAGCCGAGCACGTCCGCGCGCCCGACGCCAGCGTCGTCGAGGACCGCTTCGAGATACTCCGTATCGGAGAGTGTTCGTTCGGGCCACGGCGGCGAACGCCCGTAGCCCGGTCTGTCCGGCGCGAGTATCCGAACGCCGTGGCGCCGGGCCTCGTCGTCGAAGAGCTCCCAGAGGCGCCGCGAGCCGGGCGCGCCGTGAAGTGCCAACACGACATCACCCTCGGAGGCGCCGTAGTCCGCGTACGCGACGTGCCGGTCGTCCCCGAACGCTGCCGTTCGGTCCGGCGAAGCGCGTGTTTCGAGCATACGACGGAGTTCTATCGTGAGCTGCTACCCACTTTCGCCGTATGGATACGGTCTTTTATACATAAGACAGTCCGACTGGGCGTATGAAACGCGTCACGTTCCGCGTGACCTACCCCGCGGAACTGCTTCACCCGGTCCACCGGGCGCTGGCGGCGGCCGACGCGTCGCGGATGGAACTGCTGATGTGGGGCCCGACCGCAAGCGTGAGCAGCCTCTCGTGGTTCGACGCCGAGCCCGAGACCGTTTCGGAACTGTTCGACGCCGTCCCGTCGAAAACGAGCGCGGAGTTCGTCGCCGAGGCGGACGGAACGTACGCCTTCGTCCACCAGTCGGCCTACGAGTTCGACGACGCGCTCATGGGCGCGCTGGGGGTGGCCCCGGTGGTGTTCCTTCCCCCGGTCGTCTTCGAGGCGGACGGTACCGCGACCTTCGAGGCCGTCGGGGAAACAGGGGGCGTAAGCGCGCTGTACGACACGCTGAACGAGCAACTGACGGTCAGCATCGAGCGCGCGCGGCCGTTCCGGCGGGCTCGCGGAGGGGCGGACCTCACCGCCCGCCAGCGCGAGGCGCTCCGAGTTGCTGAGCAGGTCGGGTACTACGACGTGCCCCGGACCGGGAGCGTGGAAGCCGTATCTGCGGAACTGGGGTGCGCCCCGAGCACGGCCGGGGAGTTGCTCCGGAAGGCCGAGCGGGCCGTCGTGCGAGAGCACGTCTGAACGCTCGCGAGAGGTGCGAGCGAGAGCGCCGAGGGGGAGATTGTGAACCCCGGTCGCTTCGCTGGCGCTCGCTCTCCGGTTCAAATCTCCGACGCCGCGACTTCTGCGCGGGCCGCGGACACGGGGGTCCGCGGCGGAGTGCTCGAAGAAGCGTCAGGGCGGCTCTGCCGTCCCGTCCTCTCCCTCGCAAAACTCGTGAGAACGCCGAGGGGGTGTTCTTAACCAAGAGTTTACATCCCCATAGGTTATGGATAACTCCTACAGGATGGTGGACGAACCACAGGCGGCCCTCGACCGGCTCCGAGAGCAAATCGAGGAGAGCCCTGCGCTCGACGAGAAGGAACGAGAGGTTCTCCTCGATTTCAGCGAGCGCCTCGACCTGCTCCGGGCACAGTACAGCACGCAGCGCCACGAGAAGCTCCTCCGGCACTGCGCCATCATGTCGGGGTGCGCCCAGAAGATCCCGGAAGACGAACTCCCCGACGTTCGCTTCGTCGACGTCCTCAAAGACGAAGACACGCGGGACAGCGTCCTCGCCTGGATCAACCGGCGCTACGAGAACCCCGACACCAACCGGGACTACCGTATCGCCCTCCGGATGTTCGGGCGCCACATGACCGACGACGACGAAGTCCCCGACATCCTCGACGACGTTCCGACGACGACCTCGCGGAACGGACCGCCGATGCCCGACCCCGGCGAGATGCTCGACTGGCACGACGACGCCGAGCCGATGATCGAGGCTACGCGCAACAGCCGCGACGCCGCCCTCATCGCAGTCGCCTGGGACTCGGGCGCCCGCAGCGGCGAAATCAGGAGCCTCTCGGTCGGCGCCGTCACCGACCACCGCCAGGGCTACCAGATTACCTTCCAGGGAAAGACCGGCCAGCGCACTGTCACA
>JBEQBK010000043.1:0-17426 GCA_041639855.1 Halobacteriaceae archaeon | reverse complement strand
GCCTCGCGGACGGCCGCCTCGAAGGGCATCATGTGGACCTCGCGGAGCTCGCGCTCGCCCATGTGCACCGTCGTGCGGTTCTTCCCGCCCTCACCGACAGCGTGGCCGACGAAGTGTTTGACCGTGGCGTCGATCCCTTCGACGGGGTCGTCGCCCTGCAGCCCCTCGATGTAGGCGTTGGCCATCTCGGCGACGAGGGTCTGGTCCTCGCCGAACGTCTCTTCGGTTCGGCCCCAGCGGTGGTCCCGGGCCACGTCAAGCACGGGCGAGAGGGCGTGTTCCGTGCCGATGGCGCGCATCTGCTCGCGGATGCGTTCGGTCATACCCTGCACGTTCTCGGGCTCCCACGTCGAGGCGAGCCCCATCGACTGGGGGAAAATCGTGCCGCCGGGGCCCATGTATCCACACAGGCATTCCTCGTGGGGGACGCCCGGGATTCCGAGCCGGGATTCCTCCACGACGATTTCCTGAAGTTCGTCGGTGAGCGCCGCGGCGCGCTCGGGTTCGAGGCCGCCGCCGCCGCCGATGCGGGTGAAGTGGCCGACACCGTCCGAGAGGAGTTCGCGGGCGCGGTCCTCGCGGAAGTTACCCTCCGCGTCGAGGATGGCGGTCTCGTCGTCGGGGGAGCCCCCGACCGGAATCGGAGAGAGGGAGGTGAGTTGGGCGATTTTCTCCTCGAGAGTCATCCGAGAGAGGAGGTCCTCCACCCGTCGTTCGGTGGGGAGCGTTTCGTCGAGATAGGCTGCATCGGGGTCGGCCGACATACCCCACTCACGGAGGGACGGCGACTAAACTGTTGGCCTTCCGGGTCAGCCGTCGCCGTACGCGGCCTCGATGCGACGGAACACGTCGAGCGCGAGCTCCTCGCGGCTCCCCGCGTCGCGCCCGCCGTAGCGGACTTCCTCGAACAGCGTGGTGAGCTCGTCGACGTCCTCGCGGTTCAGACCCACGTCGGCGGCGGCGTCCGCGAACTCGCCGGGCGTACAGGTTTCCGGAGCGGGAACGTCGAGCAAGCTCGTCATCTCGTACCACGCGCGGTAGACTTCGTTGTCGGCGTCCGCGTCGTGCTCCGCGAGCCGGTCCGCCGCCGCGCCCGCCGCCGCGGCCAAGTCCGCCGGGTCGGGTGCATCCTCGCTCCGGTCCTGGTCTTCGGCTCCGCTCACGTCGACGGTCTGGTCGCCGGTCGCGCGGTAGAGGACCGCTGCCGCACCGACGGCGAGAACGCCGAGCGCGCCCGCGAACCACAGCGGGGAGACGCCGGCGAGGGGACCGCCACCGGCGCCCGGGACGCTCGGTGCGGTCGGAGCGCCGGGGGCCGCCCCGGCGCCGCCGGTGTTACACGCCGTCGTGAGGAAGTACGCCGTCAGCGCCACCGGGAGAACACCGTAGACGCTCAGCAGGGCGGTCCCGACCGAGAAGCGTCGCTTGATGCCGTAGAGCACCCCGCCGAACGCGCCGAAGTAGAGGACCGTCCCGGCGCCGCCCGCGAGGAAGGGGACGCAGGACGTGATGTCGCCGATGCTCGCCCCGGGGGCCGGTGTCTCGCCGACGAACGCCGGGAGCTCACCGAGGGGGCCATCGTTCGTCGGCGTCTCGATACCCGGTGAGTCGCCGATGGCGAACTCCCCGGGTTGGCCGTTGTCTATCGCCCGCGGGGACTCGATGGTCGCCGCGGCCACCGAGACGGCTGCGATGGCCGCCAGGCCGATGACCAGCAGTCGGAGGGCGTCGCGGTCGCGGTACTGGACCATACTATAATTAAAGAATATTATGTTAAATGTCTTTCCGCTAATCCGGCGGGCGCGCTGCTCAGAACAGCGAGTCGAGGTCGTCGTTCTCGGCGAGACCGTTCGGGTCGCCCAAGCGCTCCTCGCGGGTCTCCCCCTCTTCTTTTGCCTCGACGGCGACGTCCTGGAGGGCGTCCAGCCGGTCGCTTCGCGTGATGCCGGAGAGGAGGACAATCGCCGCGACCCGCTCGGAGTTCGGCAGGGGGTAGTCGCCGCCCCGGACTTCGAGACAGCCGGTCTCCTCCTCGACCCAGGCCCGGCCGCGCTCGACGCCTTTCCGGCTGAGCCACTCGGGCGGCCCGGCGACGACGACCAGCGCCTTGCCAACCGATTTGGGGTCACAAGGGAGACTCGGGCGGTTTCGCATCGCCTTTCGGACGGTGCTCGCGACGACGTTGACGGCCTCGGACTCGTCGACGGAGGGTTCGGAGCCGCCGAGTAACCCACCGAGACGGCCGCCGTCGTCACCGGTTTCGACCGCGCTGCTGGCGAAGCCGATGGCCGACACGCCGTCGAGGGTGTTTATCAGTTCGCTGGAGTCGATGACGCTCTCCGCGATTTGACCTCCTTCCTCGAACTCCCCGGCGCTCAGGAGGAGCCCGAAGCGGCGGGCTATCTCCCGGTTGATTTCGGCGTAAGCGTCGCCCATCGATTCCCCTGTGGCGCGCCAGACGTCGTTGTCCGCGAGGAGGACAGCGTCCGTCCCCTCGGTGAACGTCCGCAGCGAGCGCGCGGCGTTCAGCGCGTACATTCCCCCCTCGTCGGAGCCCGGGAGGATTCCGAGGCCGTAGACAGGCTGTTCGTTCACCGCCCGCAGTTCGCGGGTGACGACCGGACCCATCCCGCTCCCGGTGCCGCCGCCGAGGCCAGCGACGACGACGAAGGACTCGGCGCGGGAGAGGGGGACGTCGTCCAGCGTAGCCAGCAGTTCGGCGCGCTCCTCGCGGGCGATTTCCGCCGCGAGCTCGTTGTCCGCGCCGACCCCGTGCCCGCTCACTCGCGCTTCGCCGAGGAGGTGTCGTTTCGACTCGGGAACGTGTTCCAGCCCCCGGAGGTCCTGTTGGGCGGTGTTGATGGCGACCGCGTCGAGGACGAAATCCGACCCGCTGTCGGCTTCGTAGCGGAGGAGGGCATCGGTCACTTTGCCGCCGGCTTGTCCGACGCCGATGAGGACCGTTCGCATGGGTATGACTTTCCCCGAAGTGACATAACAGTTACCCGCCCGAGGAAGATACTTGCGTGTGTATCCCGTAACCGCGTTGTTCGATGCCACGACACATAGCGGCCGCGCTGGCCGCCCTCCTCGTCTGTTCCGTTCTCGTTCCGTTCGCCGCCGCTCCGGTCGCCGCCGACGTTCCCGACGCCCGCGTCACCGTCACCGACGCGACGGTCTCCCCGACCGAACCGAGCGCGGGGGCACCCGTCACCGTCTCCGCGACCGTCCGCCTTTCGGGAGGCAGTTTCTCGGCCGCGACCCTCGACTCGGTCGCGCTCCTCGATGCGGCGGGCGACACCGTCGGCGAGGCGACCGATGTGGGCTCGCTCTCGGCGGGCGAAACCCTCACTGTCCCCGTGAGCGCGACGTTCGACCGGCCGGGCGAGCGCGACCTGACGGTCGTCGCGACCGTCAGCGACTCGAACGGCGAGGAGGCCGTCGCGCGGCGCTCGCTCACGCTCGCCGTCGAGGGGGGCGCGCCCCTGCTCTCGCTCAACGCCTCGCCCCCCGTCGTCGGCGCCGACACGGCCCTCGATATCGGCGTCGCCAACCCCACTGCAGGACCCCTTCGGAACCTCACCCTGAGCGTCGAATCGCCGGCCGACGGCGAGCGGGTCCGCGGAACCGTCGCGGCCCTCGACGCCGGCGAGAGCGTCCGGCGGAACTTCTCCGTGCGCCCCGCCGAACCCGGGGAGCGACCCTTCCGAGTGCGGGTGAACTACACCACCGCGGCCGGCACCCGGGCGTCGATGACGGAGGTGTGGTCCCTTGACGTGGCCGAACTCGAAGACGACGTGGGCGTTCGGGTCGCCCGGGGCGGCACCGACGGGACCGAGAACGACGGGGGCGGGGGCGCCGGGGGCGGGTTGGGCGGCATCGCCGGCGTCTTCGGCGGGGGCGGCGGGGCGCTCCAGTCCTCCGACGACGGCGAGACCGGTGCGAGCGCCGACGTGACCGTGACGAACTTCGGAAACGCCCCGATAGGAACCGTCGTCCTCGTACCCCGGGGGCCGAACGGCGCCGTCGTGTCCGAAATCGGGCGCGTCGCCGTCGCGGACGGCCTCGCCCCGGGCGCGGCGACGAGCGTGAGCGTGGACCTTTCGGGCGTCGAACGCGCCGGCTCGGTCTCCTTCGTCGCGACCTACGACCTCGCGGGTGAGCGACGTGAGGCGGGCACGAACTTCGACTTCCGGCCCGCGCGGGGCGCCGTCGAACTCACCGGGCTGAACGTGACCATCGGCGAGGACGGCGCCGTCCGCGTGGGCGGCAACCTCGGCAACGTCGGCGGCGGCGAAGTGACCGGGGCGGTCGTCAGAGTGGGTTCGGGCGAGTTCGTTTCGCCGGGTTACACCGGCCGGAGCTACTTCGTCGGGACCGTCGGCGCGAGCGAGTTCGCGCCCTTCGAGTTGCGCGCCCGCGCCGACCTGGCGAACGCGACGACCGTCCCCGTCGAGGTCACCTACACCGCCGGCGACGAGCGGGTCACCGAGACCGTCGCTGTGCCCCTGATAAGCGAAGCTACCGACGACGACCCGAGCGGCGTCATCGACTTCGGCGCGCTCGGCGCCGGCCTGCTCGCCGTCGGGCTGGCAGCGTTCGTCGGTGTGGCCGCGTTCATTCGACGGCGATGAGCGGCGTCGACGTCGTCGGCGAGCCGGAACCGGAGGTCCCTCTCCGTCTCGTGGACGTGACCAAGCGCTACGAGGGCGGCGGCGGCACCGTCACGGCCCTCTCGGAGGTGGATTTCACCGTTCGCTCGGGAGAAGTCGTCGCGGTCGTCGGCCCCAGCGGGTCGGGGAAATCCACGATGCTCAATCTCTTGGGCCTACTGGACGACCCCAGCGAGGGCCACGTCGAACTCCACGGCGACCCCGTCGCCGGGCGCTCACCCCGGGAGCGGACCGACGTGCGCCGCGAGGGCGTGGGGTTCGTCTTCCAGGACTTCCACCTCATCCCGACGCTCTCGGCCGTCGAGAACGTCCGCTTACCCACGGCTTTCCTCCCCGAGGACTACACCGAGCGCGCCGAGGACCTCCTCACGCGAGTCGGGCTCGGCGAGCGCCTCGAACACACGCCCGACGAACTCTCGGGCGGGCAAAAACAGCGCGTCGCCATCGCGCGCTCGCTGGTCAACCGACCGGACGTGTTGTTGGCCGACGAACCCACCGGCAACCTCGACCGCGACACCGGCGTGGCGGTGCTCGAAGAGATCAGGGAAATCGCGGCGGGCGGCGTCGGCGTCGTCGCAGTCACCCACGACGACCTCGTGACGGAGTACGCCGACCGAACGGTCGAGTTGGTGGACGGGGTGTTGGCCGATGCGTGAGCGACTGGGCGCCCGCAAGGACTTCCCTGCCCTCTCGCTCGCGCTGCGGAACCTCTCCCGACAGCGCCTGCGCGCGGCGCTCGCGGCGCTGGGCATCGTTATCGGCGTCTTCGCGGTCGTCTCCTTGGGAATGTTGGGCACCGCACTACAGACGGCGGCGACCGACGAGTTGGGAGGATTGGGCGATCAGGTTATTGTCAGCCCCGCCGAAAACGGCCCCGAGTCGCTGAACAGCCGCGACGTGCGGGCCGTCGAGCGCGCTGCTGCCGGTCGGGGGAGCGTCATCCCGCTCAAATCGACGGCCGGCACCGTGACGGGACCCGGCGGACAGACCGTCGGGCAGGTGTACGGCGCGCGGAACCCCCGGACGCTCTTCGGCGGCGGGCCGGGCGTTCCACGCTATCACCGGAGCGGCGCCGTTATCGGGGGTGAAACGGCCGCGTCCTTGGGTGCGCGGGTCGGTTCCACGCTGACCATCGAGGGCAACGACTACCGCGTCGTCGGCGTCTTCGAGACCGACGGGCCGACCATCTCGCCGCTACAGGCTTCCTCCGCCGTGGTGTTACCCCCCGACGAGTTCACCGGGAGCGGCTACTCACAAATCGTGGTGGAGGCCGACTCCTCCGCTGCCGCCGACGCTATCGCCGCGAACGTCCGCAACAGTTTGAACGCCCGGAGCGAACGGGTGTCGGTGTTCTCGCTCTCGACGATTCTCGACACCGTCACCGAGTTCTTCGGTCTGCTCAACGGCTTCCTCCTCGCTGTGGCCGGCATCTCGCTGGTCGTCGCGGGCGTCTCCATCTTCAACGTGATGTTGATGACCGTCTCCGAGCGCCGCGGAGAAATCGGTGTCCTCCGGGCGGTCGGCATCCATCGCGACGAGGTGCTCAGGACCCTCCTCGCGGAGGCCACCCTGCTGGGCGTGAGCGGGGGCGCGCTCGGGGCCCTGTTGGGTGCGTCGGGCGTCGTCGCCATCGCGCTCAACACGGAGTTACCGCTGAGCGCGGTGCTCGTGCCGACGAACGCGCTCGTCTGTCTGGGCGCGTTCGCCTTCGGCGGCGCCGTCGCGCTCGTGGGCGGGCTCTATCCCGCGTATCGGGCGGCGTGGGAACCGCCCGTAGAGTCGTTGCGGGGTTAGATTTCGAACCCGACGCCCGTCAGCTCTTCCGACAGCTCCCAGAGCCGCTCGGCGTCGCCCTCGTCGTAGGAGGCCGGACTGGAGCGCTGGGGTTCGGGCGCGCCGCGCATCCCCATGAGCCCACCCGGGCCGACGTACTCGCCGCCGACGACGCCCGAATGGGTCGCCGCGTACAGCAGGGGCAGGGCGCCCCGCTCGGCGGACTGTGCGACCAGCAGGTTCGCGAGCTCCATCGCCCACAGCCGGGCTTTCGAGCCGGACATCTCCGGGCCGCGGCGCTGGAGGTTCGTCGCGGCGTAGCCCGGGTGGCAGGCGACGCTCAGCGTCTCCGCCCCGCGACCGGCGTCGCGCAGCCGGCGGTCGAGTTCGTACGCGAACAGGAGGTTCGCGAGCTTGCTCTGCGCGTAGGCGCCCCACTCGTCGTACCCCTCCTCCCACTGGAGGTCCTCGAAGCGCATCCCGCCGCTCTCGTGGACCGCGCTGCTCTGGGTGACGACTCTGGTTTCGTCCTCGGTTTCGAGAATCGTATCGAGGAGGTGGCCCGTCAGCGCGAAGTGGCCCAAGTGGTTCACCCCGAGCTGGTACTCGAAGCCGTCCGCCGTCTCGCTTCTCGGAACCGCCATCACGCCGGCGTTGTTGCAGAGGCGGTGGAGCTCGTCGTGTTCCTCCTGAAAGGTCTCCGCGAACAGGCGAACCGATTCGAGGTCCGCCAAGTCGAGCTCGCGCACCGTCAGCGAGGGGTCCGTCAGTCGGTCGGCGATCTCCGCACGGGCCTCGGCACCGCGTTCGAGGCTCCGGCAGGCCATCACCACGTCGGCGCCGCGCGCGGCGAAGGCGGCGCTGGCGTGGTAGCCGAGCCCGCTGTTCGCACCCGTCACGACTACGGTTTTCCCGGTCAGTTCGGGCATGTCCGCGAGCGACCAGCCCGCAGTAAGAGGTCCCATACCCTTACCAGGTGGTCAGGGCCCCTCAGCGTTGTGCCCGCCGAAAAATTCGGGGGTTCGTCACCCGAGCAGGTAGCGCAGCCGCGGGTGCGAACGGACGAGTTCGGTGTCCTCGAGGTACTCGTCGACACCGAGCAAGCGCCCGGCACCGACGGCGCCCAGGCCGAACAGCAGGACCGCGTAGACGACGTGGCTGTCGACGACCCAGCCGTTGGCGAGGGGGAGCCCGGCCATGAGACCTCCCTGGAGGCTCGCCGCCCAGAACATCAGCATCATCACGGCGCCCCAGAACGCGTTCCAGCGCACGAAGGCGCCGACGATGAGCCCCAGGCCGGTGAGCGTGAGCCCCCACATGACGAGTAGGTCCACCATCGGGACGCCCGCCATCGCGGACCACATCCCGGTAAGGGGGTTGCCCGCCGGGATGGCGTTGTTGAGGAAGCCCGCGGCCGTCCAGTCGTTCCCCGGGTTCGCGTCGAGGTACGTGATGAGCTTCGTGACACCGCCCTGGAAGAGCGTCCAGCCCATCAGGACGCGCAACGCGACCAGTGCGTAGCCGAGCCAGTGCTCGGAGTACTCGAAGCGGGTCTCCCGTCCGAACAGTTCGACGCCAAGTTGCCGGGTGCTGGTTGCCATAGTTCGGTCCCTCCATTTGGAGGGTAGAGTGGGAGACCCTTTAATCCAAAACGCAATCCCAGGTTCTGAAACACCGCAGCGAGCGGACGTCTACCGGCTATTTCTCACAGTTCACGCGAAGAGGTCCGTGGAGAGGTAGCGCCCGCCAGTATCAGGGAGGACGACGACGACCGTCGCGTCGGCCATCGAGGGGCGCTCGGCGACGCGGGCGGCGGCGTCGAGCGCGGCGCCCGAGGAGATGCCCGCGAGGATGCCCTCCTCGCGGGCGAGCCGGCGGGCCGTCTTGACCGCCGCGTCCCGTTCGACCGTGAGGACCTCGTTGAGGAGGTCGCGCCGGAGCACGTCGGGGACGAAGCCCGCGCCGATGCCCTGGATGCCGTGCGAGCCGGGGGCGTCGCCCGAGAGCACGGCCGACTCGGCGGGTTCGACCCCGATGGCCGCGAAGGAGCCCTTGCCGCGCTCCTCTTTGATATGAGATGCGACGCCCGTGACGGTCCCGCCGGTGCCGACACCGGCGACGACGGCGTCGACTTCGCCGTCGGTCGCTTCCCAGATTTCGGGCCCGGTCGTGCGCCGGTGGACCCCCGGGTTGGCGGGGTTCTCGAACTGCCCGGGAACGACGGTGTCGCCCCGTTCGGCGGCGAGTTCCGCGGCGCGCTCGACCGCCCCGTCCATCCCCGCGTCGCCCGGCGTCAACACCAACTCGGCCCCGAGCGCGTCGAGGAAACGGCGGCGCTCCTCGCTCATCGAGTCGGGCATCGCGAGCACCAACTCGTAGTCCCGCGCCGCACAGGCGAGCGCGAGGCCGATACCGGTGTTCCCGCTGGTGGCCTCCACGACGGTTGTTTCGGGGGTCAGTTCCCCGGCGTCCTCGGCCCGGGCGAGCATCGCCGCGCCGACCCGGTCTTTCACCGACCCGCCGGGGTTCAGCGACTCCACCTTCGCGAGGACGGGACCCGGAAACGAGTCGAGGCGGACTAGCGGCGTCTCCCCGATGGTCTCGGTTACGTCGGCGGCGACGTTCACGACCGGGAGGTCGACCCGCGAGCCCTTCGGGGATGGGCCTCAGCATGGCGGGCGTTCAAACGGAAGAGAGCGAACATCTTCGGAGCGGACCCTATGTGGGTAGCGAAGAATCGGGAGGTATGCCGGACCGAGAGACGGAACTCCGCGCGCTCGCGGCGAGCGTGAGCGACCATCCCGCGGTCGTGGACGCCTGGGTCGCCAAGAGCTTCACCGACCGGATGGTCGTGGTGGACGTACGGGCTGGGGCCGACCTCCCCACGGAAATCGGGGCGCGCCTCGCGGCCCACGACCTCCGCGGCGCGAACGACGTGTACGACACCGGCGCCGGCGACGACTCCTTCGCCGGCACCGCGAAGGGGGCCGCGCGCCACCAGTTCGTCGACACCCGCACCCGCGGGGAGCACCAGTCCTACGTCGTCGAGTGAGCGACTTCTTCCAAGTAGTCGAGTTGGGCCTCCAGTTCCTTCCTGCGCTGGCGCGTGATGACCGTCCCGTCGAGGAACTCTCCGACGACCGAGACGTCGAGGGCGAACTCCGTCGTGGCAGTCACCTCCGTCCCCTCATCGACCGTTTCGAGGGCGAACTCGGTGCGCATCGTCTCGAACATCCCGTCGCGTTGCTCGTAGACGAAGGCCGCGTCGCCCGCGACGACTTCGAGGTCCAGTTCGATGGTGAGGATACCCACCCGGTTCGTCAGGTGAATTTCGTCCCCTGAGACGGAGACGTCGTCGAACCCGCCGGCGCGCATGAAGGCTCCGTGGTCCGCCATCGCCTCCCGAACCGCGTCCGGCGGCGCCGGGACCGTCCGCGTGACCGTGACCGTCTGCATACCCGCGCTTCGAGCGGGTGGGTCATACGTCCGTCGGCGAAGGCGTTCGGGTTCGCTTGCCCGAACATGTTCGCCCGGGGTTCCGGTCGGTCGGACCGTGCCCGCCCCGCTATTTGAGGGGCCTTCTTATGCCCATCTGTATCATGACGGACCGCGTTGGCGCACCTGGCTCGACGGTATCGCGTCGTGAGTTCCTCGCCGCAACGGGCGCTGCGGGCGTCGGCTCCCTTGCCGGCTGTCAGGCACCGACCAAAGGAAAGACTGCGAGCGCCGCCCAGTCGTCCGCGCCCAACCTCCCGAGCACGTCTCCCCCGGAGGTCGTGAACGTCGACGAACAGGGCGGGTCGGTCAGCCTGAAGACGAAGCCCGCCGTCCACCAAGCCCACCCCCTCGACACGATGGGCGGCCCCGTCGAGCTCCCGCGGGTGTGGGCGTTCCAGGCTGACGACCGCGCCCCGAGCGTTCCGGGCCCGATTCTGCGCACGACGGAGGGCGAAGACATGGAGGTCACCCTCGACAACACCGAGGGGAAACGTCCGCACACTGTCCACTTCCACGGCGCACAGAAGGCGTGGAAGGACGACGGCGTTCCCACGACGACGGGCGTGACGGTGAAGCCCGGCGAGAAACACACTTACACGGTTCCCGCGAACGTGCCGGGAACCCATTTCTATCACTGCCACTTCCAGACCCAGCGCCACATCGACATGGGGATGTTCGGGGTCTTCAGAGTCGACCCGAAGGGGTACGAGGAGGCCGACCGCGAGCACTTCATGACGGTGAAGGAGTGGGACTCGCGCATCAACCGGATGATGGCCGGCGAGGGCGTCTCCTACGACCCCCGCCAGCGGAACCCCGACGTGTTCACGGTCAACGGGAAGTCCGCGCCCCGGACGCTCCACCCCGAGGACGGCTCGCCAGTCATCGTCGAGCAGGGCGACACCGTCCGCATCCACTACGTGAACGCCGGCTACATGAGCCACCCCCTCCACATCCATAACCACCGCTTCCGGCGCGTGGAGAAGGACGGGGGCCAAGTTCCCGAGGCCGCCCAACACGGGATGGACGTCACCAACGTGGCGCCCGCCGAGCGCCACACTATCGAGTTCGAGGCCGACGCCGACCCCGGCATCTACCTGATGCACTGCCACAAGGTCAACCACGTCATGAACGGGTCGTTCTACCCCGGCGGGATGCTCTCCGGCGTGGTGTACAAGGAGGCGATGGACACCGACATCTTCGCCGACCTGATGGCCGCCGCGGGCTACGAGCCCTGACTAGTCCGCGACCGGCGCCGTCCGCGCCCGTTCGAGCGCCCTGTCGAGGTCCGCGGCGATGTCCGCGGGGTCCTCCAGCCCGACCGAGAGGCGCACGAGGTCCGCCGGAACGCCGCTTGCCTCCCGCTCCGCCTCGCGCAACTGCGCGTGGGTCGTGCTCGCCGGGTGAATGATGAGCGATTTGGCGTCGCCGACGTTCGCGAGCAGGCTGGCGAGCTCCGTCTCCTCCGTGACCGTCCGCGCGGCCTCGTAGCCGCCCTCGACGCCGAAAGTGACCATTCCGCCGTACTCCTCCAAGTATTCGCTCGCGTTGTCGTGGGTCGGGTGCGATTCGAGCCCGGGGTAGGTCACCCACGACACGTCGTCGTGGTCGCCGAGGAAGCGCGCGATTTCGGCGGCGTTCGCGCAGTGGCGCTCCATACGTAAGGGAAGGGTTTCGAGTTTCTGTAACGTGACCCACGCGTCGAAGGGCGACTGCTGGTTGCCCAAATCCCGGAGGCCCCTCGCTCTCGCGGCCGCGGCGAACGCCGCCTCGCCGAAGCGCTCCCGGAAGTTCAGCCCGCCGTAGGCCGGGTTCGGGGCCGCGAGTTCGGGGTAGTCCGCCCCGTCCCACGGGAAGGTGCCCCCATCGACGAGGGCGCCGCCAACCGTCGAGCCCGCGCCGTGTATCCACTTCGTCGTCGAGTGCCAGACGATATCGGCGCCGTACTCGATGGGGTTGCAGAGCGCCGGCGTGGCGAAGGTGTTGTCGGCGATGAGGGGGACCCCCGCGTCGCCCGCGATATCGGCGACCCGTTCGAGGTCGGGCGTCACGAGCGCCGGATTGCCCACCGTCTCGACGAGGACGTAGGCAGTGTCCGCGTCGATTTCGTCCTCGTAGGCGTCGTCATCGAGCGGGTCCACGAAGCGCGCCTCGATACCTCTCCGTCGGGCGGTGTGGTCGAGATACGTCCGGGTGCCGCCGTAGAGCGCCGCCGACGCGACCACGTTGTCCCCCGCCGACGCGAGGAGGAAGGTCGCGGTGTCGAGGGCGGCCATCCCGCTGGCGGTGGTGACGGCGCCGACGCCCTCTTCGAGGGCCGTCAGCCGCTCGGCGAGGGCCTCCGTCGTCGGGTTCGTCAGCCGGCTGTACACGTAGCCGTCCTCCTCCAGCCCGAAGCGCGCGGCGGCTTGGTCGGCCGACTCGAAGACGTACGATGTGGTTTGGTGGATCGGCGGCGCGCGGGCGCCAGTCGCTTCCTCCGGGTCGTGTCCGGCGTGGAGGCTCCGAGTGTGGAGCCCCTGGGAGTCGTCGGCCATACCCGACGGGAGGGACCGAAGCGGCGTGAACGCCGGCCCGCGAAATGGCGGGCCGTTACGCGTCGGCCGGGTCGCGAAGGAGCGCCTCGAACACCTTCCGCTGGGCGGCGCCGAGGTGTTCGCTGAGCGTCGACGGCGAGATATCCAGTTCCTCGGCCACGTCGCCGGCGTTCGCCCCCTTCGGGTAATCGAAGTACCCCATCCGGTGGGCGGTCCGGAGCACCTCCCGCTGTCGGGCGGTGAGCCGGCTCCGGTCGACGAACACCAGCTCCTCCGTGGGGCGCTCCGCCGTGCGGGTCAGCCGGCGCAGGGAGACGCCCCCGAAGCGCTCGCGGAGGTCGTCGACGACGTCGCGGACCCGCTCGAAGTCCGGCGCGTGGAAGGTGACCACGAGGGTTCCCTCGGCGGCCCGAATCTCCGAGACGGGGTGGCCGGACGCCTCGACGGCGTCGCACGCACAGGGCTGTTCGGGCTGCCGGCTGAACCGGTAGACCGTCCGGCCGTCGTAGGTCGCCGCCTCGGTGGCCGTCCCGTCCGAGAGGTCGGTCTCGCCCTCGACGACGAACTCCTCCTCGATTCGCCCCTCCCGGTTGGGCGCCGACGCGCGGGCGATACACCGCGCCCGGCCGGCCGCCGCCGAGGCCTCCGCCACGGGACAGTCTCCGGGGTCGCCGACGGCGAGTTCGACGCGGAGTTCGCTCATCGGCGGGTCAGCGCCCGTCGTCGTTCGCGCCCTGAGCGAACATCCCGAACAGAACGCCCACGAGGCCGAGGCCGCCGGCGAGCGTGAGCGCCTCCGCCACGCCGCCGCCCCCGGAACTCGGGGAGCCGACGACGATGGCGCCGCGCATCCCCATCGGCTTGTGCGGCGTGCAGGCGTACGTCCGGATGCCCGTGCCGGTGACTGTGTGGGAGAAGGTGTGGCCGGCCTCGGAGACGAGTTCGCTCTCGAACTCACCCGCTTCGGCGGCGACGTTGTGCTGGCCGCCCTCGCCGCTCCACTCCCAGACGATTTCGGTGCCGGGGTCGACCCGGACGGCCGCCGGCGCGAAGGCGAAGCCGCCGCCGTTTCCCTGGGCGCCGACGGTTATCGTGACGGAGTCCTGCCCGCGCTTGTCGACGGTGCGCTCGTAGTTGCTCGTCCCGCTGAACCACTCGCCGTAGTCCGGTTCGGGGGGGCCGCCACTGGACTCGTTTCCGCCCGATGCCGACTGTGCCGCGGCGCTGTCCGCGCTCGCGAGACCGGTGCCGGCGGCGGCCGCGCCCGCGGCGCCGCGGAGGACGGTGCGTCGTGAGAGGGTGGGTGTAGATTGGGATGTCATGGTCGGTGGGGCCGTTCGCCGCGACTCCCCGTCGCGGGACGGTGCTACGGGTAATCGTAGGTGCTATCCCCCAAAATAGAGGGTCGCGCGGTCCCGTTCGGCCGGACCCGTTGCGAACATGTTCGGGGAGAATCGGAGGAGCCTCGGCGCGGATGTGCAGGTATGTCCGCGGTTCCCGGGTCCCTAGACACCGAGCGCGGGCCGCCGATGGCCGTACCGCTCCGCCACTTCGCCGTCGCGGCCTGTCTGTTGGTCGCCGGGACGGTGCTCGGCGTCGCCGCCACCCTCGGGGCGGGGGTGACGCTCGCGCACGTCCACCTGCTGCTGGTGGGGTTCGTCTGCGTGACGATTATGGGCGCGATGACGCAGTTCGTCCCCGTCTGGTCGGGGGTCTCCCTCCACTCGCGGCGGCTGGCGAGCGCCCAGTTGTGGCTCACGACGGTCGGTGTCGTCGGGTTCGCCGCGGCGCTTCTCGTCGGCGCCCTCGCGTGGGCCCCCGCGTTCGGCGCGGCGATGCTGCTCGGCTTCTGGGTGTTCGCGTACAACGTCGGGCGCACCCTGCTCGCGGTCGAGAGTTTCGACGCGACCGAGACGCATTTCGCCGCCGCGCTGGGCTTCTTCGTCCTCGCTACCCCGCTCGGACTCCTCCTCGCGGTCGGGTTCCGGACCCCGGTCTTCGCCGGCCTCCCGGTGACCCGGGGCGCAGTCGTGAGCGCGCACGTCACGCTGGCGGTGTTCGGCGGCGTGCTCACGACCGTCTTCGGCGCGCTCTACCAGCTGGCGACGATGTTCACCGGGACCGAGCTCCGAGGGGTCGAACACCGAATCAGACGGGCGGAGCGCGTCGGCTACCCCCTCGCCGTCCTTCTGCTCGCCGCCGGACGCCTGCTCTCGAAACCCGTTCTCACTCGTCTCGGCGGCGTGCTCGCCGTTCTGGGGGCGCTCGGGATGGGCGTCGTCGTCTGGCGCCGGGTGAGCGAGGCGAGAGGCGAGCGGACGCCGATGCACGCCCGATACGCCGTGCTCGCGGCCTCGCTCTGTCTGTGGGCGGCCCTCGCCCTGCCCGCTTGGCTCCGGACGCCGCTCGCGCCGTCGGTCCGGTTCGGCGCGCCCGGGACCGTCCACCTCCTCGGGCTCGGCGTCGTCGGCTTCGCCGTTCTGGGGACGCTCTACCACATCGTCCCCTTCATCGTCTGGGTCGAGCGCTACAGCGACCGGGTGGGCCTGGAGGCGGTGCCGACGGTCGAGGACCTCTACGACGACCGTATCGCGGCGGCGGACTTCGCCGCCTTCCTCGGCGGGTTGGGGGGAATCGTCGCGGGGGACCTGCTCGGGACTGACCTGCTAGTCGCCGCGGGCGGCGCGCTCGTCGCCCTCGGGAGCGTCCTCTTCGCCGCGAACTGCTGGCTCGTCGTCGACCGGCACAGCCCCCGCACCCTCCGGTCGGTAGTGTTCGGAACGCGGGGCGCGGAGGAGTAGTCAGGCGTGGGTCCCGAAGTCGGGCGCCGAGTCGGGAATCTCGCCCGTCTCGCGGTACGTCTCCCCCAACTCGGCGAGCGCCTCGTTTATCGCCTCGCTCTCGTTGTGGCTCCCGGCGGCCCGAACGCGAACCAGGTCGTACTCGTGGCGCTCCGCGAGGCCGTTCCACGCGCGGAAGGAGCCGAGCGTGAGCGTGTGCGTCTGCGGGCAGAAGGGCGTCGTCGGGGTGAAGGTCGCGCGCAGAACGCCGGGGGACGCCTCCGCGTACCGGTAGCCCGCTTTCGGATGGCGCGGGTCGAGGTTCAGCCGCGCGAGGTTGTAGCCGAACGTCGCGTCGTAGACGCCGCGCTCCTCGAAGCACTCGCGGGCGAGCCGATGGAAGGCGGCGTGTCGGGCGCCCGAAAGCACGTCCCCTTCCCGGAGGAAAGCGTCGGGCTCCGGGAGGTGTTCGGGCACGAACTCGTCGTAGCCGTCGAAGCGGACGTCCTGTCCGCCGAAGGGGTTCGGAAAGCCGGACATACGAACGGGTAAGTCGCCCGCACACCTCCGCCTCTCCCCGAACGTGTTCGTTCAGGCAGGCGCGATATCGACGCGCCACTCGTTCTCCCCTATCTGTGTCGTCTCGTAGTCGAACCCGCGGCGTTCGAGGACGGCGTACAGCGGTTCGGGCTCGAAGGAGTTAATCAAACGCAGATGCTCCTCCGCTCCGAGGTCCTCCAGCGCCGCGGTGATGGCCCCGAACGGTTCGCCGTCGACCTCCCGCGCGTCGAGGGTTCTCGTCGATTCCGTCGCCATACCCAAACATCGCGCCGGGGGAGAGTGGACGTTACCCCGAAGGTGTTCGGGGTAGCGCTCCGAACACGTTCGCCGCTGTTTTCGCTCGATGGGAACTCCCGGCGCCGGTTAGCCGAGCCGCCTCCAAAGGGGCGTATGGCGAACGACGAGCCCGAGTGGGAGGTGTTCGTCCGCGAATCGCCCGACGACGCGATGCGACACGGGGGGAGCGTCGCCGCCCCGAGTTCGGAAGCCGCCCGTGAGCGGGCGACGGCGCTGTTCGGGCGCCACGTCACCGACGTGTGGCTTTGTCCGGCCGACGCTGTCGAACGCGAACGGGGGGTGACGGCGCCGTGATTTCGGTCAGCAAACTGCTGTGTGGGCTGGACGCCGAGAGCGACGGCCTGCGCTACGACGCCGCCGAGGGCTCGGGCGCCGACCAGATAACCGAGGAGAAACAGCGCCGACCGGTCGTCGTCTGGAACACCACTCGGCGATGCAACCTCTCGTGTGCACACTGCTACGCGAGCGCCCGCGCCGAACCCGCACCCGAAGAGTTGAGCACCGCGGAGGGCAAAGAACTGCTCGACGATTTGGCCGACTACGGCGTGCCGGTAGTGCTCTTCTCGGGGGGCGAGCCGATGGCGCGCTCGGATTTGCCCGAGTTAGTGAACTACGCCTCCGACGCCGGTCTCCGGCCCGTACTCTCCACGAACGGCACGCTCCTGACCGAGGAGCGCGCCCGGGAGCTCCGGGAGGCGGGGCTCGCGTACGCAGGGGTGTCCGTGGACGGGATGCCCGCCGCCAACGACCGCATCCGCGGGGAGGAGGGCGCCTTCGACGCCGCGGTCGAGGGCATCGAGGCCGCGCTCGCCGCCGGGCTGAAAACGGGGCTCAGATACACCATCACCGACTACAACGCCGACGACCTGGAGAACGTGGTCGAGTTGCTCCACGACGTGGGCGTCGACCGCTTCTGTTTCTACCATCTGGCCTACGGCGGCCGGGGCGCCGACGTGGCCGACGCGGACCTCACGCCCGAGCGCCGGCGGGAGGCGGTGCGGCGCCTCTGTGAGCTGACCCGCGAGTACCACGCCGACGGGGAGGAAATCGAAACCTTACTCGTGGGCAACTACGCCGACGCCGGCTACCTCACCGAGTACGCCCGCCGCGAACTCGGCGCCGAGCGCGCGGAACTCGTCCGGCGCTACCTGCGGCGCAACGGCGGCGACCCGGCCGGCGAGCGCGTCGCGGACGTGGACTACGAGGGCAACGTTCACCTCACGCAGTTCTGGCAGGGGTACTCGTTGGGGAACGTCCGCGAGCGGTCCTTCTCGGCCATCTGGGAGGACGAGTCGAACCCGCTCCTGCGC
>JBEQBK010000042.1:0-17498 GCA_041639855.1 Halobacteriaceae archaeon | reverse complement strand
AAATCGCCCTTAAAGAGCACTAATTCCCTCCAAAGGGGCGTTTTCCTACTACAGTATCAAAAATTTATCTTAAAATACCTTCCGCTTACCGGGCGGTTAAACGTCGCCGACTCGTCCACCCGGGCATGAGCACGGACGACATCGGACCGATGGCCGGCCAGACCGTCCAGCACGGGACGGGCGTGAACTCGAACCGGGCGTTCCCGACGAACAACTACCCGCACAACCTCGACCCGTTCGTCCTCTTCGAGCGCTTCTACATCGAACCCGGTGAGGGGTTCCCGACCCACCCACACCGGGGCTTCGAGATCGTCTCCTACATGCTGGAGGGGGGGATGGAGCACGAGGACTCCTTGGGTGTGACCCACACCGCAGAGGAGGGGGACGCGATGCGCATCACCACCGGTGGCGGCATCGAACACTCCGAGTTCCCCGCCGGGAAGGGGAAGGGCTGTAACGGCCTCCAGCTCTGGGTGAACCTCCCGCGCGAGAAAAAGGAAATCGACGCCGACTACGAGGACGCCGACGCCACGGAGCTCCCGACCGAGGAAGGCGACGGCGCGACCGTCACCACCGTCCTCGGCGACGGCTCCCCGCTCTCGCTGGTGACGGAGATGACGTATCACGACGTGCGCGTCGACGGCTCGTGGACGTGGGAGCCCCCCGAGGGCTGGGCCGGCTTCGTCTACGGCGTTTCCGGCGAGGGAACGGTGGACGGCGAGGCCTTCGGGAAAGGTGACGTGGTGCCGATGGCGGAAGCTCGCCCGCGTACCTTGGAAGGCGAGTTCCGCGCCGTCGCGGTCGCGGGCGAACCCCACGGCGAGGAAATCCGCCAACGCGGTCCCTTCGTCCTGTAGGCTACAGCAGTTCCCGCGCGGCGTCGATGGTTAGCGGCAGTTTTTCCTCCGGAACGCTCCCCTCGAACAGCCGCACGGCCGGAGGCGGGCGCAGACCAGCGGAGGTCAGCAGCTCCCGGTCGGTGAGCACCTCCCGGACCCCGCCATCGGCGACGACTTCACCGTCGGCCATCACGACGACCCGGTCGGCGAGGTGCGGGACGGCCTCGACCGTCGGCGTGAACACCACGACGGTCCCGTCGTGGTCGTCGAGCGTGTCGCGTATCCGCTCGCGGTGGCCCTCGTCCACCGCCCCGAGCGGCTCGTCCAGCAGAAGGACCTCCGGGTCGAAGGCGAGGACGCTCGCGAGCGCCGCGCGGCGCTTCTCTCCCGCGGAGAGCCGGAAGGGAGGCTTATCGAGCAACTCCGTCAGCCCGAACGCGTCGGCCAGCTCGGTTATGCGGGCGTCCGCTTCCGCCTCGGGCATCCCGAACTGGGCCGGGCCGTAGGCGAGGTCCTCCCGGACGGTCGTGTTGAACAGGCTGTCCTCGGGGTTCCCGAGAAGGACGCCCAGCCGTTCGCGGACGGCGTCGGCGTCCGTCGTCTCGCCGAAGTACGTCACCGTCCCCTCCGCGTCGAGCAGCCCCCCCAGCGAGAGCGCGAGCGTCGACTTTCCGGAGCCGTTGGCGCCCACGACCGCGACGCGCTCGCCGGCCGTGATGTCGAGGTCGACTCCCCGGACGCCGGGCGTGCCGTCGGGGTACGAGTGGGCCACGCCGCGGGCCTCGATTACGGGAGCCACCGGACCACCCCCGCGCCGAGCAAGCAGGCGAGCGCGAGCGCCACGAGCGCGTAGTCCGGGGCGCCGAAGGAGTCGGTTCGGCCGTACGGCGACGGCGGTCGGTCCCCGCCGCGGGCACGCATCCCTCGGCCGACCCGCTCGCCGCGCTCGAAGGTGCGCACGAAGAAGGTCCCCGTGAGGGCCCGAGCGTCGCGCCACTCGCTCCCGAGCCCGCCGCCCCCGCCGCGGGCCTCGCGGGCCGTCACGAGCCGCCCCAACTCGGTGAGGAGCACCACCACGTAGCGATACGTGACGGCGAGGACCCAGACGAGCGCGACCGGCACCCGCAAGGCGCGGAGCGCGGCGACGATATCGGAGAAGCGGGTCGTCAGCACGAGCAGGGAGAGCGCGCCGACCCCCACCCCGACCCGGAAGGCGAGCACGACCGCGTAGCGGAGTCCGGCGTCGCTCACGGCGAGGCCGCCGACCGAGAAGACGGGTTCGCCGGGCATCAACAGGAGCTGTGGCAGCCCGACGACCGCGGCGAGCCCGAGCGCGAAGCCCGACCGCCGAACCAGTGCGGTCGGCGGCACGTCGGAGGCCAGCGCGAGTCCGAGAACGACGGCGCCGAGCCCGACCAGCGGCGCGAGCGAGCGCGACACCGTCACCGCGAGCGTGAGACAGCCCACCGCGAGGAGGACCGCTCGGGCGTCCCGGCGCTGGAGAAACCCGTCGTGGGCGGCGACCCGTTCCGCGAGGAAGAAGGAGCGCAGCGTCGCCGAGAGCGTACCCAGGGTGCCGGCGACGCCACCGCTCACTGGTCTGTGGGCGTCCCGAGGAGGCGCCCCGCGCCGAACGCCACGGCCAGCGTGAGCGCGCCCCCGACGAGCGCCGAGACGAAGGTGCCCACCCCGGCGGGCAGCCCGGGAAGGGCGTAGCCGGCGAAGACGCTGGGCGACGCCGTCGCATCGCCGGCCGCGCCGGTGGCCTCCGCGGCGTGTTCGAGCGGTTCAGTGTAGCCGACGGCGCCGGATGCCCACGCGAAAACCGGCGCGAGAAGGGCCAACACGAAGAGGGCGGCCAGCGCGGCGCGGAACCAGTCGCGCTCCCTCATGCGCGGACCCCCACAGGCGAGGACGGTCCGGAGAGCAGGTCCGGGCGCTGGGTCGCGATGTAGCCGTAGACGGCCGCAGTGATGGCGCCCTCGACGGTGCCCAGCACCGCGTGGCCGCCGACGAGCCACGCGACGGTCGTCGTGACGTCGTAGGCGAACGCCGAGGACGCCCCGGTCACGAGCGCGACGGCGAGCGCGGCGGCGACGATGCCGACCCAGCCCGCGAGGAAGGCGGCGCGTGCGGTCCCCACGCTTCGGGTCGCCCGGAAGACCGCGTGCCCGACGAGCACGTTGACGACGGCCATCGCGAGGACGTTCGCGCCGAGCGCGACGACCCCGCCGTCGCCGAAGACGAGCGCCTGGACGGTGACGACGGCGGTCATCGCCAACACGCCCAGCGCCGGGCCGAGTACGATACCGGCGAACGCCCCACCGACGAAGTGCGCGCTCGCGACCGGGAGGGGCCAGTTGAGCATCTGCGCGACGAAGACGCCCGCCGCGACGACCCCGAGGAGGGGGGCGCGCTCGGCACCGATTTCGGTGCGGGCCCGACGGGCCGCGAGACCGACCGCCGCGCCGGCGAGGAGCCAGCAGAGGGCGGCGACCCACGGGTCGAGGAAACCATCGAGGATGTGCATACCGTTCCACGGAGGACGGGTAAAATAATACTTCTGGACTGCGTCGTAATACTGGACGAACGCAAAGTTAAGGCCGGTTCGGGACACGTCTCCGGTATGACCGAGGACGTCGAGCGGACGAGCGTCACGCTCCCCGCCGATCTGTTGACCGCGGTCGACGAGGTCGTCGAGTCCGGCGGCTACGACAGCCGCTCCGAGGCGACCCGGGACGCGCTCCGGGCGTTCGTTACGGAGTTCAACCGTTCGTCGGGCGCCGCCGAGCGCCTCTCCGGGACGGTCGTGGTGCTCTACGACCACGACGCGGTCTCCGAGGCGATGACGGGCGTGCAACACGACTACGCCGACTGCATCGTCTCGACCCAGCACGTCCATTTGGGGGACGAGCTCTGTCTGGAGTCGGTCGCCGTCGACGGTCCCGCAGGCGAGATAGACGAGCTGGTCTCCCAGCTGCGCCCGCTCTCGGGCGTCCGACGGGTCGAACTCGTCGTCGTCGAGGCCGACGGGTAGCGGGGGAACGGCTATTTCCCCCGTCGCCGTAGAGGCCCTATGTCCCACGCCCGCCTCCCCGAGCGTCGCCCGCTCGCCTCGGCGCTCGCGGTCGTCCTCGCCTGTGTTCTCCTCGGTGCGGTCGGTGGCCTCGTCACCGCGCCGCAGATAGAGACGTGGTACGCGACGCTCGACAAGCCGGGGTTCACCCCGCCGAACTGGGTGTTCGGGCCGGTCTGGACGGTCCTCTACGCGTTTCAAGGAATCGCGGCGTGGCTGCTCTGGCGTGCCGGCCCTGAGAACCGGGCGGTGCGGCTCGCGCTCGCGCTCTTCGTAACGCAGTTCGTCCTGAACCTCGCGTGGTCGCCGGCGTTCTTCGGCCTCGAATCGCCCCTGCTCGGATTGGTGGTCATCGTCCCGCTGTGGTTCGGTATCGTTGGCACCATCGCCGCGTCGTGGCGGGTCGAGCGCCGCGCCTCGCTCCTCTTGATCCCGTATCTGGCGTGGGTGAGCTACGCGACGGCGCTGAACTACGCGCTCTACGCGCTGAACTGAGTCGGCCGTCGGACTCTTAGGGTAGTTCGTTTCCGAACCTCAACCTATCGGTTCCCCCGTTCCCCACCGGTTGGAGGGAGCGTATACCCGTCGCAGCCGGAGAACGAGTCATGGCATCAGACCTGACTATCGACGCGGACTGGAACGCGCTGTACATCGACGGCGAGTGGCGGACGGCCGAGGGCGGCGAGACCATCGCCGTCGAGGACCCCTCGACCCGCGAGACGGTGACGGAGGTGCCCGCCGCGACCGAAACCGACGTCGACGCGGCCTACGAGGCGGCCGTCGAGGCCCAGGAGGAGTGGGGTGAGACGCCGCCCGCCCGCCGCGAGGAGCTCCTGCAGGACTTCATCGAGGTTCTCAACGACCACCACGACGAAATCGTCGACCTGCTCGCCGCCGAAGTGGGTGGGACGACCATCATGGGCGAGACGTCGATGCAGATCGCCAACGACCACGCCGCGGAGGCCGCGACCTACCCGCGGCGGGTGAAAGGCGAGCACGCGGACTCGAACATCCCCGGCAAGGAGAACATCCTCCGGCGCGAGCCCAAGGGCGTGGTCACCGCGATTACCCCGTGGAACTTCCCGCTGAACCTCACGATGCGCGCGGTGGCGACGGCCGTCGCCGCGGGCAACGCCGTCGTGCTCAAGCCCTCGACGAACTCCCCCATCACGGGCGGACTCCTGTTCGGCAAACTGTTCGAGGAGGCCGGCCTTCCCGGCGGGGTTGTGAACGTCGTCACCGGCCGCGGGTCGAACATCGGCGACCGCGTCGCGGGCCACCTCGACAGCGACGTGGTGGCGTTCACCGGCTCCACGGAAGTGGGCCAGCACGTCGCGTCGAAGGCGGCGGCGAACCTCGCGACGCCCGCGATGGAGTTGGGTGGCAACAACGCTCACGTCGTCACCGCCGACGCGGACGTGGAGGACGCCCTCGATGCGGCGGCGTTCGGCAACTTCGTCCATCAGGGACAGGTGTGTATCTCCATCAACCGCCACGTCGTCCACGAGGACATCTATGATGAGTACGTCGCGGGGCTCGTCGAGCGCGCCGAATCCCTGCCCGTCGGGAGCGCCCACGACGAGGACTCCATCGTGGGCCCCATCGTCGACGAGTCCCAGCGCGACGAGATGCTGGGCTACGTCGAGGAAAGCGTCGAGGAAGGCGCCACGTTGGAAACGGGCGGCGAAACCGTCGACGTCGACGGGCTGGGCGAGGACTCGCTCTACGTGCCGCCGACGGTGCTCTCCGGCGTCACGAACGAGATGCCCGTCGCCGCGAACGAGCACTTCGGCCCCATCGCACCGGTGGTTCCGTTCTCCGACGTCGAAGAGGCAATCGAAATCGCCAACGACTCCGAGTACGGGCTCTCCGGGTCGGTTCATGCAGGAAATATCGCCGAGGGGAAGGCCATCGCCGAACAACTGGACACGGGCCACGTCCACGTCCACGACCAGCCCATCAACGACGAGGCCCACGTCCCCTTCAGCGGCTGGAACGCCTCCGGGATGGGCGGTTACAACGCGGAGTCCTTCCTCGACGAGATAACGCGGACGCAGTGGATTTCCCTCCAGCACGAGCAGCGGGACTACCCGTTCTGAGGCCTACTCGAGCACGACTTCCCGGCCTTTCTCCGCTGACTCGTAGATGGCCTCCATCGCGCGCTGGACGGTGACGCCCTCGGCGACGGTGTTTCTGGTGTGCTCGCGCTCCCCCTCGATGACCGAGAGGAAGTAGTCCCACTCCGCCTCGTAGGGGTCGGCGTCGGCGTAGTCGTAGTCGGTTTCCGTGAGCGCGTCCGCGTCGTCGTCGGCGCCGTAGTGGGTCGCCTCGCCATCGCCCGGCGAGACGGTGACACCCTCCTCGGAGCCGAGCACCTGCATCCGGTGGGCGTCCTCCCGGTTCGACGCCCACGAACAGTCCAGATTGATGGTCGCGCCATCGGCCGTCCGAATCAGCGCGCGGGCGTGGTCCTCGACATCGAAGTCCGCCTGCTCGTCGGGCTCGCCGCCCCACATGTAGAGGTAGGTGTAGTCCTCCTTCGTGCCGAAGTTCGCGCTGGTCGTGGCGCTCACCGTCTCGATGTCGGGGAAGTCCAACACGTAGAGCGCCATGTCGAGCATGTGGACGCCGATGTCGATGACGCACCCGCCGCCGGCCATCGCCTTGTCCGTGAACCACGAGCCGATCTGCGGGATACCCCGCTGACGGACGTACTCGACGTTCACGTCGTACACGTCCCCGAGGTCGCCCGTGTCGGCTTTTCGCCTCGTCGTTTCGATACTCGGCCGAAACGGCTCCATGAAGCCGACCATCACCGTCGCGTCGCTGTCGGCCTCCGCGGCCTGCACGCGTTCGGCGTTCGCCAGGTCGTTGGCGAGGGGTTTCTCCACGAAGGCGTGGACGCCGTTTTCGAGTGCCGCCACCGCGCAGTCGGCGTGGAGCCCGTTCGGAACCCCGATGACGGCACAGTCGAGGTCCTCGACCGTGAGCATCTCCTCGTAGTCCTCGTAGGAGTTGGCTCCGTAGTCGCCCGCGAACGCCGCGCGCGCGCCGGGGTCGATATCCGCGACGGCCGCGACGTTCGCCCCCAACCCTGTCACCGCGTCGGCGTGGACCCGGCTGATGTTCCCCCCGCCGACGAAGCCGACGTTGCGTGTCATGCTCCCACATCGGCGGGACCGGGAATCTCTCTTTCGCTCGCGGAACGGGACGAAACGCTGAAAGCGCTCCCTGTGGAGAGTGGCCTATGGACGTGGCAATCGTCGGGGCCTCGATGACCCAGTTCGGCCAGCGCGAGGGGGAGTGGATACAGGACCTCCTCGTCGAGGCTGCCGAGGGGTGTCTGGCCGACGCCGACGTCGAATCCGGGGAGTTGGACCACCTCTACGTCTCGAACATGGCCAGCGGCGAGTTCGAGGGGCAAAGCGGCGTGATGAACGCGCTCGCACACGACATCGGCGCGCTCGGCGCCTACACCCAGCGCGTCGACCAGACCAGCGCGTCGGGGGGCGCCGGTTTGTACGCCGCTTGGCAGTCCGTCGCCTCGGGCGCGAGCGACCTCACCATGTTGGTGGGCGGCGAGAAGATGACCCATCGCTCGACCGCGGAGGCAACCGACGTCATCGCCTCCCTGACCCACCCCCACGAGTACAAACACGGCGTCACGCTCCCGAGTTTCGCGGGGATGACCGCTCGTCACTACCTGGAGCGGTACGACGCGCCCCGCGAGTCGCTGGCGGAGGTCGCCGTCAAGAACCACCGGAACGGCGTGGACAACCCCCACGCACAGTTCCAAAAGGAAATCGACGTGGAGACCGCGATGGGGTCCCCGATGGTCGCGGACCCCCTGCGCCTCTACGACTTCTGTCCCATCACGGATGGCTCGGCCGCCCTCCTGCTCTGCCCGGTCGAGAAAGCCGAGGAGTACGCCGAGGAGTACGCCGTCATCAGCGGTATCGGCGGCGCCACCGACACCCACGTCGTCCACGAGCGTGCGGACCCGACGACGATGGGCGGCGTCGTCGAATCGGGAAAAATCGCCTACGAGATGGCCGACTGCGGCCCCGAGGACGTCGACGTGGCCGAGCTCCACGATATGTTCACCATTCTGGAGTTCCTCCAGAGCGAGGGGCTGGGCTTCTTCGAGTCGGGCGAGGGCTGGAAAGCCGTCCGGGAAGGGGTCACCGAACGCGACGGCGACCTCCCGATAAACACGTCGGGCGGACTCAAATCGAAGGGTCACCCGCTCGGCGCGAGCGGGGTCGCTCAGGTGTACGAACTGTACAAACAGCTCACCGACGACGCCGGCCCCCGACAGGTCGAGGCCGACACCGCGCTCGCGTGCAACGTCGGCGGCTTCGGCAACTGCGTTACCACTACGATCCTCGAACGACCATGACTCTGGAAGCCACGAAGTACGACGACGGTTCGATAACGTGTCCTAGCCACCCCTACAGCCACGACGGCGCGGAGCCCGTCGAGACAATCGACCTGAGCGAGCAGGAAGCCGAGGTCGTCACATGGACGACGAGTTCGGCGACCCCGCCGGGTGTCCGGGAGCCCAACCACCTCGCCATCGTGGAGTTCGACGTCGAGGGTGAGCGCGTCCGCGTGCTCGGCCAGCTCACGACGGGCGACGTGGAGACCGGCGACGCCGTCCGACCGGTGTACGAAGAAGAGCTCAGGGAACCGGGCGCGGGTATCCGCGAACCCGAAAGCCAGGACTGGGACGGGTATCGCTTCGAGCCGGTTTAGTCTTCGTTCTGTTCGTCCTTTATCGACTGTAGCTCCGACTCGACGTCGACTTCCGGGCCCGCATCGGTTTTCGACTCGTCCGCGGCTTCCTCATCCGTCCGTTCGGTGTCCGCGTCCGCCTTCTCGACCCGCTCGGCGATTTCCTCGCGTAGGCGGCGGGCCTCGGCGAGGACTTCCCGCGATTCGGGGTCCGTCGGTGTCCCCTCCAGCGCATCGACGGCGTCGTCGAGCGCGCGGTCCAGTCGGTCGAGGGCAGCCCGCCCGACCCGCTCGGCGGTTTCGCTCCGCGGGCGCTCGCTTCGGCCCCCGAGGCGCCGCCGCTCCGGATTGGCCGCCCGGAGCCCGAGTCGCAGGAGTTCGAGCGCGTGAATCGCCGCTTCGAGGGAGGCGATGGCCGCCGGGATGGCGTGTTCGTCGGCCGCGCGTGCCAACTCGCCGGGCGTCGGGGGGCGCGGCAGCCCGAGGGGACCGCGGGGCGGTCGCCGGACCTCGGTTCTGAGCCCGCGGAGGGCGTCCTCCAGCTCGGCTACCCGCCGCTCCAAGTCATCGTCGGTCATACCCCAGGGTTCGCGCGGCCGGCCCAAAACACTCCCGCCGGCTCAGACGCCCTCGGTGGTCACGCGCGTGATTTCGAAGCGCGCGCCGCCGCTGGCGCTCTCGGTCACGTCAACCTCCCAGCCGTGGGCGGCCGCGATATCGCGAACGATGGAGAGCCCGAAGCCCGTTCCCTCTTCGTTAGTCGTCATACCGTACTCGAAGACCTCCTCGCGCTCTTCTTCCGGAATGCCCGGCCCATCGTCCGCGACCCAGACGGTGCCGGGTTCGGCGCCCACGTCGACGACCGGGCTCTCGCCCGCGTGGTCGACGGTGTTCTTGAAGAGGTTGTCCAGCAGTTGGATAAAGCGCTCCCGGTCGGCGTGGACGACGGCCTGCGGGTCGATGGTCGTTCGGAGCGTGGCGTCGGAGCTGATGCCGGCCCACGCTTCCTCGACGGCGGTTCGGAGTTCCACGGACTCCGTCTCCGTGACGATTTTGCCGTGCTGGGCAAGCGTGAGGAAGTCCTCGATGAGGTGGTCCATCCGCTCGAGCGAGTCCTCCACGCGCTCGAGTGGGTCGAAGGATTCTTGCTCCTGAGCGAGTTCCACGTTGCCGGACGCGACGTTCAGCGGGGACCGGAGGTCGTGGGAAACAATGCTCACGAACTTCTCCATGCGCTCGTTTTGCGTCTCCAACTGGCGTTCGCGGCGCTTGCGCTCGGTGATGTCCCGTGAGATGCCGAGCAAGCCGACGATATCGCCGCTCTCGTCGCGCCACGGCACCTTCGTGGTGAGCGTCGTCGTGCCGTCGGATTTCGGCTCCTCCCGGTCGATGATGTCCGTCTCGCCGTTGATGATGCGCATGTCGTCGGCGTAGCTCCGTTCGCCGTCGTCGGGCCACACCTCTTTGTCGGTCTTGCCGATGATTTCCGGATACCAGTTCTTCAGCGACTCGCTCGCCCGGACGAAGCGCGCCTCGTCGTCCTTGAAGTAGACCGTCATCGGGAGCGACGCGAGCATCGAGTCGACCATCGTGGAGTCTCGGCGCCACTTCTTCACGCGGCTATGTCGGTCGGTCTCGCGTTGGACCCGAGCCGTGAGGACGTCGGTTTTCTCCCGCTCGACGTAGTCGGTTCCCCCCGCCGCCAGCACTCCGGGGAGCGCGTCGTCGCGGTCGTCGCCGCCGACGACGACGACCGGCAGCGTCGGGTCGTGGTCGGTGATCAACTCAACGACTGCCGCGGCGTCGGGATGGTCGACGACCGCACAGTCGAAGGCGGCGGACTCCACGCGAATCAGCGCGTCGGCGGTCGATGTCGTGGTAGTGGTCTCCCATTCGTCCTTCTCCGATAGTGCATCGACGAGGACGCGTTCCCCCCCGACGAGGATCACACACACGTCCTCGGTTCCTGGCATGGGTGTAATTATGTCTTAGGTCCATTATAAAGTTCTTCTGTGAATACGACGGGACACCCGTCCGCCCGAAACTTTATTGCACGCTTCAAGCATTGATTCAAAGTAGATGCAACGGGACGAACGGGGGGGCGAAGCGGGGGTGTTTGCCGACACGCTGGCAGAACTCAAGCGCCACGGGAGCCTGTTGTTGCTCACCGGCGTCGACGGCGAGAGCCGCCGGGCCGCGTGCCAACGGCTACTGGGTGATGCGGGCGCCGGGCCGAGAAAGCGGCTGTTCGTCGGCATCGGGACGGAACCGACGCCCCCGGGGCCGAGCGCCGCGGGGGACGCGCGCCGGATTCGCTACCGGACGCCGACCCGGTCGGCCGCGGCGGCGAACGCCGGCACGGGGCCGGACGTTCGGACGGTTGGGGGCGGGCTCCCGGACCTGAAGCGGGCCATCGACGAGGAGGTGAGAGCGTTCGCGGGCGCGGAGCCGGGGACGGTCCGGCTCTGCCTGCGCGAGGGCGACTCCCTGCTGGCGGCCCACGACGAGGAGGCCGTCTTCCGCTTTCTCCACGGGCTCGGCGGAACGGCCCGCGACGCGGCCGCGATGGCACACGTCCACCTCGCCGCGCCGGCGGACAGCGACGCCGTCCGGACGCTCGTCCCCCTCTTCGACGCGGTCATCGAGACCCGCGAGGGGGGCCAGCAGCGCTGGCACCTCCGCGAGCCGGAGCTGACGACGGACTGGCTGTCACTGTAGGCCGAGTTACTCCTCGGCGTCCGTTTCCGCGGGAAGGTCGTCGTCTTCGGCCTCAGATTCGTCGTCTTCGTGTTCTTCCTCCCCTTCGCGCTCGACCTCGACCTCCACTTCGATTTCGAGGCCTTCGGTTTCGAGCTCCGCCTCGACTTCCTTCGGGTCGTCGACCTCTAGTTCGAGCTCCGATTCGTCGACTTCGACCTCCACTTCGACCTCGACGTCGAGTTCGGTGTCTCCCATGCGGGCGGCACAACTCACGGGGGCATCAAAAACGAACCGGCGCTACGCGTTCCGCAGGGCCTCGACGCCCGCGAGGGGTTCGCCGGTGAGCGCGCGGATGTACGCGCCCCCGGCGATGGAGACGTGGCCGAAGTTCTCCTCGCCGACGTCGTACATGTCGATGGCCCGGGCGGTGTCGCCGCCGCCGACGACGGAGAAACAGTCCGTGTCGGCGATGGCTTCCAGAACTCCCCTGGTGCCGACGGCGAAGCGCTCGTCCTCGAAGACCCCCAGCGCGCCCTTCACGAACACCGCTTCGCTCTCCTCGATGACGGGTTCGTACGCCGCGAGCGTGTCGGCGCCGACGTCGAGATACGCCCGGTCCTTCGCGATTCCCTCGACGCCCACCTCGCCGCGCTCGTCGTCGTCGTCCTCGTAGGCCAGGTCCTCGGGTAGGTGGATTTTCTCGCCGTAGGTCTCCAGGAGCGCTTCGAGGGTGTCACCGTGCTCGGCCCACTGCTCGTCGAAGAGGTCCATCCCCTCCAAGTCGTGCCCGACGTCGTAGCCCGCCGCGCGCAGGCAGAGCTCCCCGACGACGCCGCCGAGCAGGAAGTCGTCGACGCGGTCGGCTAGGACCTCCATCACGGGGATGATATCGGCCGCTTTGGTCCCGCCGAGGGCCATCGTCACGTTGCCGTCGAACTCCCGCTCCCGGACCGAGGAGTTGTACGTGTACTCCGCGTCCATCACCGGGCCCGCGTAGGCGTCCATCACCTCCGGGAACCCGACGACCGAGGCGTGGGCGCGGTGGGCGACCGAGTAGGCGTCGTTGACGTAGTGGTCGAACTCGCCCGACAGCGAGCGGACGAACGGGGTGTCGGCGTGCTCGGCGGGCGTGTGGTCCGCGAGTTCGTCCGCGACGAAGCGGACGTTCTCCAGCAGAACGGCCTCGCCGGCGTCGAGGTTCCGGACCGCCGCGACGGCGTCCTCGCCGTAGGTGTCGTCGACGTAGCCGACCTCCTCCCCGACATGCTCGGAGAGGATCGCCGCGTGCTGTTCGAGGGGGACGTAGGTGTCCCGTCCCGGGCGCCCCTGATGGGCCATAAGCGCGACCCGGTGTCCCGCGTCGAGCATCGTCCGCACGCTCTCGGCGTGGCGCTCGAAGCGCTTGTTGTCCTGTACCGCGCCGTCCTCGACGGGCGAGTTGAGGTCGAGGCGCGCGAGGATGCGTCCCGGCCCCGGAATGTCGTCGAGCGTGTCGTACATCGGGTGGGACAACACGCGGGTGGCCTATCTATCTTCGGAGGAGTGCGAGCGAGCGACGAACTAGTTGACGTACGCCGCGGCGTCGAGCATCCGGCACGCGAAGCCGTACTCGTTGTCGTACCACGCGAGTATCTTCTTCAGTCCGCCCTCCAGGCTCCGGTTCGCGCCCACGTCGACCAACGAGGAGTAGGGCTCGCCGACGATGTCGCGGCTGACGACGGCCTCGTCGGTGACGCCGAGCACGCCCTCCATCTCGCCGGTCGCGGCGTCGTAGAACGCCTCGTTCAGCTCTTCCTTACTCGGGTCGGCCGCCAGCGAGACGGTCAAGTCGGTAATCGAGCCGTTCGGCGTCGGGACGCGCATCGCCATCCCGTCGAGTTTGCCCTCCAGTTGGGGGAGCACCTCGGTCGTGGACTGTGCGGCGCCCGTGCTCGTGGGGATGATGTTCTCCGCGGCCGCGCGCCGCCGGCGGGGTTTGCCGTTCGGGCCGTCCAGGAGGTTCTGCGAGCCGGTGTAGGAGTGGACCGTCGTGAGCAGCCCGGATTCGATGCCGAACTCCTCGTCGAGTACCTTCGCGGGGGGCGCGACGGAGTTCGTCGTACACGAGGCGTTCGAAAACACGTCCTCGCCCGCGTACTCGTCGTGGTTCACGCCGTACACCATCGAGAACACGTCGGTGTCGCCCTTCGGCGGCGCGGAGATGAGCGCCTTGTTCGCGCCCGCCTCGACGTGCTGGTGGGCCTCCTCGTAGGTCCGGAAGAGCCCGGTCGCCTCGAAGGCGACCTCCACGCCGTACTCCTCCCACGGCAGCTCCGCGGGGTCCGTCTCGGAGAGCACCGGGATTTCGCGACCGCCGACGTCGAGGGCCCCATCGCGGAGCTCGACGTCGCCCTGGGTCCCGTGGACCGAGTCGTAGCGCGCCAGATACGCCATCTCCTCGTCGTCCATCACGTCGTTGATGGCGACGATTTCGATCCGGTCGTCCCCGCGGGCGGCGCGGAGGACGTTGCGGCCGATGCGGCCGAAGCCGTTGAGGCCCACCCGGACCGGTGAACTGTTACTCATGTCCGTGTATTCTCCTTCGGGGCTGAAGATAATTCCGCTTCCGACAATCAGACGAAGAGCAGGGGAACCATCACGAGGGCGCCGGCGAGGAAGCCGGCCGCGAGCTCGCGGCGCCCCTTCCCCGGGAGGTCCCGCCCCGATTCGAGGGCCTCGGGGACGAACTCCGTCGCGACCAGATAGACCATCGCGCCCGCGGCGAAGCCGAAGCCGAAGGGGAGAAACGCCCGGGCCCAGCGCACGAAGCCGAAGGCGATGACGGCGCCCACGGGCTGGGGCAGACTGGTGAAGACGGCGGCGCCGACCATCCTGGCTCTGCTCATCCCCAACTCGTTCAGCGGGATGGCCACCGCCAACCCCTCCGGAACGTTGTGAACCGAGATGGCGAGCGTCATAAATACGGCGAGCACGGGGACGCTGAACCCCCAGAGGGCGAGGCCGCCCTCCAGGTTCAGCTCCGCGAAGGAGACTCCGACCGCCACACCCTCGGGGAACGAGTGGACGGTGAGAACCCCCAGAATCAGGGCGAGCTTCTTGACGTCGGCCCGCGCGATTTCGCGGGGCGCGAACTCGTGGCCGTCGATGAGCCGGCTCGCGCCCTCTACTAAGAGCACGCCGGCGAGCAGTCCCGGGAGGATATCCCACACCGTCCCCTCAGCGAGCCCCTCGAATATCAGGCCGAAAACGGAGGCCGCGACCATGATGCCGGACGCGATTCCCCACAGCCCCACGTCCCAGCGGTCGCTCACCTCGTCGACGAGGAAGAAGGGCAGCGCGCCGAGCCCCGTCGCCAGCGCCGTCACCAACCCGGCGAGAAAGACGAGCACGTAGCTCCCGAGTGCGGCCATGGGGAGAGAAGTCGCTCCGCACGGATAAGTATCACTTCCTCGATGTTTTTAGGCGCCCCGAAAGCGGCGGACTCAGAGCGGGAGGCCGTTCACGCCCAGTTCGACGGCGACGCTGGAAGCGATTACCAGTGCGAGCAACAGCGCGCTCCAGCGCGCGACGGCGTTGGCGAACTCGCGGGGTCCGCCGAAGACGAGCGCCGCCTTCACGACGACGCTGGAGGCGGTGGCGAGGAGGAGCGCGACGGTCGCGGCGGACGCCCCGACCGTCCCCCCGCGGTAGAGCAGAACCGCGGTCGTCGCCGCGCCCGCCGAGGAGACCAGCCCGGAGAGCAGAGCACTCACGTAGAGGCCCAGGTTGCCAAAGCGGCCCTGTGCGAGCGTTCCGACGACGAGCACGACGAGGAAGACGGCGCCGAAGCCGAGTACGTTGCGCATCGAGAAGGGGCTCTCCAGCTCCATCGGCACGTCCACCGACCAGTCCGCGACGGCGTAGGCGATGACGAAGGCCGCGACGACGACGAGCGCCAGCGGCCACACCGCACCCAACAGGGGCCCGGGCCCGCCCGTGAGGGTGAAGGCGAGCGCGATGACCAGGTTGCGGAAGGCCATCGCCGCGTCCGCGAGGAGCACCGCCGCCACGCCGTAGGACGCCGCCGCGGGGTGTTGTCGAACGTGGTCGAGCATCGTTCCCACCACGGCCGTCGAGGATGCCAGCCCGCCGAAGAAGCCGGTAATGGCGACCCCCCGGCCGCCGTAGGTGCGGACGACGGCGTAGTTCACGATGCCGATGCCGGCGACGGTGACGACCATCAGCCACGCCACGCGGGGCTCGACCGCCACCCCACCGAACTCCACCGACCCGACGGGGAGTGTCGGGTAGACGACGAACGCGAGGATGGCGAACTCGATGGACGAGCGCAGTTCCTGGCGGGAGAGGCCGCCTGCGAACCCGTGGAGTTCGCGTTTGAGTACCAACAGGAGCGAGGACACCACCGCCACCGTGACGCCGGCGAGCGTATCCCCCGCGGCGACGAGAACGCCCGCACCGTACGCGACGAGTAGCGAGACCGTCGTCGTCAGCGAGAGCCCCTCGTCGCCGCCCATGCGAAGGCCTTGGGCGGCGAGGAGAATTCCCTGTACGATGACGAGGACCCCGCCGACGACCAACAACCACGGGCCGAGGCTCGTATCCTGTGCAACGACCGTGAAGACGGCCCCCGAGAGCGCCGTCAGCGAGAACGTCCGGACGCCGGCGGGTTTGTCGGACCACTCCCGTTCGAGGCCCAAGAAGAGCCCGAGCGCCGTCGCCAACAGGAGACGGACGACCGTGGTGTCGAGCAGTTCGGTCCCCGGTGCTGCCATAGCTATCCGTCGGGATACTCCCTAAAGAAAGTCCGGGGCTACTCCGCCAGCGCGCGCTGGATGGACGCGTCGAGCTCCCGTTTGAGCTGTGCGAGCGCGTGCTCGGTTACAGCCTCGGGGGTGACGGTGCCGATACGCCGAAAGCGGCCGTCGTAGTGGACGTACACACGCAGGATTTCGTCGCCGAAGCGCACTTTCACGACGGGTGCGCCGCCCGTCTCGGGAATGAAATCCGCATCGACGTATGCGCTCGTCCGGGCGGTCCGGCGCTCGAAGCGTCCGGCGTCCTCGACGTGTGCGATGAGGTCGCTCGCGCACTCGACGAGTTCGTCGGGCCACGTCGCGGTCCGCCGGGGAAGGCCCTCCTCGGGCTGTTCGGGCGCGGGCACCAACACGCCGGCCTCCCGCGCGAGTTCGACGGTCTCGGCGGCGTCCCGCACCTCGACGCCCGTCGCCGCCGCCGCGCGCCGGGCGTCCGTGGACACGTCGCTGGTCGCCAGCAGGGTCGCCTCGTCGAACCCGCCCGCAGTTCGGAGCGCCGCGAGTTCACGGACCTCGCCCGCGCTGACGGCCTTCGATTCGGGGTACTGGCAGGCCCGAACCAGCTTTCGCTCCCCGTCCCGCTGGAGGACGGCGTCGACGCCACCTTCCGGGGACGGGGGCGCGACATCGACGTCCCACCCCTCGTGGACCGCCGTCACGAGGTCCGCGAGAAAGCCCGCGAACCGGTCCGGGCGCACCCGGCGCAACGAGACTACGGCTTGGTCCATGTTCACATGGCGGGTTACGGAGGGCTGTATAAATACTTGTTCCCGCACCCCGGCGACGAGAAGCGGTACACTAAACCCGTTTCATCCGCCCCTTCCGGTATGTTCGTCCTCGTCAACCTGAAGGCGTACCCCTGTGACCCCGTCGCGGTTGCGGAAGCCGCCGAGCGGGTCGCTTCGGACTCGGAAACCAGCGTCGCTGTCGCGCCCCAGGCCGCGGACCTCGCGGCCGTCGCCGAGACGGGCGTGGAGACGTGGGCCCAACACGTCAGCTCTAATGGGTATGGTTCGCACACGGGGAGCACGCTCGCGGAGCGCGCCGCGGCGGCGGGCGCGGAGGGCACACTCCTCAACCACTCCGAGAAGCGCCTGAAGCTCGCGGACATCGACGGCGCCCTCGACGCCGCGGAGCGCGCGGGCCTCGAAACCTGTGTCTGTGCGAACAATCCGGCCCAGATTGGCGCCGCGTCCGCGCTCGGGCCCGACGCGGTGGCCGTCGAACCCCCCGAACTCATCGGGACCGGGACGCCCGTCTCGTCGGCGGACCCCGAAATCGTCGAGAAGGCCGTCGCCGCCGCCGAGGCCGTCGACCCCGCGGTCGACGTGTACT
>JBEQBK010000041.1:0-17573 GCA_041639855.1 Halobacteriaceae archaeon | reverse complement strand
CGCAGGCGCTCGACGAGCTCGGCGCGCCACGCGGCGTCCGCGTCCACCATCGCGGCGAACACGTCGAGGTTCTCCGCCACGGTCAGTCCGGGGTAGACGTTGGGCCGCTGGAAGGCGTATCCCGGCGCGTCCGGGCGTTCGACAGTGCCGGCGCTCGGACGGGTCAGGCCGGCCAGCAGACGGAGCGCGGTCGTCTTGCCGGAGCCGTTCGGCCCCGCGAGCGCGTGGACCGTTCCGGGCTCGAAGGTGAGGTCCACCCCGTCGAGCGCGACCACGTCCCCGTAGGACTTCGAGACGTTTTCCAGGCGCATCTATCCGGCCCTCCGTTCGGAGACGGCTATCGACCCGCGCAGGACGAGCAGGGCGAGCAGGGTGGCGGCCGCCAACCCGAGGAGCCACGCCCCGAAGAACCCCGGGGACGCCTCCCGAAGGGCGAACCCGCGCACCATCACCGCCGCGTAGTGGGTCGGCAACGAGCGCACCAGCTCCCGGCGCAGCGGCGAGAAGAAACCCGCGGGGTAGAGCAGTCCCGAGAAGAGGACCAGCCCGAAGAGGACGAGTACGTTCACCAGTCGCCCCCACGTCGAGAAGCGGGTCAGGAGCGTCACGGAGAGCGCGAGCGCACCCAGCAGGACGAACGTCAGCAGATAGACGGCCAACGTGCCCGGCGTGAGGAGGGCGATGCCGTAGCCGAACGCCCCCGCGGCGAGGTGGAAGACCGCGAGGGGAACGGTTAACAGGCCGGCGAAGAACACGAGCTTCCAGCCCAACACCCGGGGGAGCGAGGACTCCACGCGCAGCCTGTCCAGGACGGCCCGTTCGGCGGCCACGTTGTACGGTAGGTACGCCAGCGCGACGAGCATCGCCATCGTCAACAGGAACGTGGGCACCAGATACGCGGAGAGGGAGCGTTCCGTCCCGACGATGTGGCGTTCGACGCGGACGTCGACATCGTCGGGGAGCCGGTCGTCGAGCACCGTGTTGAGAACACTCACCATGGCTTTGGAGGCCTCGTGATAGGGGACGACGCTCCCGGAGACGTACACGTCGAACACACTCGTTGTGCCGGGCTCTACCACCCCGGCGGGCACCGTCACGACGGCGTACACCTGCTCCCTGTCGAGCGCCTCGAAGGCGGCGGCCTCCGAGCCGTAGGTCCGGGGTTGGGAGAACGGCGTAACGGCTCCCTCCGCGATTGCGATGTCGTTGTCCGTCGTCTCCTCGGCCGCCGGAACGACCGCCACGGGCGCGTCCGTCGGGAGCACGGTCTGGAACGCGACCGTCCCGTAGGCGAGCGCGGCGGGCACAAACACGAAGACGAGGACGAGGACGAACAGCTTCCGTCGCCCCCACGCGAGTTCCTTGCGGAGGAGCGGAGGGAACACGGTCTACGCCGAGCCGCCCAACAGGACGAGCGCGCGGACCAACGCGACGTACGTGTCGGGTTCGTTGGTCGCCACGAGGGTCAGTTCGTTCCCGTCGGCCGCCACGGAGAGCCGGTTCTCGGTGAGGAGCCGTGCGGTCGCGTTGTCGGTACGCTCGCGCGTCGCCGCGATGGCCCCCTGGGCCATCTCCGCGGCGTCCGTGGCGGCGCTGGCGCTGGCGAACCTGACGTTCGCCGTCACCGAGACGTTGCCGTCGGGCGTGGTGGCGACCGACCCCCGAACCGTCGAGGCCGCCTCGAACGGCGCGGTGTCGTAGCCGCCGATTCCGCTGGTGTTGATTCCGTCCTGCGGGACGGCGGCGGCGTAGCGGAGGTGGCCCGCTCCGGTGGACGCGAACGCGGCGCGCACGTCGTTGTCGAAGGCGGCCGCCTCGCCCGCGGCCACGGCCATCGCGTCCGTCACGGCCCGTTCGGTGCCGACGACGAAGCGGCCGTCGCCGAGGGTGCCGACCCAGGTCGCGTTCGGCCCGACGTACGCCGTCAGGCCCGCGTGGGTCGTCTCGGTGACGTTCTCCCGCGAACCGGAGCGCAGGGCGGCGGCGAACTCGGCTTTCGACCAGTCGGCCGCGAGAACGGCCCCGGCGTAGCCCAGCTCCGAGGCGTCCGGGATTTCGGTCGCGTTCGGGACGGTCGTCGCCTTCGAGAAGAACGTGACTCCCGTGAGTTCGTCCGCGTCGAGCCCGGTGCGGTTCTCGGCCGTCGAGACGGTGTTCCGGACAGTCACCTCCCCGCCCGGCGTCGGGCCGACGAGGGTCGACACGACCCCGTCGAGTACCGTCCGGAGGGCGTCGTCGTTCAGGGCGCCGCCGGCGTCGGCGTGGAGCACCGCCGTCGTCCCTTCGGGAACGACGTTGAGGGTCGGCACGGGCTCCGGCTCGTCCGTGGCGTCGCCCGCCCCGGGGAGGGAGCTGCAGCCGGCGGCGACGACCAGCACGACGAGGGCGAGGGCCAGCAGGGGGGACTGCCTTCCGCCGTCGGAGGGCGTCTGCACGCCCCGAAGTCGGAGAGGGGCTCCCAAATAGCCTTCGTCTGTCACGGCGGGCGCCGTGTGCCCCCGCTTAAGTCCCGGGCGCCGAAAGGGGAGGTATGCCAGACAGCGTCGAACTCACCGTCCGGGAGGCGGGCACCCGCGACGCCGGGCGGGGCATCGTCCGCCTGCCGGAGGGCGCTCGCCGGGGGCTTGGCGTGCTCAGCGGCGACACCGTCGTCGTCACCGGGTCCTCGACGACGGCCGCGAAGGTGTGGCCCGCGGGGGGCGAGGTCCCTGAAGGCGAAATCCGGATGGACGGGGAGACGCGCTCGAACGCCGGCGTCCGGGTCGGCGACACCGTCACCGTCAGCCAGCGGCGGGTGCAGGACGGCGAGCGCGTGGCGCTCTCGCCGAACGAGTCCCTGGAGATGGACCCCGACACGGTCGCCGCGGCCGTCGCCCGCTCGCTCCGGGACCGGCCCGTCGCGCCCGGCGAGGTCGTGCGAGTGGAAGCGCTCGGCACGGCCCGCGAGTTCCAGGTCGTCGAGACGGCGCCGGAGGGCGCGGTCGTCGTCACCGAGGACACCGACGTCGAGGTGCGCCCCGGCGGGTCGTCGCCGCCGAGCGACGACGAGCGAACCGTGGGGGTCACCTACGAGGACATCGGCGGCCTCGACGACGAGCTGGAGGCGGTCCGGGAGATGATCGAGCTCCCGCTCTCCGAGCCCGACCTGTTCCGGAAACTCGGTATCGACCCACCGAAGGGCGTCCTCCTGCACGGCCCGCCCGGCACGGGGAAGACCCTCATCGCCAAAGCGGTGGCCAACGAGGTGGACGCCCACTTCGTGTCGGTGTCGGGTCCGGAAGTAATGCGCAAGTACAAGGGCGAGAGCGAGGAGCGACTGCGGGAGGTCTTCGAGGAGGCCCGGACGAACGCGCCCGCGGTGGTGTTCTTCGACGAAATCGACTCTATCGCCGGCAAGCGCGAGGACGACAACGAGATGGAGTCCAGAGTGGTCGCCCAGCTCCTCTCCCTGCTCGACGGGCTCGAAGCCCGCGGCGAGGTCGTCGTCATCGGCGCGACGAACCGAATCAACGCCATCGACGAGGCGCTGCGCCGTCCCGGGCGCTTCGACCGCGAAATCGAGATCGGCGTGCCCGACCGGAAGGGAAGGCGCGAAATCCTGGGCGTTCACGTTCGCGGAATGCCCCTCGCGGAGGACGTCGACGTGGACCGCATCGCCGACCGGACCCACGGCTTCACCGGCGCCGACCTGGAGGCCCTCGGGACCGAAGCCGCGATGTCCGCGCTCCGCCGGGTGCGGGCGAACCCCGACGGCGACATCGAGATTACCCGCTCGGACTTCGAGACGGGGCTCGGCGCGGTCGAGCCCTCCGCGATGCGCGAGTTCGTCGTCGAGTATCCCGAGACGGGCTTCGACCAAATCGGCGGGCTGGACGAACAGAAAGCGACGTTGCGGGAAACCATCGAGTGGCCCCTCTCCTATCCGGCGCTCTTCGAGGAAACCCACACCGACCCCCCCACCGGCATCCTCCTGCACGGGCCCCCCGGCACGGGGAAGACGATGCTCGCGCGCGCCGTCGCCCACGAGTCGGGCGTGAACTTCATCCGCGTCGCCGGTCCGGAACTCGTGGACAAGTACGTCGGCGAGTCCGAGAAGGCCGTCCGGGAGGTCTTCGAGCGCGCCCGCCAGACGGCCCCGACCGTGGTGTTCTTCGACGAAATCGACGCCATCGCCGGGCGACGCGGGAGCGACGACGACGTGAGCGAACGGGTCGTCTCCCAGCTCCTCACCGAACTCGACGCGGCGGCGGCCAACCCGACCCTCTCCGTGTTGGCGGCGACGAACCGGAAGGACGCGCTCGACCCCGCCCTCCTCCGGCCGGGGAGACTGGAGCGTCACCTCCTCGTGCCGGCGCCGGACCGGGAAGCCAGAGAGGCGATTCTGGACGTGCACCTGGCGGGGAAACCCCTCGCCGACGACGTGAACAGAGAAGCACTGGCCGGCGAGACGGAGGGGATGACCGGCGCCGAAATCGAGGCGCTCGTTCGCGCGGCGACGATGCGCGCTATCCGGAGCGCGGCCACCGAGAAGGGCGTCGAAAGGGCGGCCGCGGAAGCGGGCGATATCCGCGTGACGGCCGCCGACTTCGAGGCCGCGCGCGGGGACTAGTCGGCGAGGACCGTCTCGCCCGCCCGGACCGCCTCGCCCTTCTCGACGCGCAGGTCGCTTCGGTCGTACGCCTCGGGCAGGAGGAGGTCCGCCCGCGAGCCGAAGTCGATGTGCCCGACGCGCTCGCCGCGCTCGATGTCCGCGCCGGCTTCGGGGTAGGTGTGGATGCGCCGGGCGAACCAGCCGGCGATGAGCGTCAGCCGGAACTCCCCGAAATCGAGGTGGACCTTCTCGTTTCGGTCCGATTCCTTCGAGAACGCGGGTTTGTTCGCGCCGGGCTCGCGGGTAACGGACTCGACGGTCCCGGCGAGGGGTGCCCGGTTGACGTGCACGTCGGTGACGTTCATGAACACGCCCACCCGGAGCCGGTCGCCCTCTTCTCGAATCACCGACACCCGACCGTCGGCGGGCGCGAGAACGCCCTCGCCGGCAGGGTCCCGTTCCGGGTCCCGGAGGAACCACAGACCGGCGAGGAAGGCGAGCGGGACGAAGACAACCCCCACGGGCAGGACGAAGCTCCCGAGGAGCGCGGCGCTCGCGGCGAACAGGCCCAGTCGCGTGGCGCCGGGCGCGAATCGCATACGTCGGGAAGGCGGAGCGGGGCTTTTCGCCTTTCGGTTAGTTCACGGCGGCGTCGGTCGCCTCGCCGACCTTCACCACGACCGGGACGGAGAGCACGCCGGCGACGGCGCCGACGAGGAAGCCGCCGGCGAGGGAGAGCGACGGCTTCAGGAGCAGCGCGAGCGCCCACGGCGTCCAGACGCCGAACAGGATGTTCCGGTCCAAGTCGGCGGCGTAGAGCCCCCCGCCCGTCAGGAAAACCCCGAGGACGACGAGCGCCGGGTAGCCGAACGCCGGGAGCGAAACCGTCGCGCCGGCAGCGACGACCGCGGCCGCGAGCGCCAGCGAGAGCGTCGCCGCGGCGACGTGTCGGAGGACTGTTCGGTCCATAGCAACTGTTTGCCCGTTTTCGGGCAAAAAGGTTGGTGCCGGGTGGGGCGGCTGTCGGCGGTCGCTCACAAGCCGAACGCTCGTCCGCGCGTTCGACAGTTCCGTCCGCGCGACCGACACCTTCGTCGCACGCGGGTGACCTCAGTCCCAGAACGCCTTCGTCCGCGCGTACTCCCGTTCGCGTTCGAGGATGTCACGGTAGAAGTCGGCCTCGTCCTCGCGGTGGTTGTTGATGACGCGTGCCGCGTTCCGCGGGCCGACGCCGCGAGCAGTGAGGGCGATGACCGCCGGCTTGCCGTGGCCCTGCACGAGGCTGGCGTTCCGGTAGGCGCGCTCCGTCTCCGTTTGCTGTTCGTCGTCCTTCTCCTTCGCGCGAACGGCCTGCACGACCTCGTCGGCCCACGGCGACAGCGCCGCGATTCTGGTCGAGCCACAGTGGGGACACTCCGGCTGGTCGGCCACGCGCTCGACCCTCCGGGTTCGGTCCCAGTCAGTGCAGTGAACGCAGAACAGGCGCACGTCGTCCTCCAGAAGGCGCTCCTTTACCGCCTCGACGACGCCGCTGTCGGCGTTCTCCGGGGCGAGGAGCTCCGTTCCGGCGGAGCGGCCGCCGACGCCGATGGGCGTGCGCTCGCCGACGACTTCGACGTCGAGGTCGCCCGCCTGTATCCGTTCGAGCACGGCCTTCGCTGCCTCGATGGCCAGGTCGTCGTGGAACACCACCCGCACCGCCTCCTCGTAGACGGGGGTGTCCTCCAGCGCCGCGAGCAGGCGGTCCGCGGAGACATCGGTGTCGCCCTTCCAGCGCTTGACGGCGCCGAACTTCGCGGCGACCTGTACGAGCGTGAACTTCAGCGTGTCCGAGCGCTTGAGCGCGAGTTCGATGACGGCCCGGAGATGGTCGGGGTCGGTCGTCTCAAGCAGGTCGCGCACGTCGCCCGCGCTCACCCGTCCGGGCGTTTCGAGTTCGATACGGTAGGGGTCGATTTCCATCCCGACCGCCGAGCCGGCCTGTTGGCCCAGCAGGGAAGCCAACATCCGCCCGAGCGTCTCGTTCACCTTGTGCCCGAAAGGCGCGTTCACGGCGATTTTGCGCCCCTCACGCTCCACGAGCAGGCGCTCGTCCGTCGGCACCGGATTCCCCGATTCGACCTGCCTCCCGACGGGGTCGAGCGCGGCTTCCGCGGCCGGCCCGTCAGCGGGGTAGCGCCCGGTGAACTCGCGGGCCGCCGCCTGGAGGGTGGCGCCCCCCTCGAACTGGCTCGCGGCGACGCCGCGCATCTCGCCGACCTCTCCCGCGACGTCGTACGGCACCGGAATCTGCTCGCCGATCCACGAGGGGACCTCGCCGGCGGGGTCCTCAATAGGCGAGACGTTGACTTGGCCTTCCTCCTCGTCCACGTCGTTGACGCGCCACATCTCCCCGCGCTGGATGAACGTCGCGCCCGATTCGGCGAAGTTGACGACGAAGCGCTCGTCCAAGGTGCCGACGGTCTTGCCGGTCGCCATGTCCCGCACCGTGTACGTTTCCTCGTCGGGAATCATCGAGAGGTTGGCGTAGAAGTACTGCCACGTCCCCCCCGACTTCTCCAATCGGTCCGTTTCCTCGTCCAACCAGAGCAGGCGGTTGCCCGAGAGCTCCTCCACGACCGATTTGAACGTCTCCTCGGGGATGTCCCGGAACGGATAGGCCCGGGTGACGAGCTCGTACGCGCCGCGGGCGCTGATGTCGCCGGTGTCCATCACCACCCCCACGATTTGGTTAGCCAGAGTGTCCAGGCTCCCCTCGTGGATGTTCGCGTCCTCGACGTCCCCCTCACTCGCGCGGCGGGCGATTGCCAGGGCTTCGGCGGCGTCGTCGGGGTGGCTGGTAATCACCGTCCCCGAGGAGGTAAGATCGCGGCGGTGGCCCGCTCTCCCGACCCGCTGGAGCAGGCGCGCGACTTCCCGAGGGGATTGGTACTGCACGACGTGGTCGATGCGTCCCACGTCGATGCCCAGCTCCATCGAGGACGTACAGAGCAGCCCGTCCAAATCGCCGGCTTTGAACGCGTCTTCCGTCTCGATGCGGGCCTCCTTCGAGAGCGAGCCGTGATGCACCCCGATGGACTCCTCCGAATCGAGCTCGTTGAACCGGGAGCCGAGTGCCTCCGCGGTCTGGCGGGTGTTCACGAAGACGAGGGTGGAGTCGTGCTCGGCCACGATGTCCCGTATCTTCCGGACGTGACTCGCCGTCTCGGGCTCCGTCATCAACTCCTTGGCGAGGGCTTCGTCCTCGGCTGTAACCTCGGGTTTCGTCACCGCCAAATCGACTTTGGAGCCGGCGTCCACCTCCACGAGCGTACAGCCCCGCGCGCCGGTGAGGAACTTCCCGACCTCGCCGGGGTCCCCCACCGTCGCCGAGAGCCCGACGCGCTGGAACTCGCCGGCGAGCTCGACGACCCGTTCCAGTCCGACGGTGAGTTGGGCACCCCGCTTGGCCGCGGCGAGCTCGTGGACCTCGTCGACAACGACGTGGTGAACGTCCGAGAGCGCCTTTCTGAGCTTCTTCCCGGTCAACATCGCCTGCAGCGTCTCGGGCGTCGTCACGAGCACGTCGGGGGGGTTCTCAGCCTGCTTTTGGCGCTGGTAGTCGGTGGTGTCGCCGTGGCGGACGTCCACTTCGAGGTCCAACTGCTCGCCCCACCAGTCCAGGCGCTCGCGCATGTCGCGGTTGAGCGCCCGCAAGGGAGTGATGTAGAGCGCGGAGATGCCGAACCGGGGTTCCGCCTGTGCTATCGAATCGAACACCGGCAGCATCGCCGTCTCCGTCTTCCCGGTTCCGGTGGGGGCGATGACGAGCGCGTTCTCGCCGCGCGCGAGCGGCGGGATGGCGCGCTGCTGGGGCTCCGTCGGCGTCGTGAATCCCCGCTCGGAGAGCGCCGCGCGGACCTCGGCTCCGAGGTGGGTGAACGCGTCCGCGACTCCCGACTCGGCCATTTCCACCGGTTTGGGGACGCGGGAGATTAAACGCGTTGGGTGGGGGTGAAACCTACCGGCGCTCTAGGTGTTCTTCCAACAGCGCGACGTTGCGCTCGTTGGCCTTCCAGCCGGCGTCGAAGAGGTCGCCCAGTACGGGCACGGAGCCGACGAGCGCGTCGACCGCGACGTTGGCGCACATCCGGAGGAGGGTTCCCTTTGGTGCGCCCGCGACCGCCGCCTCCCCGACGACGTACATGGAGAGCGCGGCCGCGAGAGCGTCGCCGTAGCCGGGTATCAGCCCGACGATGGGGTCGAGGCCGACGCGGCGCTCGGTGCCGGGCACCCGGAGCGCGCTGTCGAGCAGGCGAGCGGCGAGGCGGGTCCGCCGGAGTGCGGGGTGGTCGTCCATACCTCCCGTTCGCGGTGTGCGGGCAAAAACCCCGCCCGTACCGCTGTTTTCAAAAGGGTGGTACACTAACCACTCCCCATGGCTAAATACTCCACCGGGAACGCCGGTGACAGCGGAGGTGGAGGGGCCTGCGAACTCTGCGGCGCGGAGGACGCGGACCTCGTTTCCGCCACCGTCGCGGGCGCCGAGCTGGAAGTCTGTGAGTCGTGTGCGCCCCACAACGACAGCGACGACGGCCGCGACACCGATTCGAAGGAGTCCCGCGACGAGCGGGAACGCCGCCAGCGCGCCGCGCAGAACGCAGCCCGCATGAGCGACGCCGCGACCGGCGACTCCTCGCACTGGGAGGAGGGCGGCGTCGACTACGAGGGCGACCGCCTCCCCTACCTCGTCCGGGACTACGGCAAGGAGGTCCAGCGCGCCCGTCAGGAGGCCGGCCTTCAGCGCGAGGAGCTCGCCGCCGATATCGACGCCGACGAGAACGATATCCTCGCCGTCGAACAGGGGCGCGCCACGCAGGCGAACGTCGGGGGGTCGGTCATCCGCGCCCTCGAACAGCGACTCGACGTCCAACTCGCCGAACAGTAGAGCGAAGGGTAGATTTTCGCGGCACGCCAAACACTCCTATGAGCCACGAGACCGTCGTCTACGACTTGGACGGCACGCTCGTCGAGCTACCGGTGAACTGGGCCGCGGTCGACGAGGCCGTCAGGGACGTCCTCGCGGAGCGCGTGGGCGTCGAGGTCGCGGGCAGGGACGCGTGGGACCTCCTCCCCGTCGCGGACGAACACGGGGTGCGGGCAGCCGTCGAGGCCGAAATCGCCGAGCACGAGCGCGCGGCGGCACCGGAGGCGGAGCGCCTGCCCCTCGCCGACGAACTGGTCGATGGCGGCCCCGTGGGTGTCTGTTCGCTGAACTGCGAGGCCGCCGTCAGGGGGGCCCTCGAAACGCACGGCTTGACGGGCCACGTCGAGAGTATCGTCGGACGCGACACCGTCGAAACGGAGAAACCGGACCCGGAACCCCTCCTGCGAACGGTCGCCGAGTTGGGCGCCGACCCAGCGGAAACGCTGTTCGTCGGCGACTCCCCGCGGGACGAGGAGACGGCACGGAGGGCCGGGACCGAGTTCGTTTACGTCGCGGAGCGCCTGAACCGCGCGTAGAGGTAGGTCCCGAACGCCGTCACGAACCAGACGCCCGCACCCACCCTGACCGCGAAGGGAATGGCGTCCACGATGGACTCGAAGTTCGCGAACAGGGACGCGAACGCCACCAGCGGCGCCCCGAACGCGATGGTGAGCACGAACGTGGTCTGCATCACCCACGCGAAGTCTACGTCCGACACGCGTAATCGAACGCACGAGAGGGGTATGTCGCTACCGGTCTCCGACGGCCCTGAACCGCATACAACGTAGAAAGGCGTGGACCGTCCCCCGTCGAGGGGGGAGCCGGAGAAACGCTTATATAGTCTGGACGCTAACTACAGGTTAAGATGAGTCAAAGAACACGCTCCGACGACGTCGCGCTGCGGCGCGAGGACACCGACCACGGCGCCACGCTGGTCGCCGACTTCGGTCCCGGTGCGGCCGCGAGCGTCGATGTCGTGGAGGGGACGGCCATCGTTGTCCTCGAAACCGATGAGGGCGAAGAACAGCGTGAGTTCGACGTTCCGGGGGGCACGGCGGAAGCCTTTACGAACAACGGCGTCGTCACCGTCGAGGTGGAACGATGAAACTCACGGTCAAACCCCTCAAGCAGAAGGACGCGGGTCGCGGCCTCGCGGCCGTGGACCGCGCTGCGATGGACGAGATGGACCTCGACAACGGTGACTACGTCGTCATCTCCGGTGGCAGCGGCGAGGGCCGCGCCGTCGCCCGAGTCTGGCCCGGCTACCCCGAGGACGAGTCCCAGGGTGTGGTCCGTATCGACGGCCGCCTCCGGCAGGAAGCCAACGTCGGCATCGACGACACGGTGACCGTGGAGACGGCGGACATCAAGCCCGCCACGAGCGTGACGGTCGCGCTCCCGCAGAACCTCCGCGTGAGCGGGAACATCACGCCCTACATCCGGGACAAGCTCTCCGGGCGCCCGGTCACGAAGGGCCAGAACGTCCCCTTCTCCCTCGGGCTCGGGGGTATCGGTGGCGGCGGCGGTCGCCAGAAGGTGCCCCTGAAGATTGCGGGCACGGACCCCGAGGGGACCGTCGTCGTCACGGATTCCACGGAAATCGAGGTCAGTGAGCGCCCCGCCGAGGAAATCGGCGGTGGCGGCGAGGTGAGCTCCGAGACCGAGACTCCCAATATCGCCTACGAGGACATCGGCGGCCTCGACGACGAGCTCGAACAGGTCCGGGAGATGATCGAGCTCCCGATGCGTCACCCCGAGCTGTTCCAGCAGCTGGGTATCGAACCGCCGAAGGGCGTCCTCCTGCACGGCCCGCCCGGCACGGGGAAGACCCTCATCGCCAAGGCCGTCGCAAACGAAATCGACGCCCACTTCGAGACCATCTCCGGCCCCGAAATCATGTCGAAGTACTACGGGGAATCGGAGGAGCAACTACGAGAAGTCTTCGACGAGGCCGAGGAGAACGCGCCGGCTATCGTCTTCATCGACGAGATCGACTCCATCGCGCCCAAGCGCGGCGAGACCAGCGGCGACGTGGAGCGCCGGGTCGTCGCCCAACTGCTCAGCCTGATGGACGGGCTCGAGGAGCGCGGCGACGTCATCGTCATCGGCGCCACCAACAGGGTCGACGCCATCGACCCCGCGCTCCGTCGCGGTGGCAGGTTCGACCGTGAAATCGAAATCGGCGTGCCCGACAAGAAGGGCAGAGAGGAAATCCTGCAGGTCCACACCCGCGGGATGCCCCTCGCCGAGGACATCGACCTCGACGGCTACGCCGAGGCCACCCACGGCTTCGTCGGCGCCGACCTCGAATCCCTCTCGAAGGAGGCAGGCATGAACGCCCTGCGGCGTATCCGCCCCGAAATCGACCTGGAGGAGGAGGAAATCGACGCCGAGGTGCTCGAACGCCTGCAGGTAACCGAGACGGACTTCAAGGAGGCGATGAAGGGCATCGAGCCCTCCGCCCTGCGCGAGGTCTTCGTCGAAGTGCCCGACGTGACGTGGAACGACGTCGGGGGGCTGAGCGAGACGGAGGAGCGCCTCCGCGAAACCATTCAGTGGCCCTTGGAGTACGGCCCCGTCTTCGAGACGATGGACCTCCAAGCCGCGAAGGGCGTCCTGCTCTACGGCCCGCCCGGCACCGGGAAGACCCTGATGGCGAAGGCCGTCGCCAACGAGTCCGACTCCAACTTCATCTCGGTGAAGGGCCCCGAGCTGCTGAACAAGTACGTCGGGGAGTCCGAGAAGGGCGTTCGGGAAGTGTTCTCGAAGGCTCGGGAGAACGCCCCCACGGTGGTGTTCTTCGACGAAATCGACGCCATCGCCGGCGAGCGCGGGTCGAACATGAGCGATTCGGGCGTGGGCGAACGCGTCGTCTCCCAGCTCCTCACCGAGTTGGATGGACTGGAGGACTTAGAGGACGTGGTGGTCGTCGCGACGACGAACCGCCCCGACCTCATCGACTCGGCGCTGCTCCGTCCGGGCCGGCTGGACAGACACATTCATGTGCCCGTCCCCGACGAGGAGGCCCGCCGCGCCATCCTTGACGTGCACACCCGGAACAAGCCCATCGCCGACGACGTCGATCTCGACTCGCTGGCGAGCGATACCGAGGGCTTCGTCGGCGCCGACATCCAGGCGCTGGTGCGGGAGGCCACGATGAACGCCACCCGCGAGTTCATCCACTCCGTCGACCCCGAAGAAATCGAGGAGTCGATGGGCAACGTCCGCGTGAAGATGGCACACTTCGAGGGGGCCCTCGAGGAGGTCGGCCCCAGCGTCGACCAGGAGGTCCGCGAGCAGTACGAGGAAATCGAGGAGCGCTTCGAGAAGGCGGGCTTCGACGACGAGGAGGAAGCGACCGTCCGAACCGGCTTCCAGTAAGCGCTACTCCAGTTTTTTCGCGGCGTCCCGTTCGACCAGCGCGCCGGCGTTGACTTCGGGAAGCGAGACGACGTCTTCGGACTCCAGTTTGTAGGTCCGCTCGTCCACGCCGAATATCTCGCCGACGTCCTGGGTGATGCGGACCGTCTCGCGCGCCGCGGCGGGGTCGTCCGTGGCGTCCTCGACGGGCTCCGAATCGCCGTTCTCAGGGGTCGCACCGTCGGTCGCCGGGGCGTCCGCGGACTCCGACGACTCCTCCGGCTCCGGTCGGTCCGTCGCCAGCGGGTCCTCGTCCGTCTCGCCCATTAGGGAGGCGGCGTCGACGCCCGTGGCCGATTCGTCGGTCGCGTCGGGTTCGGCCGTCGGCGTCGCCTCGCCGGCGAGCACGTCCAGCACTCTGGTTTTGTTCTCCTCGATACGACCCACCAGGTCGTCGTAGAGGTCCTGTTCTTCCGCCGTGAGGCCGTCGTCGGCGCCGCCCATGCCCGCGGCGGCGAAGGACGCCTGCTTGACGATTTTGCCGACGCGGCGCTCGTACACCGATTCGGCGACCTGTTCTGCCGTCTCGATTTCGTCGGTGAGCCGACTCACGTCGGGGTCCGAGAACGGCTCGTCGGCCTCGTCGGCGGCGCGCTCGCGCTCGGCTTTGAGCTCCGCGATGTACTCGGCCACGTCGGCGTAAAAGGAGTCCGACAGCTCCTGCAAGCTGTCCGTCGTCCGTTCGCGACTCTGTACGTCGCGGAGGCGTGCGATGTCCATGTTATTCGGGTGCTTTGCGGGCGTCGCCGCGGGCGAGCGCGAACACGGCGACGTGTTCCGGGACGGAACTCACACCCTCGGGAACCCTAAACGTTTCCCCACCGACGGGGCACTCGAACGCGGCGTCCGCCTCGATTCGCACCGCCTGGCCTTCGAACGTTTCGGGGACGGCGTCGCGGAGGGGCCGAAAGGAATCCAGTTCGCCGCGCTCGATGCGCTGGACGCGCAGGCCGGTGCCGCCGTGCAAGCTCCCCGGCAGGCGAATGAGCCGGTTGGTGTCCGTGGTGACGGGTTCGTCGATGTGCGCGCTCTCGGATTCGAGCGTTTCCGCCGCGAGTATCTTCACCAGACGGCGCATCCCTGTCCCGCCGAGTTCGAGCTCGCCGGCCTCGATGGCGTCGCGGCGTTCTCGGACCGTGCGGAGTATCTTGCCCGCGCGCCCCGAACCGATGTTGTCGAACGATTCGAGGCGCTCGCGGGCCGCATCGTCGTCCAACTCCTCCAGTTCGTCCACGAACTCCAGCAGGCGCCGGTGAATCCGGCGGCCCCACCCGCCGTCGTTGGCGAGGACGCGCCTGTTCACGCCGTCGCGGGAGACGGTGTGGACGTACGTGTCCTCCTCGACGCCTGCGCCCCGGACGTACGCCGAGACCTCGCTCCGGCGCTCGCTGTCGAGGCTCCTAATGTCTGCGTCCCGGATGTGGACGTGATAGCCCCGGCCGCCGGAGAAGACGACCGTCATCTCCTCGAAGGCGAAGTCGGTTTCGAGGATATCGAGCAGACAAAAAAGCTCCTCCTTGCAGGCCGCGAGCATCTCGGCGTAGCCGTCCTCGACGGGGTCGACGCCGGGGAGATGGTCGGCGTCCAGGTCGAAGACCAGGTCGGACTCGCGCCAGCCCTTGGCCTGCATCGTTCCCGCACCCGGGTCGTCGTAGCGGCCGGCCGAGAAGTAGACGTGGCGGGGTCGCTCGCGTTCGAGGAAGTCACCCACGCTGCCCAGGTCCAGCACGGATTGGTGGCGGACCATCGTCGTGCCCGACCCCTCGGTGAAGGGGATGTGGCCCCACTCGCGGCGCTCGGCCGCGGGCGGGAGCGTCGGAGGGTTCCGGCGGTAGTAGTCGCCGAAGCGGCCCTTCAGATAGGTTCTGGTCCGCCGGTCCATACGAACGGAACCCAGCGGGGCGCGGATTAAACCCCTGTCGTTCGCCGGCCGCTACCCCCGCCAGCGACGGTACGGTCGGAACAGATTCACCGCCGGAAAAAATCGGCGATGCGCTCGATGAGGCGGGCACCGTCCCCGTTGTTGAGGCGGAGGTAGTAGGCGTCGCCGCCGTCCTCGTAGTAGTTCGTGACGTGTCGCACCTCCTCGAAGCCGATATGCCGGTAGAAGCCGAGGGCGTCCTCGTTCGACCCGCGGGCGTGACAGGTGACGGTGCCGTAGTCGTCCGCCACGCGGCCGATGAGTCCCTTTGCGAGCCCCTCCCCACGGTGGTCGGGGGCGACACCGAGGAAGAGGACGTAGCCGTCGCGGCGGGCGACGGCGAAGGCGATGACCTCGTCGCCGGCGACACAGAGGTACGCTTTGGAGCGGCGGTACGCCGAGAGAAAGAAGCCCCGCCGCTGCTTGAGGACGTTCCCCTCGCGGCGAATCCCTTCCTTGAGTCGCCACGTTTCCTCCGCGTACGCGTCGTCCCCCGGGTCAACGACGCGTACCTCGACTTCGATGCTCACTAGCGCCGCATAGCGGTGCCTCCGATATAAGTCTCACCGTCAGCGCTCCCGAACTGTTTTGCCCACACACGCGGTACGCCCGATGTGCCCCCAGACAGTCAAGACGGCCCCGTCGACGCGCTCCGACAGGCGCTCATCACTGGCGCGGCCGTCGTGGTTCCCGTCGTCGTCACGCTCGTGGTGTTGTCCATCGCGTTCGACTTCCTCTACAACATCGTCGCGCAGTTCGCGGGGGCCGTCCTCCTCGTCCCGGGCGCGAGCGGGGCTGTGACGGAACTGGTCGTCGAAATCGCCACGCCGGTGGTTCTCCTCTTGCTCATTCTGGTCGTTGGCTTCGCCGTCGAGCGCAGCGACGTCGGCGAAGCGGCCTTCGACGCGTTCGACGACGCCGTCAGCGCCCTCCCCGGCGTCGGCTCCGTTTACGACTCCTTCCGGCAGATGTCCGACGTGGTGATGCGCTCCGACGAGCAGAACTTCCGCGACGTGAAGCTGATCGAGTTCCCCGACGAGGAAATCTACACGCTGGGGTTCCTGACGACGCGCACGCCCGAACCGCTCTCCGAATCGACGCCCCACGACAGCATGGTCACGGTCTTCCTCCCGCTCGCGCCCAACCCCGTGATGGGCGGCCACCTCGTCCACGTTCCCGAGAGCCGGGTTATGGACGTGGAGATGACCGTCGAGGAGGCGATGCAGACCGTCGTCACGACAGGGGTCGCGCTCGGGGGCTCCGAAGGGGCCGACGGGCTCTCGGCCGCGGAGCTCCGGAACCTCGCGGGCGGCGACGTCGGCCGTCACGACCAGGTCGGAAAGGAATGAAGCGCTTCGAGCTCCGCGAGCACACCGCCGACGTGGCCGTCGAGGCTGAGGGGGACACGATGGGCGAGGCGTTCGGGGCGGTCGCGGACGGCCTCGCGGCCGCGATGTGCGATTCGATACCCGAGGGGGGCCAACGCAGCGACGTCGAGGAGAGCGCCGAGAACCCGGAGGCCGCCCTCTACGACTACCTGAGCCGCCTCATCTATGAGCGCGACGTTGAGGGGGTGCTCCCCGTCGACAACGAGGCGGACGTGGTGGACGCCGGCGGCGAGTGGGTCGTTCGGGGGACGTATCGGGGTGTTCCCCTGGACGCGGTCACGGCGCGGGACGTGAAGGCCGTCACGTACTCGCAGATGGAGCTGGAAGCGACGGCGGACGGCTGGCGGGCGTACGTCGTGTTCGACGTGTGAGGTGCCCCTGCCGTGCGACGGCCGGCGGTGGAACGGAGTTTTCCCTGTCCCGGCCGTAGCCGCCACGCATGGGACGAACACCGACATTCACCGTCGTCGTGGCACTCGCGGTGGCGCTCCTCCCCGGCCGGGCGCTCGGCCACGTCCGGTACGTTTCGGAGGGCGAGAGCCCCGTCGCCGAAATCCGGGAGTTTCTGGTTTCAGTTCTCACTGACCCGCTCAACGCCACGCTGCTCGGCGGCGGCGCGCTCGCCCTCGTTTTGCTCGGTGTCGGCTACCTCGCGGTCCGCCCCTTCCGGCGCGACCTGAGCGTCCTCCGGGCGCGACTGGCCGACTACGAGCGCTACCTACCGTGGATGCTCCGCCTCGCGCTCGGGCTGCCGCTCGTCGGGGCGGGCTACGCCGGCTACCTGTTCACGCCGGCGCTCCCCGCGGACGCCCGGCTCCTACAGGTCGGGCTCGGCTTCCTCCTCCTGTTCGGGCTGGCGACCCGCGCGGTCGCGCTCGTCGGGCTCGTCGCCTACGTCGGGGCCGTCCTCGTGGAGCCGGGCGCGCTGTTGGCCTTCGAGTACGTCGGGGGCTTTCTGGCGCTCGCCTTGCTGGGCAGCGGCGAGCCGAGCGCGGACGACCTGCTCAAGCGGGTGGCGGACGCCGACGGGACGGCGTTCGGCCGGGTCGACCCCGTGCACCGGGGTGCTGCCGCGCTGAACGACGCGCTCGCGCCCTTCGAACGTTACGCGCCCCTCGCCGTTCGGGTCTCGCTGGGCGCAACGTTCGTCGGGCTCGGCGCGTGGGAGAAGCTCGCGAACCCGGGTCGCGCACTCGGCGTCGTGGCGAAGTACGACCTGACGGCGCTCGTCCCCGTCGACCCCGGGCTGTGGGTGGTGGGCGCCGCGCTCGTCGAGGTCGCGGTCGG
>JBEQBK010000040.1:0-17595 GCA_041639855.1 Halobacteriaceae archaeon | reverse complement strand
GTCGACGAGCTCACCACGCTGTTCAACGAGGTCCGCTACGGCCAACGCGACCCTGAGAGCCGCGAGGAACTCGCGCTCGACGTGTTCCGACAGATCGAGGCCGAGTATGGCGCAACCGAAGCTGATAACCCCGGCGAGAATGGGGGTGGGAACTGAATGGATATCGACGAGGCACTCAACCGGCTCTTCATCGGCGCCGGCGCGCTGTTCTTCCTGCTCGGTATCGTGATGATCGCCGTCCCGAGCGTCGGGGAGTCCCTGCCGTTCGGGACCGGAATCATCGGCGCGCTGGGCGTCATCTCCGCGCTGATGGGGCTGCTGAACGCCCGCGTACGCCTGAACAGCGAGCTGACCGAGACCGAGACGCCGAACCCCGAACGACCGGCGACGAACCCCGTTCCGGGCGACGACGTCGACCGGATGCTCTACGAGATGACCCACCTCCGGCAGGGGGTTCTCGAGAACCGCGAGCAGCTCGAAGGCCGTCTCGAAATGCTGGCGGTCGCGCTCATCCGTGACCGCGAGGGCTGTTCGGAGGCCGAAGCGGTCGCGATGCTCGAAAGCGGCAGTTGGATTGACGACGAGCGCGTGGCCTCGTTCTTCCAAGGCGAGGTCCAGGAGGTTGAGGACCAGTCCACGCTCGGACAGGTGTTTGCCGACTCCGACGAGACCTCGGGCTGGCGCGACGAGTTCGAGTACGTCGTCGAGGCGCTCATCCAGTACGGCGAGGTCGAGATGGCGCCCTACGAGCTCGACGCGGGCGACGAGGGCGGCTTCCTGAGCGGCCTCTTCGGCGGCTCCGACGAGGACGAAGAAGAAGAGGAAGGCGTCGAGAGCAACTGGAACGTCGCCGACTCCACGATTTCGTCCTTCGAGACAGACGAGGCCTTCGAGGACGTGAGTCTCCACCGGACCTACCGGTGGCTCGGCGTCGCGGCGTTCGCGCTTCTCGCGCTCGGCGCCGGCGTCTTCGTTTCGAACCCCGGGTTGATGCTCGCGGGCTCCGTTGCGGTCGGCTACTCCGTTTACGCGCACATTAACGTCATCCCGCGCTCGGAGAACCTCGAAATCGAGCGGGAGCTCAGCGAGACGGACCCCGAGCCCGGCGAGGAAGTCGAAGTCACCGTCACCGTTCACAACGCCGGCGACTCGATGCTGCCCGACCTGCGGCTGGTCGACGTGGTTCCGGACGCCTTCGTTGTGACCGAGGGGACCCCGCGGCTCCATACCGCGTTGCAGGCCGGCTCGACCGCGCGCTTCGAGTACACCGTCATCGTCGAGCGCGGCGAGTACACCTGGCCGATGCTCGCGGTCGCACGGGACTTCAGCGGCGGCGTCGAGCGCGTCTCGCTGATTACGCCGCCCCAGGAAATCGTCTGCTTCCCGCCGCTTCGGGTCACCAGCGACATCCCGGTGCGGGCCCAGACGACGCAGTACGCGGGCGACGTGTCGACTAGCTCCGGCGGCTCCGGACTGGAGTTCTACTCCGTCCGGGACTACCAGACGGGCGACCCGATGAACCGCATCAACTGGAACCGCGTCGCGAAGACGGGTGAGCTCTCGACCATCGACTTCCGGCAAGAGCGCGCGGCGACGGTCACCATCCTCTTCGACACGCGCCAGAGCGCCTACGTCTCTTCGGGCCCCGGCCGTCCGCACGCGGTCGACCAGTCCGTCCACGCGGCGAGCGACGTGTTCGGCGCCCTCTACGACGAGGGGAACATGGTCGGCGTCGCGGCGTTCGACACGGTGCCGTGTTGGCTCTCCCCCGGCGCGGGCAGCGAACATCTGGAGCGCGCCCGGCGGCTGTTCGCACAGCACCCGGCGCTCTCGCCGCGCCCGCCCGAGCGACAGGACATCCAGGGCAGCTACATCGACCCGATGACGCACATCCGGCGGCGCCTGCCGAGCAACTCGCAGGTGTTCCTGTTCACTCCGTTGGTGGACGACTACGCCGGCGAGGTCGCCCGTCGCCTCGACTCCGCGGGCCACCTCGTCACCGTCATCAGTCCGAACACGACCGCGGACCGCACGATCGGGCAGCGCCTGACCCGCATCGAACGGTCCATCCGGGTCCGCATCCTCCGCGAGCGCGGCGTGCGCGTCGTGGACTGGGACCCCAACGACAGACTCGACCTGCAGTTCCAGAAGGCGCAAGCGAGGTGGGTTTAAATGAGCACGGAATCCCTCAACGAGACCGTACCGGCAGTCGAAGTGACACACTCGCCTACGACACTCTCGAGCGCGGCGGCGGTCGTCGCCGCCCTCTTCGGGGCGCTCGCGGGGGGCGCCGTCTCCCTGTTGGCGCTCCTCTTCTGCCTGCTGGGCGTCGTCGGCATCGCCGGGAGTCTCTTCGGTATCGAGTCCCGCCGCGGCGTGTCGGTCGGTGTAGCGGTGCTGTTCTTCGGTGTCCTGCTGGGCGGCCTCCTGGGTAACTCCGGGCCGTTCCTCATCGTCGCCACCATCGGGACCATCCTCGCCTTCGACCTGGGGCACAACGCCTTCAGCCTGGGCGAACAGATGAGCGACGACACGTCCACGAGCCGCGGCGAGCTCGTCCACGCGGCGGCCAGCCTGCTGATCGGCCTCGTGGCGAGCGTCGTCACCTACCTCATCTACCTGCTGAGCGCGAGCGGCGTCACGACGGCCGCGCTCACCTTCGTGTTGCTGGCCGCTATCGCGCTGATCTGGACGTTCCGGACGTAATCCGACGCCTGCTTTCGGTTTCTTTTTCGCGCGTTTGTCGCTGTCCGCCACAACTTACCGTTACAATTATTAGGGATGAAACTCGTTCAACGTTGTATGGCGGCCAACGAACTGTCAATCGAGGAAGCGAGCGACGAGATCGACGCGGTGATCGATGAGATCGGCTCCGCAGTCATCATCGAAGACGAGTTCCTGGAGACCGTACTGGTCGGTCTCCTCTCCCGTGGCCACGTGCTCCTCGAGGACGTGCCGGGTACCGGGAAGACGCTGACGGCGAACAGTTTCGCCAAGGCGCTCGGACTGTCCTTCTCCCGTATCCAGTTCACGCCGGACCTGCTGCCGAACGACGTGACCGGCACCCACATTTTCAACGAGCAGGAAAACGAGTTCGAGTTCAACGAGGGCCCGATTTTCGCGAACATCGTCCTCGCTGACGAGATCAACCGCGCGCCGCCGAAGACGCAGGCGGCGCTGCTGGAAGCGATGGGTGAGGGGCAGGTCACCATCGAGGGCGAGACCCGCCAGCTCCCCGACCCCTTCTTCGTCATCGCGACGCAGAACCCCGTCGAGCAGGAGGGTACCTTCCCCCTGCCCGAAGCGCAGATGGACCGTTTCAACATCAAGTCCTCCATCGGTTACCCCGACGTCGACGGCGAGGTCGAACTCCTCCGGCGCCGGAACGACCGCACGACCGCCACGCCCGAGGCCGGCAAGGTGCTTGACCTCGAACGCGTGCGCGCGCTCCAGCAGGTCCCCGAGACGGTCACCGTCACCGAGGACATGCTGCAGTACATCGCGGAGGTTTCCCGTGCGACGCGTGAGGACCACCGCGTCTCCGTCGGCATGAGCCCGCGTGGCACCCAGCGCCTCTACGAGGCCGCACGCGCTCACGCCATCATCGCCGGCCGTACGTACGTCACGCCCGACGACGTGAAGGCCGTCTCCCGTGCGTGTATGGCCCACCGCCTCGTTCTCACCGCGGAGTCCCAAGTCAATGACGTGGACAAGGATTCCATCGTCGAGGACGTGCTCGGAGAGATCCCGGTGCCGACCGTCGAGGCTCCGGCGTAACGCCGTCGTTCACTGCTGTCACAACTTCAAAAGAGACATGAGAGTTACTCGCTCACTTCGCCCTGTATGAGTGTCACAAACGTCATCCGGAACCCCGGTACGTACATCGCCAAGAAGTGGCGGCTCTACCGCCGCCTGCTCTTCGCTCCCGGCGTCTTCTACGAGGAAGAAGCCGGCCAGCGCGGGCTTCGCTTCGAGGTGCTCCTGATACTGCTCATCGGGGCCGTCGGGTCAGCGCTGTTCTACTACGTCATCACACAACAGCTGTTTTCGGTTGTCCACATGGGTCCGACGTCGACGAGGCCCGTCGGGGCGGTCATCCTCCCCGAGCAGTCCGTCCAGCAGCTCCGTCTGTCGGCGCTGACGGGGCCGCTGGCGGGGGCGTTCGGCCTCTGGATTGGGTACAGCCTCGCCCTGTACGCGGTTTCGTGGCTGTACACCGACGTCGGGTCGGTGTTCCACGTCATGAAGAACACCGCGTGGGCGCTGCTCCCCTTCCTGTTTTTCAACGTCTTCCGCTACGGCGGGATGATCGCGACGCTCGTGGTCATGCCCACCGAGGAGCTCCGGACCCTGATGGCGGAGGCGGCCGGGGCCACCAACCCGGACAACATCGCACCGGCGGTGTTCTCCTACGCCATGGACAGCACCATCACCATCGCCGCGACCGTGATCGGCTTCGTCTTCGTGCTGTGGGCCGGCTACATCGCTGCCCACGGCATCTCGAACGTCCGCGCGCTCGACATCGACAAGGGGTACCGCGCGGCCGCTGTTCCCACCGTCGGCTTCATCCTCTTCGTCGTGTTGGGGATGGTTGGGGTGCTCTGAGCGGAACCGAAGATATAAGAACGCGTAACCAACTGTCATAAACAGAAATGAACTACTACATTCGGCGGGTTGCACAAGCCGTCGTGACCATGTTCGCGGGCATGTTTTTCGCCTTCGCGCTGTTCAGGCTCATGCCCGGTGGTCCGCTTGAGGCTATCATGGCGGACATCATCCAGGAACAGGTCCGCCAGACCGGCCGCGTCAACGTGCAGGAAGTCCAGCGACGCGCCGAGGCCCTCACCGGCATCAACCCCGACACCGGCGTCATCGAAGCGTACGTGAACTACATGAGCGACATCATCCTCAACCAGGACTTCGGTCGGTCCATCGCCTACTCGGACCCCGTGTTCGATATCCTGTTCATGGCGATGCCCTGGTCGGTGTTCGTCAGCGTCTACGGGCTCCTGCTTGGCTTCACCGCCAACATCATGATTGGCGCCACGATGGCGTGGTTCCACGGGACGAAGATTGACTCCGGGCTCACGGGCGGCGTGCTCCTCCTGAGCTCGATTCCGTACTACGTCGTCGCCATCGTCCTCCTGGTCGTCGTCGGCTTCCAGTGGGGACTGCTCCCGACCGGGGGCAGGTATCCGGGTGACATCACGGCCGGCTTCAACCTCGACTTCATGATCGGCATCACCCGACACGCCATCCTGCCCATCGGCACCGGCTTCATCGTCGGGCTCAGCGGCGGGTCGCTCACCCTCCGCGGGAACACGGTTCGGATTCTCGGTGCGGACTACCTGCGCTCCGCCCGCCTCCGCGGGCTGAGCACGAACCGCATCCTCACTCGCTATCTCACCCGCAACTCCATCCTGCCGCTCTACACCGGCCTCGTGATGGGTATCGCGGCCATCTTCAGTTCGAGCGTCATCATGGAGCGCATCTTCCAGTACCCCGGCGTCGGATGGTACACCTTCGAAGCGTTCCAGACGCAGGACTACCCGCTCCTGATGGGCTCTTTCATCTTCTTCACGGGCCTGACCATCATCGGTATCTTCGTGGCCGACATGACCTACCCGCTCATCGACCCACGGGCCAAGTCCGGCGCTGACCGGGAGAGCTACTAACAATGACTGACGAAGAACCACGGACTGACGGCGGCAGCATCACCGAGGAGGACATCTTCGGGACGGCCGAAGAGTCCGAACGGGCACAGACGTCCCCGGCCGAACGCTTCAAGCGGCTCATGGACGCGTACTTCCTCACGCCCGGGCGCATCGCGTGGGAGGACTGGCGTGCCCGTATCGGCGGCGTCGGCCTCCTGCTATACATCCTGATGGGGACCATCGGCGTCCTCATCGTCCCTGAGCCCGTGCTCAACGAGTTCCCCCGCTACATGGGTCCGTTCGAAAACTTCGGCGCTCCGTTGGGCACCGACAGCCTCGGTCGCTCCATCGGGAAGCAGATCGTCCACGCGACGCCCCCGATGCTGAAAATCGCGCTCGCCGGCGTTTCGTTCTCGGTCGGTATCGGAACGCTGGTCGGCTTCATCTCCGGCTACAAGGGCGGTACCCTCGACGCCGTGATGATGACCTTTACGGACATCTTCATCACGCTGCCGGGGCTCCCGCTTGTGATGGTGCTGGCGTCCATCTTCCCGCCCGAGGACCCGTTCCTCGTCGGCGCTATCCTGTCGATCAACCGCTGGGCGGGTCTCGCACGTACGATTCGCTCGCAGGTGTTGACGCTCCGCGAGGAGGACTTCGTGGAGGCTGCACGCGCGATGGGTCTCTCCACGACGACGATTATCGGGCAGGAACTCATGCCGAAACTCGCGCCATACATCTTCGTGAACGGCGCGCTCGCGGCCCGGGGCGTCATTCAGGCGTCGGTCGGGCTCTACTTCCTCGGTATCCTCCCCTTCGGCACGCTGAACTGGGGCATCATGATGAACTTCGCGTACCGCCAGGGGAACGCTATCGTATCCCCCGGCCTCTCCGGGCACTGGCTGCTGTGGCCGACGCTCGCGCTCAGCGGATTGACGTTCGTGTTGGTCCTGTTCAGTCAGGGGATGGACCGCGTGTTCAACCCGCGGCTCCGTGCCCGGCACTCGAACACGGCGCCCGACGAGGAAGGTGAAGCGTAAGATGAGCTGCGATGTCACTGAAGGGACGGCGACGAGCATGGAGGTGTACTAACTGTGTCATTGGGCGGTTCACCACGGACGGACGCGGACGAGGCATCGGCCACCGAGGAGGAAGACGACGTCATCATGGAGGTCCGCGAAGCCAACGTGCGCTTCAGCATGTCGCGCGGGCAAGCGTGGGTCCTCAACGACGTCGACCTCGACATCTACCGGGAGGAAATCCTCGCGGTCGTGGGGGAGTCCGGCTCCGGCAAATCGATGTTCGCCTCGGCGCTCCTCGACGCGGTCGAGGACCCCGGTCAGCTCAGCGGGGATGTCACGTACTACCCCGAGGAGGCTGAAGAGGTAAACACCGAACAGATTACCTCCTTCGACGCGGCGAGCGACGACTCGGTCGACGTGCTCGACCTGAGTCAGAGCGAACTCGACTCCCTGCGCTGGGAGGAGATCTCTATGGTGTTCCAGGGCGCGATGAGCTCGTTCAACCCCACGATGAAGATCGAGGGGCACTTCAAGGAGACCATCCGCGCGCACGACGCGGTCATGTCCGACCGGATGCAACACGTCCGGAACCTGTTCGACGCACTCCACCTCGATTACGACCGCGTGATGAACGCGTACCCCCACGAGCTCTCGGGGGGAATGAAGCAGCGCGCGCTCATCGCGCTCGCGTTGGTCCTCGAACCAGACGTGCTCGTGATGGACGAGCCGACGGCTGCGCTGGACCTGTTGATGCAGCGCTCCATCATCGCGATGCTGCGCGAACTGCGGGACGCGTTCGATCTGACCATCGTCTTCATCACCCACGACCTCCCCCTCATCGCGGGGCTCGCCGACCGCATCGGCGTGATGTACTCCTTCGAGTTCATCGAAATCGGTCCCACCAAACCGCTGTTGGAGGACGCCGCACACCCCTACACGCGGGCGCTGTTGCGCTCGATGCCGAGCATCGACTCGGACATCGAGGAGATGCAGACCATCGAAGGGTCCAGCCCTGACCCCGTGAACATTCCGACGGGCTGTTCGTATCACCCGCGCTGTCCGCTCGCGGACGACCGGTGTGAAATCGAGGACCCCGAACTCGTACAGGTTGAAGGCGAGCACGAGGTCGCGTGCTTCTACCACGAACAGTCGGCCAACGAAATCCAGTACACGCTCCATGAGGGCGTGGGACAGTAAATGAGCGCAGACGCAGACGCCGCCGACGAGGCGGACATCGACGACGAGGAGGAAAGCGAGGACGAGAAGCTGCTGGACATCGAGGACCTGAAGGTCCACTTCGACCCCGGCGGACAGATCCGCAGCTGGCTCACCGACACGAAGGTTCGGGCCGTCGACGGCGTGAACCTCGATTTGGACGAGCGAGACATCGTCGCGCTCGTCGGCGAGTCCGGCTGTGGGAAGACCACGCTGGGGAAGTCCGCGGTCGGGCTTCAGAGCCCCACCGAGGGGACCGTCGAGTACCGCGGGCACGACATCTGGGAGACGAAGGCGAACCCCCGCCACTCCGAGATCGAGTTCTCCGAGATACGGCGCTCGATGCAGATTATCCACCAGGACCCCTCCACGGCCCTCAACTCCTCACGACGGGTGCGTTCGATTCTCTCGGACCCGCTGAAGAAGTGGCGCCCGGAGCTCGGTCCGGACGACCGGATGGAGACCATCACCCGGTTCCTCGAATACGTCGATATGACGCCCGCCGAGGACTACGCCGACCGCTACCCTCACCAGCTTTCCGGCGGGGAACAACAGCGTGTCACCCTCGGTCGGGCGCTGTTGATGAACCCGGACGTGATTCTGGCCGACGAGGCCGTCTCGGCGCTCGACGTCTCGCTGCGCGTCGAGATGATGGACCTGATGCTCGAACTGCAGGACATATTCAACACGTCCTATCTCTTCATCTCCCACGACCTCGCCAACGCCCGCTACCTGACGAAGCACGCGGGTGGCGAAATCGCTATCATGTACCTCGGGAACATCGTGGAAATCGGTCCGCCCGACGAGGTGCTCACGGACCCGACACACCCCTACACGAAGGTTCTCCGCTGGTCGACGCCGCCTATCGAGCCGACCAAGGCGATGGAGGCGATCAAGCAGCAGCCACCGGTCCGTCGTATCGACGTGCCGGACCCTGCCAACCCGCCTTCCGGCTGTAAGTTCCACACGCGGTGTCCGGAGGCGACGGAGCTGTGCACCGAGCAGGAACCCGAGCTCTACGACACCGGAAACGGTGCAGAGGCGGCCTGTTTCCGCGCCCTCGACGACCACGAGTACTGGGACAGCCCGGAACTCGAAGACGAGGAGGAAATCGGCTTCTCGGCGACGAACCCCGAAGACAGCTCCTAATCGGTTCGGCCGTATTCCGAGTCTTTTTCCCTTACGGACTACTACGACGGGGTGAACATGTCTCAGCAGATGGGTTCACAGCCGCTTGGAGTCCTCTCCGATGAGTCGCAACGAGCCTCCGGCGAGGATGCACGCGAAATGAACCTCTCGGCGGCCAAGGCAGTCGCAGAAGCCGTCCGGACGACGCTCGGTCCGCTGGGAATGGACAAGATGCTCGTCGACTCGATGGGCGAGGTCGTCGTCACGAACGACGGCGTCACGCTCCTCTCGGAGATGGACATCGACCATCCCGCCGCGGATATGGTGGTTGAGGTCGCCCAGACCCAAGAGGAGGAAGTCGGCGACGGCACCACGTCGGCGGTCGTGCTCGCCGGCGAACTCCTCGGCGGCGTCGAAGACCTCCTCGACAGGGGCGTCCACCCGACGAGCATCGTACAGGGCTACGCGCAAGCGGCTGCGGAGGCTCAGAACGTGCTCGAAGAGATGGCCATCGACATCGACGCCGACGACCGGGAGTACCTGAAGCGTATCGCGGAGACCGCCATCACCGGCAAGGGCGCCGAACAGGCCAAGGAACACATCGCCGAGATGGTTGTCAACGCCGTACAGGCCGCGACCCGCGAGGACGGCACCGTCGACTTGGACCTCATCAACACGACGACGTTCACCGGCGGCCGCATCGCCGACTCTCGCTTCGTCGACGGCGCACTCGTGGACCGTAGCCCCGTCCACGAGAGCATGCCCACCGAACTGGAGGACGCAAACGTCCTCATCTACGGCGGCGCGCTCGAACTCAGCGAGCTGAACACCGACGCCGAGGCGAACATCCACGACCCTTCGCAACTGGAGGACTTCATCAAGCGCGACGAGTCCGAACTCGACTCGATGGTCCAGACAGTTATCGACTCGGGCGCCGATGTCTTGTTGACCGACGGCGCCATCGAGGACCGTCTGCAGGGCAAGCTCGCCGAGGCGGGCATCATGGCGATGCGTCGCGCGCCCGACGACGAGCGCGCGCTGCTGGCCCGCGCGACCGGTGCGAACCGGGTCTCCGACCTCGACAATCTCAGCGAGGAGGACCTCGGCTACGCCGGCCACGTCAAACAAGAGAAGATTCGGGTGTACGGCGGGAGCCGGAACGCCGCCACCGAACGGACGACCGTCTTCAGCGATGTCGCGGGCGGCGAGTCCGCTTCTTTCATCCTTCGCGGCGGCACGGAGCACGTTCTCGACGAGCTCGAACGGGCCATCGAGGACAGCCTCAACGTCGTCTCGGCCGCTATCGAGGACGGTAAGGTCGTGCCCGGCGGCGGCGCCCCGGAGATGGAGCTCGCCCTCCACCTCCGCGACTTCGCGGACGGCGTCGAGGGGCGCGAACAGCTCGCCGTCGAGGCCTTCGCCGAGGCCGTCGAGGTCATTCCCCGGACGCTCGCGGAGAACGCAGGCCACGACCCAATCGACGCGCTCGTCGACCTGCGCGCGACCCACGACGCGGGCAACACCAGCGACGGTCTCGACGCCAACACCGGCGAGGTCGTCGACATGACCGAAGACGGCGTCGTCGAGCCTCTCCGCGTGAAGACTCAGGCCGTCGAGAGCGCGACCGAGGCCGCATCGATGCTGCTGCGCATCGACGACATCATCGCCGCCGGCGACCTCTCGACCGGCGGCGACGACGAGGAGGAAGGCGGTCCGGGCGGCGCCCCCGGCGGTATGGGCGGCATGGGCGGCGCGATGTAAGTTCCGGGAGAAGAAACTTCATCGCGCGGCCGAGGCCCGGGCGTTGTGGAATCAGGTCCGGTTGACAGGATGCTGCGAAAAGCGGACTGAGGCGCTTTCTACGCCGTTTCTTCGAGAAGGTGTTCGACGACGTCCCCGACGTCGACGGTGTACTCCTCGCCGCTCTCCATCTCCCGGACAGTCACGACACCCTCGTCAAGGTCGCGCTCGCCGACGATGATTGTGTACGCAGCGTTGATGCGGTCGGCGTAGCCCAGCTGGTCCCCCAGCCCGCGCCCGGAGAGATCGGTCTCGACGACCAGCCCTTCCTCCCGGAGGTCGGCCGCGAAGGAGCGAGCCCTGTCGCGGACCGACTCGGATACGTCGCCGACGTACACGTCCGTGCGTACGTCCTCGGTGGGCCACTCGCCGGCGTCAATCAGGAGCTCTCGCGTCGTGGAGTAGCCGAAGGCGAACCCGACCGCGGGCACGTCCTGTCCGCCGAAGAGTCCGACGAGGTCGTCGTATCGCCCGCCGCCGAACAGCGCGCGTAGGTCGCCCTCCGTGTCGAACGCCTCGAACACCAGCCCCGTGTAGTAGGCCAGCCCGCGGACGATAGAGAGGTCCAGCGTACAGGTTCCGGCGACGCCGTAAGACTCCAGGGCTTCCGAGAGTTCGACCATCCGCTCGACGGCTGCGTCGACCGTCTCGTCATCGGGCGCGCGCGATTCCAGTTCGTCGACCGTCTCCGCGATGGGCCCCCGAATGTCGGTGAGTTCGTCGACACGCTTGGCCGTCGTTGCGTCAAGACCGACGCCCGCGAGTTCAGTCCGGAACTCGTCGGTGTCCATCTTCTCCTTGTCGTCGATGACGCGCATAACTTCCTCGGTGTTCGAGATTCCCTCGGCTTCGAGAAGGGACTCCAACAGGGTGCGGTCGTTGACGAGGAACTCCACACGGTCGGCGACGCCGAGCCGGCGGTAGATCGTCGCGCCCACCGCGATGATTTCGGCGTCGGCAGCCACGCTTTCGACCCCGAACGTGTCGATGTCGGTCTGGAAGAACTCTCTGTCTCTCCCTTTCTGGACGTTCTCGTAGCGCCAGCGCTTGGAGGTGTCGAACCACTTGATGGGCTTACCGAGGTCCTTTCGCTCTTGGACCATCCGCGCTCTCGTGGGTGTTTGCTCCGGAGTGAGGGTGACCCGTCGTCCGCCGCGGTCCTCGAAGCTGTAGGTTTGGTCCATCAGCTCGTCGCCGGACTTCACTTCGTACAGTTCCGTCCGTTCGATTGCGGGCGTGTTCACCTCGCGAAAGCCGAACTCCCGAGTGACGCCTTCGACGGTGTCGATGACCTCACGCCACGCGGCGAACTCCCCCGAGTAGCGGTCGTAGAAGCCTTTCAGGCTCGTTACGTTTGTCATACCCGTACCTCGGAGGCCTCCGGGATTTTCGTTTTGATTGCCGTTCGGGCGCCCGCCGGCTGCGCTCACTCCGTATTTTCTGTATAGCGATATACAATTTATGAGTTCGACACCGGACACGAACTCGTGTGTTTTCGTTTCCTGTACCGGGACGGACGGGGGTGCGAACCGAAACCTAGGTCGCGCACTCGACCCGGTCCGTGGCGGAGACGAACCATACGGACAGTCCCCGAGAGAAGAGAACTGCCACAGCGTACCCTTTATCGGTGTGCGTTCGCCGACGCGGTGAACGGTCTCCCCGGCACGGGGACACGACCGTCTTCGCCGCGCTCGGAAAGGCCTACCTTCGCGGGAGCACGACCGGTGCGTCCGTATGGCTCCGCTATCGACCACAGAGTGCGCGTGCGGCTCGGCGGCCGAACGGATGAAGGCTCGCGAGCGGGGCTGTAACGGTGTCCCCGTCTCGTCGACCGTCACGGTGTGTGGTTTCGCCGTCGGACTGCGCGCGCTAGCGTTAGACCGGCGGGGCAAGACCACACTTGTCGTTCCGGTTCAACGATTCACGGCCTCCTCGCTCGCTTCCCGCGGGTGTGACGCTCCCGCTCGAATAGTCGGTGATTCGAGCTGGGGCCCGGATTGAACCATGCTGACATCCTTCCATGGTCGGAAGGGAGCGGTGTGCGGGATCGACTCCGGGTTCGACCTCACTCCAGTCGGTTGTGCGTGTGCGCAACCGCTCGATGAATGCTTGAAAACGTCCGGATGAGCGGCGTTCCGGTCGCGGACGAGGTTCATGAGGCTGGGCCACAGTGAACGGGGCGCTCTCGCGGAAGGGGGGATGCGTGGTGCGCTCAAGCGGCCACGACGTCACAGGTCTATCGCGTGGTGTCGGTTCGTTCCTGAAGCGGCGCTGACTTCCCTAGCTGTACAGCGTGCCGACTGTGGCCCGTGTAGCGACGGTTCCGGACTATCGTGCTTGTGGCACAACCGGGAGCACGGGCCGAGAGGTAACCCAGAGAACTGTCGACTGACCACGGTGGGAGGCTACTCGGAACGCCATCCCCGCTGGGGCGGAGGCGTTCGAGCGAGCCGAAACCAGGTCGGCCGACAACGGGTCGGCTCGCTTGAACCATCGCAGAAGTCGAACCGAGTTCGTGGCGGCTATTGGATATTCGTGAATCTATCACGGGTGCCGCTACATTAGGTGATAGAAGCACGAATACAAAAAGTAGAGCGCGGGAAAGAGAGTGATAGAAGAGAGAATAAGAGCACTTATTCTTTGTATTGGGACTATACGCTGGATTGATGTGGGTCGCCCCGAAACGACGAGTATGCCCGAGTCGAGTACCGAACGGACGGCGGTGAAGACGTACGTCCCGGCGTATCAAGAGGAACTGTGGGCCGAACACGCCGAGGAACTGGGGATGAGCAAAAGCGAGTTTGTCCGGACGATGGTACAGGCCGGCCGGAAGGGGTTCGAAGGGGTTGATTCGGGGTCAGACCCCCAGGGGTCAGAGGCCGAGAACGGGGTTGCGTTCGAGGACCGCGTCGTGTCGGCTCTCGAAGGGGAAACGCGGTCATGGGACGAGTTGCTCGCCGCCCTGACCGACGACGTCGAGACCCGTCTCGACGGAGCGCTGAGCGACCTACAGGCCGAAAACCGGGTCCGATACAACGGCCGGGAGGGCGGATACACCCTGGTAGACGATGAGCGCTGAGAGCGTCGAGGACCCCGTCGGCTACTATTTAGAGGATATGTCATTCCACGGACGTAGCGAGCGAACCCGGGACGCCTACGAGCGGGTGCTCCGGGAGTTCGAGTCGTTCCTCGAAACCAGGGGGACGGAGCCGGCGGACGCAGACCACCGAGCGTGTTTGGCGTACGTCCACCAACTGCGCGAGCGTGGGGTCGCGGACAGCACGGTCGCGACGTACGCCTCCTATCTCCACCGTTTCTACGCGTATATGGCTCAGATCGGCGCGCTGGAGGAGAACCCGATGACGCTCGTAATGGAGGAACTGGAGGAGGCAGTCGAGCGGAACCCGACGCGCCGGGAGATACCGTTACCAGCGATGCGTTCCTTTCTCGCCGATATTTCCCACCCGCTGGATAGAGCGGTAGTGCTGACGCTCCTGAAGACGGGAGTGCGGGCGGGAGAGCTCTGCAATCTCGATATGCAGGACCTCTCGCTGCCCGGGACCGGTCCTGAGCGGGCACAACTCGCCGAACGCGGTGACGCGATTTACGTCTCCTCGGCGCCGTCCGTCGGCGAGGAGACGAACAGCGAGGTACGGACGGCCTCGAACAAGCGCAAGCGCGAGACCGTGATACCGGTGGACGACGAACTTGCGACCGGGCTGCGGCGCTGGCTGGCGGTTCGTCCGGACCCGCGCTCCGATGCGGAGCCGCTGTTCGTGAGCACCCGAGAGTGGGGAAAGCGGCTCACGCCCGACGCACTCGGGCGAATCGTTCGGCAACACGCCGAGGAGGTCGGCTGGCACCGTTCGGGGGCCGGAGCGGCGGAGAACGTCACGCCCCACTACTTCAGACACTACTTCACGACTCACCTCCGGGACAGAACCGGGGAGCGCGGGGTCGTGAAGTACCTCCGGGGCGACGTGGCCGACGACATCATCGACACGTACACCCACAACTGGGGTAATCGGGTCCGCGAGGTGTACGAGAGTAATATCTACTCGCTGACGAACCGTTCGGACGCGAACTCATAAACCATGACTCGCTATACACAATACCAGGCAAAAGCCGACACTCATCACCGGTAGGCCGGGCGCTATAGTTACCCGGGTGTACCGTGCCGTATGCGCGTACTCCTGTTAGGCGCGAGTGGCCGTATCGGACATCGAATCACGAACGAACTCCTCCACCGCGGGCACACCGTCACCGGCGTGTCCCGGAGCGGCGACGTCGAGGGCATCGACGACGAGGATTTCGTCGCGGTGTCCGGTGATGCGACGGACGCCGAGGCGATAGCGAAACTCGCAACGGGCCACGACGCCGTCGCCTCTGCGCTCGGGCCGAGCGAGGACGAGGACACCGACGTGCTCGTCTCGATGGCCGAAGCCGTCACGGAAGGAATGTCCCGTGCGGGGGTTTCACGCCTCGTGTGGACCGGCGGCGCCGGCGGCCTGAACGTCGGCCCGGACACCTTACTCGTCGAGACGGAGGACTTCCCCGACGAGTGGAAACCCGTCGCTCGCTCGGCTATCGACGCGCTGGGCGTACTCGAGGACAGCGACGCTGAGTGGACCTACGTTGCGCCCGCGGCACTCATCGAGCCGGGCGAGCGCACGGGCGAGTACCGCTCCAAAGAGGGAGAACTCGTCGCCGATGAGGACGGTGAGTCGTACATCTCGATGGAGGACTTCGCGGTCGCGTTCGTCGACGAACTCGAAAACGGCGAGCACGTCGGGCAGCGACTGGGCGTCGGCTACTGAGTTTCCGTATCGAGAACGGTCGCGTTCTCTCCGACCGTCACGCGGAGCTCGTCGCCGTCGCAGGGTATCGTTACCCGAACGCGGAGCGGCTCCTGCGAGAGGATTTCCGTATAGTCGTCTTCCACACACCAGGGGAAGCGCCAGAAGGGTCGTGAACTCACGTCCACCCCGCGGTCCGCGTGGAAGGAGAGCACCTCGATCGAGTCGAGCAGCGAGACGCCGACCGTCGATTCGAGGCGGTAATCGCAGCGCTCGCAGACGTGTTCGACGGCGACGGAGCGCTCCTTGCAGGCCGGTTCCGCGAGGAGTTCCGTCGTGACGTGACCGGCACACTCCGGACAGACGCCGTCGGCGCTCAGACAGTAGTGGTGGCGGACGTAGTGACCGAAGGCGTCAAGGAGCTCGTCCCCCGAGCGGCCGTCCAGTCCGCCTGACGGGAAGGGGTAAGTCGCGAGCAGGGCGCCACAGGCGGTACAGCCCACCGAGAGGTCGCCGTCGACGTACCACGCGTGGAGGTCGCCGCCACAGTCGTGACAGACGCCCTCCGCGGGGAAGAACCCGACTTGGGCCCGCTCGGTGAGCGTCCCGGAGAAGATGGCGCTGACGACCTTCCGCCCGGGGTGTCGGAACTCGTAGCCTGCTTCCGTGTTCGCGAGGAAGTGACCCGTCAGGCGCTTGAGGTGGTATGCGAAGTTCGCGCTGTCGTCGATATCCGTCCGCTCGAAGAGTTCGGAGAAGGACGCCGGCTCTCCCGCGTCCGCCAGCGCGCGGAGAATCTCGACCCGAGTCTCGTTGCCCAGCGCCGCGAACGCCTCCGCAGGTTCGACGGCGGACTCGGTGCGGATGGCCCGCTCCGCGGACTCGGGCGTGTCGCCGCGTTCGGAGCGGGTGTCCCCGCCCCGGTCGTACTGGTCCATACACCCGGTTGGTCGACCGACCGGTTAAAAACCTCGGCAGGGGAGAGGATTTTTCATCGCCCCCGCCCTCCGCTCAGCGGATGGCAGACGGCACTCGGCTGACGGACGCCTCGGCGGTGCCCGAGAACGGCTCCTTTCTCTTCACCGCGGAGGACGCCTTCACGAACGAGCGGGAGGTCATCGTCGTCCCCTGCGAGGAGAACGGCGTGCGCGCGTGGGTGAACAACTGCCCCCACGAGGACCAGCGCTTCGACCGGGGGTCGGGCGCCGCGATGCGCGACGGCGAAATCATCTGCCCGAAACACGGGTCGATGTTCGACGCCTGTGAGGGCGACTGTCACAACGGGCCCGCCGACGGGATGGAGCTCCTCGCCGTCGACGTCGCGCTCGACGGCGAGGACGTGGTTCTCACCGACGACAACTACGACTTCCTCCACGAGGGCGGTATCGACGACGACGAGGGCCCGAGTTCGACCTCACACATCGGGTTCTAGCGGCCGGCGAAAACTGCACCGCGAAAGAGTGTATGCCAACGATGGGGTACCAACCGCCGAGGTGCCTTACTCGAACAGTTCGACGGCCTGCTCGTAGCGGGCACTGGGTTCGTCCCAGTCGACGACCTGGAAGAAGTTGTCGATGAAGTCGCCGCGGTCGGGACCGTAGTCGTAGTAGTAGGAGTGCTCCCAGACGTCGAGGGCCAGAATCGGGTGCGAACCCCAGAGGGCACCCTGGTCGTGCTTGTCGACCTTGACGTTGCGGAGCTGGTTGCTGAAGGAGTCGTAGACGAGAAGCGCCCAGCCGCCCGCAGCGGACGCAGCGGCCTTGAACTCGCCCTCCCAGGCTTCGTAGCTCCCGAAGTCTTCTTCGATACGCGCCGCGAGCTCGCCGTCAGGTTCGTCGCCGCCCTCGGGGCTCATCGACTGCCAGAACAGGTCGTGGAGGATGTGTCCCGACCCGTTGTGCGTTACGTTCCCGATAGCGCCCGCAGAGGACGAAAAGTCACCGTTCTCGCGGTTCTCCGCCAGCGTCTCCTCGGCCGCGT
>JBEQBK010000039.1:0-17901 GCA_041639855.1 Halobacteriaceae archaeon | reverse complement strand
CTACGCCGGCACCGGCGACGACGGCCGTGCCGAGGGAAGCCATCAGAAGTGGTTGTGCGAGCCCGCCGAACGTCTCGATGGCGGCCGTCGCGGCCGCGCCGGGCGTGGCGACGATGACCGCGTCGGCGGCCACGCCGAGCGGGGAGACGCCGATGAGGGGTGCGACGACGGCGAGCGAGGCGACCCACAGCGCCGCTCCGACGCCCCACTGTGCGCCCGTCCGCAGGTCGGTTTCCATACCGCTACTTGGCTTCCACGCCCAAATCCTCAGGGGTCAGAAGAGGACCAGGACCCCCCGCACAATCGCGAGCGTGACCAGCAGGCGACCGACGCTGCCGACGAACGTGGCGGCGGCGAAGCGCCAGTAGTCCGCGTCGAGCACGGAGAAGGCGTAGATGGAGAGGGTGTCCGGAAAGAAGGGAAAACAGAGGGCGATGGCCAGCCCGACGACGCCCCAGCGGTTCGCTATCTCGACCGTCCGCGAGCGGGACCACTCCATCACGTCGAAACGGGAGCGTTCGAGCGCGCGGGTGACGGGTCCCGACTCCTTCGCGCTCTGCCCGAGGTGAAAGGCGAAGACGCTCCCCGCGGCCTTGCCGAGGCCGCTCACGAGGACGATGATGCCGAGCTCGACGGCGCCCGGGAGGCCCAAATCGAGGGGTGCCGCCAGCACCACCTCGCTCACACCGGGGAGCGCGAACGCGATGAGAAAGGAGTAGACGAAGATGATGCCCAGCCCGACCGGCCCGGTGGCGGTCTCGACGAGCGCCTCCAACCCGAATCCGAGCCCTTCGATGACGCCGAGCGCTGGCTGGAGGGACACACGGAACGGTGTGTCGGGTAGGGTGCTAAACTTTGCTTTCGAGTTCGTCGAGGTCCGCGAGAAAGGCCTCCAACATGCCGCGCTCGACGTGGGGCATACAGACCACACGGAGCTCGCCCGCGCCGGTGCGAGAGATGCGCCACCCCTCCCCGCGAAGCGCCTCGAACAGCGCGTCGGGCACGTCGACGCTCACGAGCGGGAGCTCCGGGTCGGTGGGGTCGTACCCCATCGCTTCGAGCTCGCCCGCGAACCACTCGGCGTTGGCCGTCGCGCGCTCGTACTCGGCGCGGTAGCCCTCCGGCCAGAGCTCGTTCAGCGCGGCGTGTGCGCCGGCGACGCCCGCGCCGCTTCGCGTCCCCGTCAGCGTGGCCTGGGAGCGCGATTCGAGGTAGGGGGTGTCCACCGCGAGCGCTTCGAGGGTCTCCTCCTCGCGCGCGAGGAAGCCGCCCGCCGGGATGACGGCCATCCCGTGTTTGTGTGGGTCGACGGTCATCGTGTCCACCGGCGCGTCCGCGAAGCTCCACGCGTGGTCGGTGAAAGGCAGGAGGAACCCCCCCCACGCTGCGTCGACGTGGAGGCGCGCGCCGACGTCGGTCGCGAGCGTTCCCAACTCGGGAATCGGGTCCACGCGGCCGTACTCGGTGGAGCCGGCAATACCGACGACGAGCACGGTGTCCTCGTCGGCCGCCGCGCGCATCGCCTCGGAGTCCGCGCGGTCGTCGTCGTCCAGTGGGGTCACACGGAGTTCGACGCCCAACACGTCCGCAGCCTTCGGGAAGGAGAAGTGCGCGCTCTCGGGGGCGACGACGTTCGGGGTCTCGGTGTCGGCGCGGTTCCGGGCCGCCCGCACCGCCTGGATGTTCGCCTCGGTCCCGCCGGTGGCGACGTACCCCGACGGCGAGTCGAGCCCGACGACCTCGCCGAGCGCGTCGACGACCTCGCCCTCCGCGTCCGCGATGGTGCCGTAGGTGGCTGGGTCCCCGGGGTTCGTTGCGAGGAAGCGCTCGGCGGCCCGGCGGGCGACGGGGTGGGGCTCCGTACACATCGAGGAGAGCACCCGCCGGAAGTCCTGTGGCTCGCCGAGGCCGTTCCCGTCCATACCCTGCCCGACGTATCCCCGCGGTATAGCGGTTCTGTTCCCTGCCGGTGCTGCCCGTTGTCGCCCGCAACTGTTTAGGCGCCGCCGGCATCGTTGCCTGCCTATGGACGCGAAACGCGCCGTTCGCTACGCCGGGAAGTACGCCCTGTTGAAATCGTTGGGCGTCCTCCTCGCCGCGGTCCCGGTCGCTATCGGAGGATACAACGCCTATCACTTCTACAACGCTGCCGACGCCGTCAGTGACTTCGGACTCGCCTTCTACGGGTCCCTCGCCCTCGCGCTCGTCGGGCTCGCCCTCTGGCAGTTCCTCACGGCGTGGGCGTTCTACACGACCCTCACGGACGCCATCAGCGACGACGTGGCGGACACCTACGACACGGAGAAAGTAAAAAGCGACATTCTGAGCGTCCTCGACAACCGGCTCTCGGACGTGCAAAACGACATCCAGAGCGTCAATCGCTCCGTACAAGACGTGACGCGCCCGGACGAGGAGTTCAGCTTCGAGGAGAACTAGGCGACGACGATGTCGTCGTCGGCCTCCCGCACCGCGAGCGTGCCGTCGAGCGCGGCGGCTACCGGCCCGCCGACGCGGCCCGCCCGGTCAACCCACACCTCGCCGGGGCGCCCCTCGAAGCGCCCGACCTCGCAGACGAGCGGGTCGGGGAACGCGCCGTCGAAGGCGTCTATCGCATCGAGGGCGGCCGCGACGGCCAGACACGCCCGGTCGCCCGCTGGGCCCCCCGATTCGCGGACCGCGACGTGCGGGTCGGCGCCCACCGTCTCGAAGCTGTAGCCGACGGCCCCGTCGGGGAGGTCCCCTTCGAGCGCCGAGAGGAACTCGGTGCCCACGACGGTGCTCCCGTCCGCACTCCCGACCGGCACGTCCAGTAGGTCCCCGTCCTCGACGCCCAGCGCCGCCGCGCCGTCCGCGTCGTCCTGGCTCCACGCCGGGAGTGTCGCGTCCACCCACACGCCCCGCTCGGTGATTTCGACGGTCCGCTCTTCGCCCTCGATTTCGACCGCGTGCTCGCCGGGCTCGACCTCATCGGCGACGTCGAGCGCGCCGAACGCCGCCAGCGCTGCCCGCTCGGGGGTCGCCCCCTCGGCATGGAGAGTGTCCCCGTCGAGGAGAGCCGCCGCCGCGCCCATCTCCTCCGCGACGGCCGCCGCGTCGACGCCGGCACCGTCCGGGACGACGGCCGTCCGTACCCCCCCGAGCGGTTCCGGCGCGAAGGCGTCCGCCAGCAACACCCGCCGTGTTTCGACCATACCCCTCACACCGCCGCCGCCGGGATAAATCCCCGCCGAGTCCCACGAACTATAGGCTCGCCCCCCGATTTGGGGGGTATGCCCGAGGACTTCGACTGCACCGTCACCGACTGGGAGTACATCTACGGTCGCTGTCGCGCCGTCGCCGAGGACGTCCGCCGCGCGGAGTTCGAGCCCGACGTGGTCGTCGCGCTGGCCCGCGGGGGCTGGTTCGCCGGGCGCTGTCTCTGTGACTTCTTGGGGTTGGACGACCTGACGAGCCTGAAGATGGAACACTACGTCGGGGCCGGCGAGGCCGGCGAGGGGGCCTCCGTGCGCTACCCGCTCTCGGAGGAGGCGGTCGCCGGCAAGGACGTGCTCCTCGTGGACGACATCGCGGACACCGGCGAGTCGATGCGCCGCGCGAGCGAGCACGTCGCGGAGTACGACACCGGCGAGGTCAGGACCGCGACCCTCCAGTTGCTGGACAACAGCGACTTCGAACCGGATTTCGTCGGCGAGCGCCTCGCGGAGTGGACCTGGGTCGTCTACCCTTGGAACTTCATCGAGGACATGGTCGAACTCGTCGCCGGTGCGATGGAGCGCGACGAGGGGGGGCCCTACACGGCCGACGACGTGCGCACCCTCCTCGACGAGTATCACGACGTCGGCACTATCGAGCTCGAAGTCGCTCAGCCCAACCGGATGGACGAGGTGTTGGCGGAGATGGAGCGCCGCGGCGTCGTCGCCTTCGAGGGGGAGGGGTACGAACTCACCGACGCGGCTCCGAAATAGCCTCCTCGACGGATTCAGCGAGGTAGTACGCCAGCAGTTCGGACTGGTTCATCGGGTAGCGGCCTTTCGGGTGCTCCTCTCGGAGCGCGCTGAAGAGGGGGTAGAGGTAGAGACGCTGTTCGGTCGCGCCTTCGCCTACCGTGTCGACGCGCCACCCCTCGCCCGTGAAGGCGTCGGCGAGGGTTTCGACGAACCCGCCCGTCCGCCAGCCGGCCACGTCGTCGATGTCGACGTCCGGGTCGATGAGGTCCGCGAGCAGTTCCGAATGGGAAATCAGCAGGCGCCCCGACCCTCGGTACTCGTCGCCCAACTCGGCGGCCCGCTCCGCGAGGGCGTCCTCGCGGTAGTAGAGGTGCTTGTCGTAGGTCCACCCGGCGTCCTCGAACCCGGCGCGCAGCGTGGCGTGTTCGACGCGCTCGGCTTCGAGTTCGTCCTTCAGGGTCCGAGTCGCGGCGGGCCGGGACACCACCACGCGGTCGCTCGCGGCCAGGTCTTCGGCCAACTCCTCGGCATCGCTTCGCAGCGCCGCCTGTGCGTCGCTCATGTTTGACCCCTCCACCGACGGCGGGAAAAGCGTTCCTCCCCTCAGTCCGCGACGGCCTCGTCGGCGCCCCCCTCGGCGTCGGCGTCCTGCACCCACAGGTCGCCGAAGGGCGCGTCCTGTTCCAGCGCGACGGTGCCTCGGTTCGCGAGGAAGAGCAGCGCCAGAAACGTTTGCACCCGTGTGGGACCGGCGTCGTCGATTTCGGCGAACAACACTTCCCGGCGCCCGGCACCGTACTGGCGGTCGAGCTCCGCGCGCACGTCGGTGATGGTCGTCTCGATGTCCTCACCGTGGGTCGTGCCCGTCACGTCTTCTTGGGTCGGCTCCCCCATGTCCCGCATCCCGTCGTCCGCGCGGTAGTCGAGCTCCTGGGTGCCGCGCTGGAACCCGGCGGGGGAGTCGGTCGTGTCGTACGTTCTGCCCTCCTTCCACCAGCTCCCACGCTCGGCCTCGCGGAGGTCCCGGACGAGCTCGTCGAGCGTCTCGGGCGTCCCACGGGCGTCTTTCCGTTCGAGGCGGCGCTCCATCTCCGATTCGAGCGCCGCGACCGGGTCGGGCCCGAAGTCGGCGTCTTCGCCGGGTTCCATCGGGGTTTCCCACGGTGGGACTTCCTCCGCCTCGGCGTCCTCCTCCTCGCCGTCTTCGAGTATCGCGTCGGACTTCATCCGCAGGAGAACGGAGGCGTAGAAGAGGGCTCGTCCCGAGGTGCGGAGGTCCCGTTCGTCCAGTTCCTCCAGAAAGGCGTCCGTGACCGCGACGATGTCGATGTCCCACGGCTCGATTTCGCCGCGCTCGGCGAGTTGGACCAGGAGTTCGACGGGCTCGACCTCCTCCTCCTCGTCCGCTTCCTCGGCGCCCGCGTCGTCCGGCAGGTCCGGCATCGGGTCGTCGTCCTCCCGCGCGGAGTCGTGGCCCGCGATGCTCAGGGCGTCCTCGGGGTTCCGGTTGGAGTCTTCAGTCATCGCCGCTTGCCTCCGCTTCCGTGGCGCTTCCGAGGTCGATTCCCGTCACTGCGGAGACGTTGCTGTCCTGCATCGTCACGCCGATGGCCCGCTCGGAGCGTTCGAGCATCGCGGAGCGGTGGCTGACGACGACGAACTGCGCGTCGCCCGCGAGCTCGTCCACGAGCTCTCCGACTCTGTCGGCGTTCGCGGCGTCGAGGAAGGCGTCGACCTCGTCGAGTGCGTAGAACGGCGCCGGGTTGTAGCGCTGGACGGCGAAGATGAAGGCGAGCGCGGTCAGGGACTTCTCGCCCCCACTCATCGCGTTCAGCCGCTGGACGGGCTTGTCGCCGGGCTGGGCCTTCATCGTCAGGCCGCCGTCGAACGGGTCCGCCTCGTTCTCCAGGTGGAGTTCGCCGGTTCCGTTCGAGAGCCGCGAGAAGATACGTTGGAAGTGCTCGTCGATGGCCTCGTAGGCCTCCATGAACGTCTCTTTCTTTTGCTCCTCATAGGAGTCGATGCGCTCCCGGATACCCTCGCGCTCGTCGACGAGGGTGTCGCGTTTCTCCTCTAACTCCTCCAGGTCGGCCTCTACGTCGTCGTACTCCTCGATGGCCAGCATATTGACCGGTTCGAGGGCCTCCATCTCGCGTTCGAGACGCTCGATGTTCGCCTCGACCTCGTCGATATCGGGGACTTCAGCCGGGTCGAAGGACTCGACCTGCGCTTCGAGTTCCCGAATGTCGGCTTCGAGGCGCTCGGCCGCGCTTTCGAGGGCGTCCAGGCGGCTCTCGGTTTTCTGTACCTTCTCGGCCGCCGCGTCGCGCTCGGCGGTGGCCTCGTCGAGGGTTTCGCGGTGGGACTCGCGTTCCTCCTTGAGTTCGGCGAGCTGTTCCTCCAGGTCGGCGATCTCCTCCTCCTTCTCCGCCTTCTCGGCCTCGACGCGCTCGATTTCCGCCTCCAGTTCCGCGACGCGCTCTTCGGCCTCCGCCTTGCGGTTCTGCGCGTCCTCGATGTCGTCGTGGAGGTCCTCGATGGCCTCCTCGGCGTACTCCTTCTCCAGCTCCAAGCTGTTCAAATCGCTGTCGACTTCTTCGATTTCGTCCGCCAGCGCGTCGATGTCGGCCTCGATGTCCTCCTTTTTCGCCGTGAGCTCGGGGATCTCCGAATCCGCGAGTTCGGATTCGAGCTCGTCGATGTCGGCCTCGATGTCGGCGATTTCGGCTTTGGCCGCGTCGATCTCTTCCTCTAACTCGGTCTGGTGCTCGCCGACGTCCTCGCGCTCCGCCTCCAACTCTTCGAGGCGCTCCTCCAGACGGTCGATTTCGGCCTCGGTTTCTTCCTTCTCGGCTTCGGTGCCCTCGATTTCTGACTCCACCTCGCGCAGCCGGTCCTTCGCGTCGCTCTGCCGGTCGCGGGCGTCGTCGAGGCGTTCCTCCACGCTGCGCACGTCCTCGCGGAGGGATGCCCGCTCGTCTTCGAGCTCCTGGATTCGCTCGGCGACTCGCTTCAGCTGCCCCTCGCCGCCCTTCGAGAAGGAGTACCGGGAGCCCGAGCGGCTGCCCCCGGTCATGGCGCCGGACTTCTCGACGAGCTCGCCGTCCGCGGTGACCATCCGGTAGTCGCCCATGAACTGCCGGGCGGTGTCCATGTCCTCCACGACGAGCGTATCCCCCAGCACGTAGGAGAAGACCCCCGAGTACTCCGAATCGAACTCCACGAGGTTGTAGGCGAAGTCCACGACGCCGGGGTCCTGGGGTGCGTTGCCGAGCCGCCGGTCGTGCATCTCCGTCATCGGCAGGAAGGTCGCGCGCCCGGCGTTCCGGGATTTGAGGTGCTCGATACAGCGCTGGCCGACGCCGTCGTCGTCCACGACGACGTTTGCCAGCCGCCCGCCGGCGGCCGTCTCACAGGCCGTCGCGTAGCGCTCGGAGACGCTTCCCAGCTGTGCGACGGCGCCGTGGACTCCTTCCATCCCGGCGTTCAGGACGGTGGTGACCGCGCGACCGAAGGAGGAGTCGCCGGACTCGTCGGCCTTCGCTTCGAGCTCGGCGTACTCGCCCTGTGCGGCCGAGAGGTCGTCCTCCACGCTGTCGAGTTCCTCTTGGACGGCGCGCTTCTCCTGTTTCAGGTCGTCGACGACGCCCTGAATCTGTTCGACGTTGCGCTGGGCCTTCTCCCGCTCGCGCTCCAGGTCGCGCAGTTCGTCGTCGAGCTCGGGAAGGCGCTCGCGTGCTTCTTCCAACTCGGTCTCCGCCTCGTTCACCTGGTTCGAGCGCCGGCGGGCCTCGTCCAGCAGCCGGTCCTGCTCGCGCTGGAGCTCGTTGCGCTCGGCTTTCGCGTCCTCGAGGTCGGCCTTTCGTTCCTGGAGCTCCGCTTTGAGCTCGTCGAAGGCCGTGTCGACGGACTCGATTTCGGTTTCGACGGCCTCGAGCTCGCTTTCCTTCTCCTGGACGTCGCCCTTCAGCCCCGCCTTCTTGACTTTCAGCTCCCGTATTTCCGACTCGGTCTCATCGAGTTCCTCTTCCTTTCTGTCGATTTCGACGAACGCGTTGCGCCGCTCGGCTTCGGCGGCCTCGATTTTCTCCTCGGCGGTCTCGATACCGTCCTCGAAGCGCGCGATTTCGCCCTTCAGTTCCTCGATTTCGCGCTTTATCTCCAACTGCTCCTCCTCGCCGGTGCGCTCGATTTCGGCGTTCAGCTCCGCGAGCTCCTCCTCGAGGCGCTCGACGCGCCCGCGCTTCTCGTCCAGCGTGGCCTGCCGTTCGTCTAACTCCTCGCGTCGCTCCGCGATGTCCGAGCGGGTCGATTCGAGGTCCTCGCGCTTCTCCGCGAGCTCCGCGGCCGCGCGATACGATTCGTACTCGGCCTTCTCCTCTTTGAGAGACTGGTATTCGAGGGCCGTCTCGCGTTCGTCCTCCAGTTGGTCCAGTCGGTTCTGTTTCTCCTCGATGCGGAGCTCCGCCTCCTCGATGCGCTCGCTGACCGTCTCCAACTCTTCGAAGGCGTCCTCCTTCTTCGCGTCGAACTCCGCGACGCCGGCGATTTCGTCGAGGATTTCCCGGCGCTCGCCGGCGGTCATGTTGATGATGCCGGTCACGTCGCCCTGCATCACGACGTTGTAGCCCTCGGGAGTGACGCCGGCTTGGGCGAGCAGGTCGCGCACGTCCGAGAGGTTCACCGAACGGCCGTTCAGGTAGTAGTAGGAGTAGTAGTTGTCCTCGGTACGCTTCACGCGGCGGCGGACGGTGATCGTATCGGCGTCGCCGACGTCGTCGCTCCCGGCGGCGTTGACGATTTGGGAGCGTTCGAGCGTTCGGTCCTCGTTGTTCAGCGTGACCTCGACGTTCGCCTCCCGGGGCCCGTCGTCCGCCTCGCCGTCGGCGTGGCTGGGGTTGTAGATGAGGTCCGTGAGCTTCTCCGCGCGCATTCCCCGCGTTCGGGCGAGGCCCAGCGCGAAGAGGACCGCGTCGATAATGTTCGATTTCCCCGAGCCGTTCGGGCCGCTGATGGTGGTGAAGTCCTCGTAGAACGGAATCCTGGTTCGGTGGCCGAACGACTTGAAGTTGTCAAGAACGATTTCCTCGATGTGCATGGTGGGGGAGAGACCGGACCCCTCAGGCGACGATGATGTCGTCCTCGGAGTCCCCGCTTTCGTCCTCGCCTTCCGCCTCCGAGCCTTTAGCCTCGTCGGCGTCGGCCGCCGTCCCGTCGGTGAGTTCCTCCCGCTCGCCGTCGTCGCCGGCGGCGCCGTTGAGGTCGTGTTTCGCCTCCAGCTGGCGGATACGCTCGGTGCGGTCCACGAGCTCCTCGGTCAGCCCCCTGACCGTGGCCTCGAGTTCCGCGACCTGACGCTCCAGTTCTGCCACGCGTTCGGCGTCCTCGTCGCTCATACACGTACCCGTGCACGGACACCCTTAAGAATGTGTCAGACAATACTAAAAAATCTGGCAATTCGCCGGGGACCGCGGCTGTCGCACGCGGTCCACCTTCCTGCGTTAGCCTTTAGCGCCCCCGCGGCGAAACGCGGCTAATGAGCCAGCAGGCCGCGACGGGGGACCTCGGCGTCGTCATCGGGTTGGAGGTCCACGTCCAACTCGAAACCGACACGAAGGTCTTCTGTGGCTGTTCGACCGACCCATCGGAGGAGCCGAACACGAACACCTGTCCCGTCTGTCTGGGTTTACCGGGTGCCCTGCCCGTCCTGAACGAGGCGGCCGTCGAGGCCGCCGTGAAGTTGGGGAAGGCCATCGACGCCGACATCCCCGAGCGAACGGGTTTCGACCGGAAGAACTACTTCTACCCCGACCTGCCGAAGGGCTTCCAGCTCACACAGTACGACGCACCCGTCTGCAAGGACGGCGAGCTCGAAATCCGGGTCGGCGACGAGCGCCGCGACATCCGGATTCGGCGGGCCCACCTAGAGGAGGACCCCGGCTCTATTGAGCACGTCGGCGGCTCCATCGACACCGCCGATTACACGCTCGTGGACTACAACCGCGCCGGGGTCCCGCTGATGGAAATCGTCACGAAACCCGATTTCAGAGGCCCGGAGGAAGTGCGCGCCTTCCTCGCGAAACTGGAGGAGGTCCTGGAGTACCTCGGAATCTTCGACGCCACCCGCGACGGCTCCTTGCGCATCGACGCGAACATCTCGCTCGTTGAGGGGATGGACGAGGAGGGGAACGTCCCGAAGGAGAAACTGGAGGAAGCGAACAGAACGGAGGTCAAGAACATCTCCTCGCACAAGGGCGCCGAGCAGGCGCTCGCCTACGAGGTCACCCGTCAGAAGAACGCCGTCCAGCGGGGGCGCGAAGTGGCCCAGGAGACCCGGCACTGGGACGAAAGTCGGGGCATCACGGTCTCGATGCGCGAGAAGGAGGCTGAGGCCGATTACCGGTACTTCCCCGAGGCCGACCTCCCCCCCCTCGAAATCTCGGATTGGAAGGAGGAAATCTCGATTCCGGAACTCCCGGACGCTCGTCGTGAGCGCTTCCGCGAGGAGTACGACCTCTCGGAGGAGGCGGCCTCGAAGCTCACCTCCAGCAAGCAGGTCGCGGACTTCTACGAGGCGCTCTGCGACGAGTTCGACCCCGATTTGGCGGCGGCGTGGGTCGCGGACAACCTGCTCGGCGAGCTCAACTACCGCGACATGAGTTTGGAGGACATCGACGACCGCTTCGAGGAGGTTCGCCGCCTCGTCGAGCTCGTCGCCGAGGACGAGATTACGGCGAAGAACGCCCGCGAGACGGTGCTCAGAGAGATGCTCGACGAGGGGAAAGCCCCCGACGAGGTCGTCGAAAACGAAGGGCTGGGCAAAACGGGCGAAAGCGAGGTCCAGCAGGCCGTCGAGGAGGCTATCGCGGAGAACCCCGACGCCGTCGCGGACTACGAGGAAGGCGACGAGGGTGCCATCAACTTCCTCGTCGGCCAGGTGATGGGGAAGACAGGGGGCAGCGCGGACCCCGGGCAGGTCAACGGCCTGCTCAGGCAGGAGTTGGAGTCCTAAGGCTCCGCCACGTTGAACCACTTCCCGCCGCGGATGTAGTCCGCGCCGATGAGTGCCAGAAAGAGCCCGCCGAACAGCAGGACGACGAAGAAGACGTACTCTCCATTCAACGCGTTGTCAACTTCGCTCAGCGGCAGCGAGATGCCCAAGAGGATGTCGGCGACTCCGGTCAGTTCGAGCCCGCCGACGCGCTCCCGGAGGGGGTTGTCGAAGCCGGTCAACAGCATCAACACCCCGGAGAGACCGACGAGCAGGAGCTGTACGGCACTCGCGTCGACGTGTGTGGGCGGCCCGGCGAGCGCCAGGAGGGCCAGCACCGAGAAGAGGAGGAACCCGCCGAGGACGCCCTGCGCGCGGTAGCGAAGCGACATACGCGGACTCGGCACGCCGACGGGATAGTCGTTTCCCCGCCGCGGGCAGCCGGTTTTCGTGCCCCACGGCCCGCGAAAGGTTTACCCACGGTGTTCGCATATCCTCCCTCAATGAGAGACACGTCCGCGCGAGGTGAGCGATGGAACTGATAATCACGGAGAAGGAGAACGCGGCCAGACGCATCGCCGAAATCCTCAGCGAAGGGGGTGCGAGCGTCGAGCGCCGCAACGGCGTCAACGTCTACGCGTGGGGCGGCAAGCGCTGTATGGGGCTTTCGGGCCACGTCGTTGGTATCGACTTCCCGCCGGAGTACGAGGACTGGCGCGACGCCGAGCCCCGCGAACTCGTGGACGCCGAGATAGTGACACAGCCCACCCAGGACAACATCGTCGCCGTCCTGCGCTCGCTGGCCCGCGACGCCGACGAGGCGGTCATCGCGACCGACTACGACCGCGAGGGCGAGCTCATCGGGAAGGAAGCCCTCGACCTGGTTCGGGACGCGAACCCCGACATACCGGCGAAGCGGGTCCGCTTCTCCTCGATTACCGAAAACGAGGTCAAAACGGCGTTCGCGAACCCCGACGAACTCGACACCGACCTGGCCGCCGCGGGCGAGGCGCGTCAGATCGTCGACCTCGTGTGGGGCGCCGCGCTCACACGCTTTCTCTCCCTCTCGGCCAAGCAGATGGGCGACGACTTCATCTCGGTAGGGCGGGTCCAGTCCCCGACGCTCAAGCTCATCGTCGACAAGGAGCGGGAGATCGAGGCGTTCACGCCCGAGGACTACTGGGAGCTGTTCGCCGACCTCACGAAGGACGACGAGACTTTCGAGGCCCAGCGCTTCCACGTCGAGGACGGGAAAGAACAGGAGCGGGTGTGGAACGAGGCCGACGCGACGGCCGCCTACGAAACCCTTCTGGACGCCGCGACGGCCGAAATAACGGCCGTTCGCCGTCGCACCCGGACCGACGACCCGCCGGCGCCGTTCAATACGACCCAGTTCATCCGCGCCGCCGGTTCGCTGGGCTACTCGGCGGGCCGCGCGATGAGCATCGCTGAGGACCTCTACACCGCGGGCTACATGACCTATCCCCGGACCGATAACACGGTCTATCCCGAGGACCTGGAGCCCGAGGAACTGTTGGACGAGTTCAGCGCCAACCCCAACTTCGGCGAGGACGCCGATTCCTTGCTCGAAAAAGAGGAACTGGAAGCCACGCGCGGGGACACCGAGACGACGGACCACCCGCCGATTCACCCGACGGCGGACATCCCGAACAAGGGCGAGCTCTCCGAGGACGAGTGGGAGGTGTACGAACTCGTCGTCCGGCGTTTCTTCGCCACCCTCGCGGACCCAGCGGAGTGGGAACACCTCCGCGTCGTCGCCGACGCCGACGGCGAGTCCCTCAAAGCGAACGGCAAGCGCCTGCTGGAGGAGGGCTACCACGCCGTCTACCCCTACTTCTCCACGAGCGAGAACTTCGTTCCCGATGTCGAGGAGGGCGAGGAGCTCGTCGTCACCGACCCGCGTCTGGAGGCGAAACAGACGAAACCGCCGCGCAGATACGGGCAGTCCCGGCTCATCGAGCGCATGGAGGAGTTGGGGGTGGGGACGAAAAGTACGCGACACAATACTATCGAAAAATTATACGACCGCGGCTACGTCGAGGGTGACCCGCCCAAACCCACCCGGCTGGCGATGGCCGTCGTCGAGGCGGCCGAGGAGTTCGCGGACCTCGTCGTCAGCGAGGATATGACCAGCGAGTTAGAACAGGACATGACCGCTATCGCCGAGGGCGAGAAAGGGTTAGAGGAAGTGACAGAGGAGTCAAGAGAGCTCCTCGAACGCATCTTCGAGGAGCTCGGCGAGTCGAGGGAGGAAGTCGGGGAGTTGCTCCGCGAGTCGATGAAGGCGGACCGGACGCTGGGTCCTTGCCCGGACTGCGGTGAGGACCTCCTGCTCCGCCGCTCGCGTCACGGCTCGCATTTCGTGGGATGTGACGGCTATCCGGACTGCGATTTCACCCTGCCGCTCCCGAACACCGGCGAACCCGTCGCCACCGAGGAGACCTGCGAGGACCACGGGTTGAAGGAAGTGAAGATGCTCGCCGGCCGGGACACCTTCGTCCACGGCTGTCCGCTCTGTCAGTTCGAGCGCGCCGAGGCGGCCGAGGACGTGGTTCTGGGGACGTGTCCGGCCTGCGGCGAGGCGGAAGGCGGCGAGCTCGCCATCAAAACCCTGCCGAACGGCTCCAGACTGGTGGGCTGTACGCGCTACCCCGAGTGCGATTACTCGCTCCCGCTCCCCCGGCGCGGCGAAATCGAAGTCACCGACGCCAGATGCGAGGAACACGACCTGCCCGAGCTTCTCGTCCACAACGACGACGAGCCCTGGGAACTCGGGTGTCCCATCTGTAACTACCAGGAGTATCGTGCCCGCCGCGGGCTGGACGAAATCGACGGCATCGGCCCCAAGACGGCGGAAAAACTGGACGACGCGGGGGTCGAGAACGTCGGCGACCTCATCGAGGCCGACCCCGACGAGCTCTCCGAGGACGTGGAGGGCGTCTCGGCGGACGGCGTCCGCGAGTGGCAGGCGAAGGCGGACTAGTTACGCCTCGGGAGCCGCCTCTTCGGTCGGCTCGACATGGGTGCCGCCACAGCGCCGGCAGGTCGCGATACCGGTGTCCGTGTCGGCGTAGTACGTCTCACCGCAGTCCGCACACTCATGGGTGGGGGATTCGGCTGATTCGGCGCCCGTGACCGTCACGGGACGCGTCGCGTCCACGACGACGGCCTGAGTGACGCTCCCGAACAGCAGCGAGCCGAGCGGCGAGCGCTTGCGACCGCCGAGAACGATGGCGTCGGCGTCCACGTCCTCGGCGGTCGAGAGTATCTCCTCCGCGGGGTCGCCGACCCGCGTCTGGGATTCGACGCGGACTCCCTCGTCTTTCAGAATCTGTGTGGCGAGCGCGCCCGACGCCGTCTTCGAGACGTCCATCGCGGCGGCCTCCCCCCGTGAGGAACAGACCCGGAGCAGGGTCACCATCGTCTCATCCCCGCCGGGCAGGTTCGCCACGGCGTCCGCCTGTGCCCCTGCACGGTCCTCGTCGCCGTCTACCGGCACCAGTACGCGGTACATGATACCACGTTCGCGGGGGTGTTCCTTAATGGTTTTTCAGGTGGTTTTATACCTCCGGCGACAATCGGTTTTTGTAGGAGCGCGCGCATCCTTTCAGTGTGCGACTGGACGACTACATCGAGGGGATGGAACGGGACGCCGCGGCCGAGCGGCGACACCTCGCGGAGGAGAAGTCCTACGAGATTCTGGACTACCTCGATGATGTGTCCGCGTCCTTCGATTCCTCGGGTGACTCCTTCGGCTCCGAGGCCCCCTCGGTGTTCGTCAGCCACACGGGCTACCCCGAAGTCTCGACCGGTATCCTCTCCCCGATGGACTCACAGGGGGACCCCGAGTCCTTCGCGACCAGCTCGACGTGGTACGGCGAAGGGCTCGGCATCGAGAACGTCCTCCAGCGGCGAACCGGCCTGCTGAACTCCAGTCACCGCGCCGACGCCGCCGTCCACGATACGTGGGACGGCTTCGTGGGCACCCAACGCGAGGTCGCTATCGCCGACAGCCCAGTTGGCGTGGAAATCGGTCTTTCCGGCAATCCCGATTTGGAGTGGGACTTGGACGACGTGACAACCCCAACCGGCCCGCAGGCGAGCGCCGATACGGCGAAGCTCACGGAGAACCCCCATGTCCCCACACAGGTCCAGAAGACCCTGGAGGACGACGATTGGCAGGCCCAGGGCGCGATGACCTACCTCTATCGCCGGGGGATGGACGTCTACGACATCAACAACATCCTCTCGGTGGGCGCGCTCGGCGAGGCCGAGAACCGGAAGCTCGTCCCCACTAGATGGTCGATTACGGCCGTCGACGACACCGTCGGCCAGTATCTGCGGGGCCAGATCAGGAACAATCCCTCCGTGGACAAGCCCCGCGTCTGGATGAACGAGTACATGGGCAATCGCTACTGGGTCCTGCTGGCCCCCGGCCAGTGGGAGTTCGAGCTGGTGGAAATGAAATCACCGGGCAGCGTCTGGAACCCGGACCCGAGTGGACAGGTGTGGATGGCGAGCGCCCACGAGGGTTACGAGGGGCGAACCGGATACGTCGAGGAGACCGCCGGCGCGTACTACGCCGCCCGTTTGGGAGTGCTGGAACACTTAGAGGAAATCGGCCGGCAGGCGAAGGCGCTCGTCCTGCGGGAAGTCTCCGACGAGTACTGGGCGCCCGTGGGGGTGTGGCAGATACGCGAGTCGGTCAGAAACGCCTTCGAGGGCGAGGGGGGCCTCGCACAGACGCTCCACGGCGCGGTCTCGGAAATCGTGCCTCGCCTTCCCGTTTCGGAGACGGCTCTGCGCCGGAAATCGGAGATGGTCGCGGGCACGCAGTCGAACCTCTCGGCGTTCACGGAATGATTTAACCCGACTCCGGCCAACCTTCCGGCATGGCATTCCTTCCTGCCTCCCTCCACGACCGGCCGGGCGCGGCGATCGGCCTCTCGGCGCTCGTCGCCCTCGCGGGCTTTCTGCTCTCGGTGCCGGTCGGCGTCGTCGTCATCGTTCCCCTCGTCGCTGTGGGGGTCGAACTCTCACCCGTCGCGACGGTCGTTCTCAGCCTCGTCACGCTCCAAGGAATCGCCTTCCCGCTCGCGGCGCTTCTCTATCTTCGCTTGCGGGGGAAGTCCTTCGACTACGTCCGCGCCCGGGTCCCCTCGCTCTCGGACATCGGCTGGGGGCTCGCGGGCTATCTCGGTGCGTTCCTGCTGGCGATGACGCTGCTCGTCGTCATCCAACTCGGCGACGCGCCGACCGCCGAGCGGACCGACCAGGCGCTCCTCCAGCAGCCGGAGGTGTTGCTCGCGCTCATCCCGCTTTCCTTCCTGCTCATCGGCCCCGGTGAGGAACTGCTGTTCCGGGGTGTGATTCAGACCACGCTCCGCGAGACCTTCTCGGCGCCCGCGGCCATCGCGCTGGCGAGTCTCGGCTTCGCGCCCGCGCACATCGTCTCTCTCGCCGGCTCGCCCGCGGCGCTGTTCGTCTCGATATCGGTGCTCTTCTTCCCGAGTCTGGTCTTCGGCGCGGTGTACGAGCGCACGGGGAACATCGTCGTGCCCTCGATAGCCCACGGCGCGTACAACGCCACGATATTCGGGCTCATCTACGTCGCACTCACGATTGCGCCCGAGGCCGCCCAACCGGGCGCCGCCAACAACACGACCGCGGCGCTACTCGCGCTGTTCTAGTCGACGGGCCCGACGCCGGCCTCGGCGCGGACGGCCTCGACGAACTCCTGTCGGCTCTCGAAGTAGGGCACGTCAACGTCGTCTAAGAGCTCCGAGAGCGTCGTCGGCCCTTCGGGCGTTCGGATTTCGGTGTCGCCCTCGCGCTCGCGCACACCGCTCTTTTCCATGCCCCACTGCAGGCGGTGTGCGACGCGGGCCAGCGGCGCACCCGCGACGTTCGCGCCCTCGCCCAACTCGACGGCGGGCGCCTCCTCCTCTTCGGATTCCTCGTCGTCGGCCATACGCCCGCTTCGGCGCTGCCCCGATTAGGCTTTACGCTCCGGCCGTCGTCCGCACGTCTGACGCACCTTTTTTGCCGTTGCACGACTGTTCTTCGCTATGACCAGCCTCGCGGAGGCGTACGAACGCCGCGCCGGTGAGGCCGGCCGCCGCCGGGTCGCGCTCGGAACGGGGCTTTTCCTCGCGGGCGCTGCCCTCGTCCTCGGCGGGATTCTCACGCTCGCGACCGCGAACCCCGAGACGACCGACGCGGCCGCGGCCGCCAGAGAAACCGCCGGGGTCCTCGCCGGCCTCGGTCTCCCGGCCGTCTTCGTGGGCGTGTTCACCGTCCTCCCCGCGGGCCGTACGGAGCGGCTCGCCGCTGCCGTCGGTGCCGGCCTGTCGGTCGTCGGCGTGCTCGCCTTCCGCGCCGTCTACCCCGACGGCTGGCTCACTGCGGGCTACGCCCCGACGGGTGCGGCGCTCGTGGTCATCGTCTGCTACTCGCTGGGCACGCTCGTCGTCTTCTGGTGTCTGTTCACCGCCGTCGCGACGTTCAAGACCCGGAACGACCCCGGCGGGACGGTGACGATGGAGTTCACCGAGGGTGGCGAGACCCGAACCGTCGAGGTCGCCGCGGACTCCGCCGCGGACGCCCGCGCCGCGTTCGGTTCCGGTGGTGCTGCCGTCTTCGGCAACGTGGGCGAGGAATCGGGCCCCGACGTGGCGGACCACTCCGCCGACGGCGGCGTCGTGGACGACGACATCCAGTCGCTCGCCGCTTCGGAGGGCGCCGAGGTCAGCGGGACGGCCGCGCCCGAGTCGCCGACCCCCGCCGACGAGTACTGTGGCAACTGCGAGCACTTCCGTTACGTCCGCACCGAGAACGGCATCCAGCCGTACTGTGGCCTCGATTCCGAGGTCATGGACGACATGGACGCCTGCGAGGAGTGGACACCGAACCGGTAGTCAGCCCAGTTCTTCCAGTCGCGCC
>JBEQBK010000038.1:0-18427 GCA_041639855.1 Halobacteriaceae archaeon | reverse complement strand
GGGGTTCGGAATCGAGGAGTCCGACGATGCGCTCGCTGGCCGCCTCGGCGTACTGGTAGCCGTTGAGAATCTCGCCGAACTGTCGCATCGGGTAGACGAAGCGCCGCGAGTAGTTGAGGAAGAGCACAAGGTTCCCCGCCGTGAGCGTCCCCGTAAAGAAGGGATGGGGCGGGCTCCCGGTCACCACCCACCAGCCGCCGACGCCGAAGACGGCGACGTAGCCCGCGGCCGTCACGGCCTGCAGCGTGGGAAAGAAGAGGATACGGGTGGTGATGGCGTCCCACTGCGCGTCCAAGTAATCGCCCGAGGCGTCCCGCACCCGGCCGGTCTCGAAGCGCTCGGTGGTGTAGGCCTTGACCGTCTCGATGCCGCCGATGTTGTTCTCCAGTCTGGAGTTCAGCGCCCCCACCGAGGAGCGCACGTCCTGGTACTTCGGGTGGATGGCGTTGACGAAGTAGTAGCTCACCAGCGCCAGCAGGGGGATGGCGGCGACGGGGATGAGCGCGAGGCGCCAGTTGATGAGCAACATCACCGCGCCCATCCCGCCGACGCGGACGACGATGACGATGAGCGTGTTCAGGTTGTTGGTCAGGAAACTCTCCAGTTGGTTCACGTCGTTGTTCAGGATGGACATCACCTCGCCCGTCTGCTTGTTGTCGAAAAAGTCGGTCGAGCGCCGCTGGAGCGCGTCGTAGGTGTCGACGCGGGCCTCGTGTTGGAAGTGCTGGGCGAAGCTGTTCCACATGTAGCTGTTCAGCCAGCCGAAGACGGAGTTACAGGCGTAGGCGACGCCGATGATTCCGGTCGCGAGGAGGAACTGCTCGGGTTTGGCGTCGGGGAGCCACGCGGCGGGCACGAAGGGAAGGGAGAACCCGCGCGTATCGAAGAAGAGCGCGTCGATGGCGATGGAGAGCACGAACGCCGGCACCAGTTCCATCGACATCTGAAGCACGCTCGCGAAACCGCCGACGACGAACTGCGGGAGCTGTCCGCGGCCGTACTCGCCGAACAGCCGGAGAATGGCGTTCCCCTCCTCGGCGCGCAGATCGGCGAACTCGTCGTCCTCGTCTGCCATTCTGCGCTACAAGCCATCAAAGAAGGTTAAAAACCGCGGTTACCCTCGGGCGTCGCCGCTTCAGTCGTCCGCCGGCGCTTCGGCCTCCTCGCTCGGGCCGAGGGACTCCTTGGGCTCAATAGGCGAACCCTCGTCGAGGCCTTTCTCCGCGAGGGCCATGCTCCCCATCACTTCGATGATGAGGCGGTTTGCGAGGCCGCTGGTGACGCCGCCGTTGTAAGAGCTGGAGTCGCTGGTGTCGTAGGCCGGCGAGACCTCGACCACGTCGAAGCCGAAGTTCTCGGGGTCGAGGGCCTTCACGACCTCGCGGACCATGTAGATGGCCTCGCGGGGGATGAGTCCGCCCGGCTCGGGCTCGCCGGTGCCCGGGGCGTAGGCCGGCTCCATCACGTCCACGTCGAAGGAGACCCAGACGGCGTCGGTCCCGTCCGTGGCGCGCTGGACGGCGTCTTTCACGATGTCGTCAAGGTCCATGTTCCCGACCTGCATCGAGGTGTACCACTTCATGCCGGCCTCGCGCATCTCCTCGTAGGTGTCGGGGCCGGGCCAGAAGCCACGAGGGCCGATGAGCGTGTAGTTCTCGCCGGCCATCAGGTCGTCGTCGTAGACACGTTTGACCCACGCGCCGTGGTCGTACTCGAAGCCGGTGAGCCCGTCGTCGCCGGTGTCGGCGTGACAGTCGAAGTGGATGAGGCCGATGTCGTCGTAGTCGTTGGCCTCCGCCCAGCCCTTGATGTCCGGGTACGAGATGGAGTGGTCGCCGCCGATGACGATGGGGGTCGCCTGCTCACTGACCTCGTAGACGGCGTCCTCGATGTTCAACTGACTGCCCCGAGTATCGCCGGGCGACACCTGCGCGTCGCCGGTGTCCGCGACTTTGAACGAGTCGAAGGGGTCGACGCCGGTTTCGATGTTGAAGTGCTCGTAGGGCGGCGAAGGGACCGTCGAGGCTGCGCGGACGGCCCGAGGGCCGTAGCGGGTGCCCGGGCGGATGGTCGTCGCCGTGTCGAGTGGCGCACCCAGAATCCCGATATCGACGTCCTCTTCTTCCAACTGGTCGCGCTCGACCTCGGGCAGCTTGAGGAACGAGGGGATACCGCTGAAGATGGGTTCGTTCGCTTCCTTGTACGCGTCACCGTAGATGTCTTCGCCTGATTTCTCGTCGGACATATGTTCGTTTGTCTCCTTCTATCGCAATCCAGAGCACGAACGTGCTCTTTCTTGCTCTATCAATTCGGACTCCGAGAACACACTAAAGGCTTTCTTGGGTGATGTTCTATCGCTACCCCCCAACGAATGCATGCTCGTACGGTTCGAGTGTCCTAATACACCTTAATCACCGGTGACGACATCGGGGCTCTCCCGGAAGGCGAGGTGGGTCGCCACGTCGAGGGTGTCGCCGGCGTGGCGCGCGCTCCGCTCGAAGAGGACGTGTGCACGGTGGAGAACCAACAGGGGCTCCGGGCGCTCCGCTTCGAGGTGGTCGATGGCCGCCGTGGAGCGTTCGTCCACGCGGGCCAGGGACTCGCGCGCCTCGACGGCCTGCTCGTAGTCCGGGTCGATGACGGCCTCGCGGGCTTTGCGCGCCGCGCTGTCGAGCGCGTCGTGGACCGCTTTCACGCCTTCGGCGGCCTCGCCGGTCAGGGGTTCGGTCTCCCGCTCGGCGACCATAGCGGCGATGTCGTCGGCGATGCCCGCCATCAGCGAGACGTCCTGCGCGGCCGAGCGGTAGCCGATGAGCGGGAATCCCGTCCCGACGCCGACCGCCCGGTTGAGGCGGGGGTTCCGGTAGGTCGCGAACACCAGCCTGAGAAAGAGGAAGAACAGCTTCTCCAGTTGGGGCATCCGGTTGCCCGCCCGTTCGGCAGCGCCGGCGTTCCCTTCCAGAAGGGCCTCGACGGCGTTCGACCGGATGGTCGCCTCGGTGCGGCCCAGCCGCCCGAGGAGGGTCGGGAGCTCGAAGTCATCAGGCGCCACCGAACAGCGGACCGTGATGTGGTCGGGGGACTCCTCGACGACGCCCAGACCCATCAAGCGGCGCTCGGCTTCGAGGACCGCGTCGTAGTGGGCGGCGTCGAGCGCGGTGTCGGCCTCGATGCGGACGAGTCCGCGACCGAGGACGTACTGGGTGACGACGGCCCGGGAGAGAGCGTCGGCGCTCATCGCGTCGGCGTCGATGGTTGTTGCCGTGTCCTCGTCGGTCGGCTCGTCGGGCGTGACGAGCAGGGAACTGCCGTTCTCGTCGCGCTGGACGACGAGCTCGTCGCCCTTCGAGAGGTCGTGGCGGTGGGCCCACTCCGCGGGCACCGTCACCGCCAGCGTCGAGGAACCCAGTTGCTGTGCCTTCCGTCGCATCCGGAGGTCATCGCCCCTCACGACGAACCCACCGGATTGCCGAATCGAATCATACGGACGGTTGCTCTACCGCCCTTCTTGGGTATAAACCTCTAGGTGTATCGCTAGAAAAGTATAAATCCGTATTTACTCGTCGTCGCCGCCCGCGACCACGGTGCGCCGTCCCTCGCGGTCGAGGGTGCGCGCGTCGTAGGAGTCCTTCGTCGCGTAGGCGACGACGACGAAGGTCACGAGGCTCACGGCGGCCGCGATGAACGTCGGGAGACCGTCGAAGGACGCCGTGAAGATGTCGTTGGGGATGTAGAGGAGCGTGTTCTCGTAGGCGTACGTCGTCGGTACCAGCGTGAACAGAACCAGCCGGACGAGCGAGCCCGAGAGCATCGAGGCCAGCGCCGCCGGGGTGTTGGCCATGTCGGACCAGTAGATACCCATCACCAGCGGTACGAACGCGCCCGCAAGCATGATGTCGAAGGCGAGGACGAGCAACATCCCGGTCGCGGACACTTGGATGGCGAAGAAGATGCCCAGCAGAGTGACCGGAACCGCCATCAGACGCGTGACCGTGAGCAGTTTGTCGCTCTCGGAGCCGAAGAACCCGCTGACTTCGCTCTCCTCTCGCTCTTCGGGGCTCGTGCTCTCGTCGACGCGGATGCCGCCGACGTTGCGCGCGATGACCGAGGACGTGCCCAGAATGGCCCCGTCGCTCGTCGAGAAGGACGCGGCGACGATACCGGACAGAACAAGCGCCGCGAGCCACGGCGGGACGGCGTTCTGCAACAGCGCGTACAGCACCGCCTGGTCGCCGGCCTGCACGCCCAGCGAGTTCAGGATCGGGTTCGCGGAGAGCGCGACGATGGAGAAGGGAATCCCGATGACGAGCGTGCCCGCGGAGCCGATGAAGCAGGCTTTCCGTGCGGTTTCGGGGTCCTTCGCGGCGAAGACGCGCTCCATGAAGTCGATGGCGACGATGTCACCCAAGCCCAGCGCGACGATGGTCGCGAGGTTGATGTAGGCGCCCTGGCTCGGGTCGGTGAGCTGGCCGAGGTTGCTCGGCCCCATCCCCTGCGGGATGGTGAACCCGAACTGGGTGGCGACGAAGACGATGAGCGCCATCGAACCGACGAACGCGACGCCGGCCTGGATGACGTCGGTGTAGGCGACGGCGAAGAGGCCGCCGGCGACGGTGTACGCGAGCACGAGGCCCGCGATGATGAAGACGCCCAGCTGGAAGCTCGTGCCGACGAACGTCTGGAAGAGGTAGCCCCCGGCGACGAGGTTCCCTGCCAGCAGGAAGGCGTACGCGATGGACATGATGAGGCTCGCCACGATTTCGGCGGCCCGGCCGTACTTCCGGCGGAAGAAGTCCGGCAGGGTGGTGAGGTTCATCCGGTTCATCGGCTTGGCGAAGAACAGGCCCGTGAGGAACAGACACAGCGCCAGTCCAACGGGGAGGGCCGCGCCGGCCCAGAACCCGGCGGAGGCAACGAGGTCAGTGTTCCCCAGCGTCGCGTTCGAGTCGAGGGACTGCGCCATCAGCGTCGCCGCCGCCAACGGCAGGATGAGCCCCCGGCCGGCGACGATGTAGTTGATGCTGTCGCCTTTGACCTTCCGCGAGACCCAAAAGCCGATAGCCATCATCGCGACGATGACCGCGGCCAGCCCGTAGAGGATGACGCTCATTCGGACACCCTCAGGTTGTCGACCGGAATGCTATCGCGTTTGTATGGTTTCTCAATCGAACGGCGTTCTTTCGGGCGCATATATCGGACATATCTGGAAGCCCATTCACCAACAAAAAGGCTTGTCCTGTATTTGTATATTTACTCGTGCAACGACCGTACACGCATGAACCGCTCGTGCGTGTATATACTGTATATACGAAGTGTCAGAGAGATTTTAACCTCGAACGGTCGGGGTACTCGACCGGGAGTTCGTGCCACCGGAGCAGCCGGCGCTTGAACAGCCGGTAGCTCAGAGCCTGACCGTGGGGAGCGAACACCACGAGGGCGAAGGGCTCCGGGATGGAACGACGGTCGACGCCGGTGAGCCCCGAGGGCGAGCGCGCGCTCGTGTGGGAGTGGTAGAACACTCGCGGCGGCGGCGGAACTCGCTCGTCGATGACCGTCTCGAAGCGCCGTCGCGGGGTGTCAGACCCGTTCAAAAGCGGGATGTGGCGGGTGGCGTGCAGACTGTTGCCCCGGCGTTTGCAGGCGAGGAAGCCACCGGCCTCGTCGGGGAACGCCTCGGAAACGTGGCTGTCGACGCCGCGTCGAACCTCCGGCGGAACCACGACCCGTCGAACCGGCCACGGGAACACGGGTTGGCTTCCCGCGCGGCGAATACAGCCTTTTCGGCCCGATACGTTGATAGTGGTGTGTGACCCCCTTTTATGTACGATGTCGCGGGCCGATACACGCCTCGTCGAACGCTCGCTCGACGCGCTCGACGACGTGTTCTACGTGTACGACGCCGACGCCCGTCTCGTCCACTGGAACCAACGGTTGAACGACCTAATGGGGATGGACGACGACGAACTCCGGGGGATGTCGCCCGAGGAATTCTTCCTCCCCGAGGACCACGAGCGGGTCCGCGCGGCCGTCGCGGAGGCCTTCGAGACGGGCGAGACAGTGGTGGAGGCGCGCGTGGACACCGGCGACGGCCCGGTCTGCCTCCAGCTCACGGGCCGCCTGCTCACCGACGGCGAGGACGTGCTCGGGTTCGCCGGCGTCGGCCGCGACGTAACCGAGCACAACGAACACGCGTGGCGTCTGGAAACGCAAAACGAGCGCTTGGAGGAGTTCGCCTCCATCGTCTCCCACGACCTGCGCAACCCGCTGACGGTGGCGATGGGCCGCCTCGCGCTCGCGCGCGAGGAGGGGTCCGACGCCGAGGACCACCTCCCGGCGGTCGAGCGCTCCCTAGAGCGCATCGAACGCATCGTCGAGGACGTGCTCACGGCGGCGCGCGACGGAACGACCGTTACGGACCCCGAGGAAATCGACCTCGGCACGCACGCCCGACACGCGTGGTCGACCGTCGACACCGGAGCCGCGACGCTCGAAACGCCCGACGGCGTCTCCGTTCTCGCGGACCCCCAACGCCTGCGCCGGGTCTTCGAGAACCTCTTTCGCAACAGCGTCGAACACGGCGACGCCGGAACCGTCCGTGTCGTCGCCACGGAGTCGGGCTTCGCCGTCGAGGACGACGGGGTGGGTATCCCGCCGGAAACGCAGGATACGGTCTTCGACCCCGGCATCAGCTCGAACGGCGGCACGGGCTTTGGCCTGCACATTGTTCGGTCGCTCGCCGAAGCCCACGGCTGGACGGTGACGCTCGAAGAAGGGGACGGCGCGCGCTTCGTCTTCGATACACGACCGGTCGGGTGACGACCGACGCCTCGCGGCGGGCTATCGGTGAATCTCGACCGATTCGAGCACCACACCGTCGAGGGGTTTGTCGTTGGCGTCCGTCTCGACGTTGCCGATCTCTTCGACGACGTCCATGCCCTCGGTCACTTCGCCGAAGACGGCGTGGCGGCCGTCGAGGTGGGGCTGGGCGTCGAGGGTGATGAAGAACTGCGAGCCGTTGGTGTCCGGGCCGGAGTTGGCCATCGAAAGCACGCCCGGGCCGTCGTGGGAGAGCTCGTCGTCGAACTCGTCGTCGAACTCGTAGCCGGGGCCGCCGCGACCCGTTCCCGTGGGGTCCCCACCCTGAATCATGAAGTCCTCGATGACTCGGTGGAAGGGAACGTCGTCGTAGAGCGGGTCGATGCGCTTCTCGCCGGACTCGGGGTCCTTCCACGCGTCGCCCTCGGGGCCGACTTCGGCCGCGTCGTAGTCGTTTGCGCTCTCCGCGAGGCTGATGAAGTTCTCGACGGTCGTCGGGACGCGCTCGTCGTACAGTTCGACCTTGATGTCGCCCTTGTTGGTGTGTAGCGTGGCTTCGACGGTCATCGTAGAGAAGGAAGTCGGGCGGCCCGGAAAACGTTGCCGCTTGCCCCGGTCGAAGATATATACCTGAATGTACTCCTATATTAGATACAATACTACGTTCAGACATTAGTATTGCTCTATTAGCATGTTTTATAACCCTAACGCCGACTTGAATGGACACTCGTGATGAAGAAAACCGTCAGAACGGCACTATATAGAGTCGCGGTCGCTCTGTGTGTGCTCGCACTTGTCGTTTCAACAGTCCCGCTCCCCGCGATGGCGGAGCACGACGGCGCATCGCACGTCTCCATCTCGGAGATACAGACACCCGACGGCGACGGCACCGCCTCGCCCTACGCGGGCGAGAACGTCACGACTGATGGTGTCGTCACGGCGACGACGGCCGACGGCTTCTACATCCAGAACGGCACCGGAGCCTACTCGGGCGTGTACGTCTACGGAACACCGAACGCCACGGTCGAGGCCGGCGACACGGTGAACGTCACCGCGGCCGTCAAGGAGTACTACGGCCTCACCGAACTCGACATCTCGGCCAACTACACGTCGGTCAGCGTCACCGGAGCCGCCGCGGTTCCCGACGCCGCCGACGTGACGACGGCTGACGCCGGGACGGAGGCCTACGAGGGCGTTCTGGTCAACGTGACCGACCTCACGGCCACTTCCACCCCCGACGAGAACGGCGAGTGGGACGTGACCGACGGCAGCAGTCCCGTCGCTGTGGACGACATCGTGCCGGGGGGCACCGACGCCGACGCGACGCCGAGCAACGTGAACGCCACGCTCTCACACGTCGAAGGCCCGGTCCACTACGGGTTCGGCGAGTTCAAGCTTCGGCCCGTGTCCCTCGGGGCGATTCAGGAACCCGGGACCGACGACAGCGGGTCGGCGGCGCTCGCGCCCGGCGACTACACTCCCATTAGCGCCATTCAGGAGCCGACCGACGACAGCGACGACACGCCGCTGGCGGGCGAGAACGTCACGACGAAAGGCGTCGTCACCGGTTCCAACGGGGAAGGCGTCTTCATCCAGAACGGCACCGGTCCCTGGCGCGGTCTCATCGTCGAGGGCGCCGGTGACCTCTCGATGGGCGACGTGGTGACCGTCAACGGCACCCCGTTCGAGAACTTCGACGCCACCCGCATCGACGCCGACTCGGTGAACGTCACCGGCACGTCCGCGCTCCCCGACCCCGTTATGGCCGACACCGGTGCCGTCAGCGCGGAGCGCTGGGAAGGCGTCCGCGTCCGTGTCACCGATGTGAACGTCACCCAAACCCCGAACCAGTACACCGAGTGGCTGGTCTCCGATGGGAGCGGCGACGTCATGGTCGACACGGACGCGTCGGTCGACACGACGACGCCCTCGGAGGCGGGTCTCTCCGTGGAATCGATCACTGGGCCGGTCCACTTCGCGTTCGGTAACTTCCAGATTCACCCCACGGAGGTCGCGGGCCTCGAAACACCCGCCCCCGGCTCGGAGGACCCCTCTCTGAGGAATGCCTCCGAACTGTCGGTCGTCTCCTACAACGACCTCCAGACCGCGGTGTCGGACCCGGTCGCGATGGGCGAGTTGGCGGGCGTCATCGAACAGCGTCGGACGGCCAACGCCGGGCCCACGCTCGTCGTGGGCGGCGGCGATCAGGTGAGCCCGAGCTCGCTCTCCCCGGTCAGCAACTGGACGGTTCCGGTGCAGGTCCTCAACGAGGTCGACCCCGCCGCGGAGGTCGTCGGGAACCACGACCTCGACTTCGGCTTCGAGCCCGTCGAGGCGTTCTCGGACGCCTCCGAGTTCCCGTGGCTCGTTGCCAACATCAGAGGCGAGGACAACGCGAACATCCCCGGCACGCAGAACTACACCATCGTCGAGCGCGGCAACGTCTCTGTCGGCATCGTCGGCCTCGTCGACGACGCCGTGGAGACGAAGACCGCGGTCGACTTCGGCGCGAACGGCTACGAGGTCACGGACTTCAACACCGCCGGCTCGCGCATCGCGACGGAGCTCAAGGAGGAGGAGAACGTCGACTTCGTGGTCGCCAGCGCCCACATCGGCGTCCCCGAGTCCGAAGAGCTCGCGCGGAACACCGATAACATCGACCTCATCGTCACCGGCGACGACGAACAGCGCTACGGCCCGACCACGGTCTCCGATACGGTCATCATGGAGGCCGGCGGTAATGCCGAGGCGGTTGCCGAGGCGAACTTCTCGGTGAACGACACGGCGGCGCGCTTCGAGAACGGCCGCCTCATCGACCTTGCGGGCGGGTCGCCGCCAATCGACGAGGCGGCGAACGAGACGGTCAGCCAACTCGTGAACGAGTCCCGTGGCGAGTACCTCTCGACCGTTGCCGGCGTAAGCGAGGTCGAACTCGACTCCACGTCCGCGAACTACGAGGACGAGACCCGGTGGGGCAACCTCATCGGCGACGCGTTCCTCGCGCAGACCGGCGCCGACGTCGCCATCACCAACGCGGGCGGCATCCGCGGCGACTTCACCTTCGGCCCCGGCGAAATCACCTACGACGATATCTACAGCTCGTTGCCCTTCGGCAACACGCTCGTCACGAAGGCCCTCAGCGGCACCCAACTCCGCAATCTGCTCGCCTCGCAGGCGGGGGTCGGCGAGTACGGCTACGAGACGGCGCTCCAGGTCGGCGGCGTCCACTACGAGGTGAACGTCCGCGACGACGGCATCCCCGTCTCCGATGTGTACGTACAGGGCGAACCCCTCGACCCCGAGGCGACGTACAACGTCACGCTGAACTCCTACATGGCCGGCTGGTCGGCCCTGCCGGGCCAGCCCTACTCGGTCGACGTGGTCAATCAGACCACCGTGAGCACCGACCTCACGCTGTACGGGACGGCCGCCGTGAACTACATCGAGAACAACACCCCGGTCGCGCCCGGGGACACGAACCGCATCCGGCGCGTCACCCACGAGGCGGGCGAGACGACGCTCGCCGCCGAGGGCGACGCGCTCCGGACTACCTTCGACGTGCCCGACAGCGTCGAAGGCGTGAGCCCCGAGACGTTCTACGCGATGAACGCGACCACCGGAACGCTCGACGCGGCGTTCGTCTCCCACGACGCCGAGGCCGACACGGTCACCGTCGGCTTCGACCGGGCCGCGTACACGCAACTCGCGGCGGCCAGCGAGGACATCCAGCTGTACGGCAAGTACGACACGAGCGCGTTCGAGTTCGAGGCGTCCTTCGAGCGGGCGGTGCTCAACGCCGAACTCGAAACGGACGGCGAACTGACCGACCCCTCGCGAACGGTCGCGCTTTCGGTCGGTGAGGGAACTGACGGCATCGACACACCGCTCGGCGACACGACCGAGATACCCGTCTACGCGACCGGCGCCACCGACGGCATCGGCGCCTACGAGCTCACCGTCAGCGTCGGCAACGGCGACGTGGCCCGCATCGCGGGGCTCGACGCCGCGGGCACCGACGCGCTCACCGAGGTCACCTACAGCGAGGACCGCCGCACCGCGCACGTTGAGGTCGCGCTCGCGGACCTCGAAGGCGGGGACGACACGACGGAGCTGGCGACGGTCGAGCTCGCCGGGGTCTCCCTCGACGGCAGGACCGGCGTCGAACTCGCGGCGACGGCGGGCCCCTACGACCGGAACGGCTCCGCGTACGCCGTCGAGCGCATCGACAATCGCGCGCTCGACGTCACGCCCGGCGACGTCACGGGCAACGGCCTCACGATGGCCGACCCCGACGACGACGGCGCCTACGACGACGTGAACGGGGACGGCTCCGTCGACGTGGTCGACGCGCAGGCGCTCTTCGCCGCTCGGGACACCGACCCCGTCACCCACAGCGCCCCGGCGTTCGACTTCAACGGCGACGGCGCCGTCAACGTGGGCGACGTGCAGGCCCTCTTCGCGACGACGGGGGCCTAAGCGGATGGCATCGGGACCGAAACGCGTCGCGCTCGCGGGCCTCGCGGTCTGTCTGGTCGCGCTCGCCGCCAGCGGGACGGCGGCCGGCGCGGGCGCGAGCGCCGTCGGGCTCGACCCGGCGAACCGGACCGTCGAGGGCGACACGACGGCGACCTTCGACGTGGTCGTCGAGGACGCGGCGGGCGGTGTGGGCGCGTACAACCTCACCGTCGCCTTCCCCGATACCGTCGTCGCGGCCGTGACGGACGTCTCGGTTCCGAACGACCCGCAGTTACGGGACACGTCGGTCGACGATGGGACGGTGACGGTGCGGGTCGTCGGCACGGACACCGAGCAAACCGGGTCGGTTCGCGTCGCGACGATGCGCGTCCGAACGGTCGACGGCGACGCCACCGGCGAGGCAACGCTCCGCGTCGCCGCGCTCGGCGACGAGGCCGGGAACAGCTACGACGTGACCGCGACGCCCGGCGCCACGCTTCGGGTCGGACAGGCTGATGACGGAGACGTCCCGCCCGGAAACGGTTCGGCGGGGAACGACACCGAGAACGGGTCGGCCGGCGGCGGGTTCTTCCCGGAGCCAGAGACGACGACGGCCACGACAACGGACGCGTCGACGCCGACCTCGGACGACCCGACTACGACGACGACTGCGGGAACGAGTGCGGTGGCCCCGACCACCACGGAGCGCACCGCTGACGGCGAATCCGACGGCGCCGCCGAAATGGGCGAGGGGGATACGGCGGTCTCGGCGTCCGGCGGCACGCCCGGCTTCGGGCTCCCGCTGACGCTCGCGGCGCTCACGCTCGTGGCGCTGCTCGCGTGTCGCGACTGAAAGAAAAAACCGGCCCTTCCCCGTTCGGCTTTCAGAACGCCCGCAGGTCTTCCAGTACGGCCTCGGCCTCACCCGATTCGATGGCCTCACGGGCCATCTCGATACCCTCGTCCAAATCGTCGGCGTCCTCGCGGGCGTAGATGCGGACGGCGGCGTTGAGCGCGACGGCGTCCGCAAAGCCGTCCTCGCGCTCGCCGGTCAGCACGCCCTCGGTAATCTTCGCGGAGCCGGCCGCCACGTCCTCGACCTGCAAATCCTCGCTCTCGACGTCCATCCCGTAGGCCGCGGTGCTGATTTCGAAGTCCTCGACGCCGTCGCCGCGGTCGACGGCGACGGTCGTGGAGCCGGGCCGGATGTCGTCGTAGCCCTCCATCCCCTGGAACATCACAACCGAGTCCACCGACTGGGACTCCATCAACTCGAACGTCTCGATGATTCGCTTCGCGAAGGCGAGGTGGTAGAAGGAGCCCAGATGCACGTCGGCGTCCGCGGGGTTCATCAGCGTCTCGACGGTGTTGACGTAGCTCCGGACGCCCATCATGTCGCGGCGCTCGTGGAGCGACTCCGTGCCGGGGTCGAAGTTCGGGCGGTAGTAGAAGCCGAAGCCGGTCTCGTCGACCATATCGGCCGATTCCTCCGGTTCGAGGTCCGTGCGGACGCCCAGTTCGTCGAGGACGTGCTTGTAGGCGTCCTGTTTTTGCGTGGGGACCCTGTCGCCGGAGTGGGCCACAACCGGCGTGCCCGCGGCGGCGGCGACGGCGCCCGCCGCGACACCCAGCAGCGCGGAGCGGCCCTTCCCGTCGTAGTTAGCGCCGCAGTCGACCGGGTCGCAGTCGGGGGCCGCGACCTCGACGCTGGTCTCCCGGATGACGTCTGAGAACCCCGCCAGCTCCTCGGGCGTGTTGTGCTTCCAGCGGTTCGCCAGCCAGAAGGCCCCCAGCGTGGTGTGGTCGGGCTCGCCGTCGAGGATGCGGGCCATCGCTTCCGTCGCCTGCTCCCTGTTCATGTCCTCCGCGGACTTCGGACCCGTCCCGACGACCTCCGTCATCAGGCGTTTGAGTGGCCATTCGCCGTGCTCTCGTAGCGCGCTCATACTCGCCGTATTGGGGTGCGCATCGAAAAACCCTCGGCAAGTTCCCCGGCGCTGGCGTCCGCGCGTCGGGTGCCTTCGCACTCTTCGCGCGACCGATACCTTCGCACCTGGTCGCTCGTCCGCGCGACCGGTACCTTCCGAAAAGGGTAGGAGCCGCCCGCCCCAAACGTGGGTAATGGACGACGCCGACTGGCGGGCCGGCCTCGACGACGCCGACGCCGAGCTGGTGGACGGCTACCAGAGCGGCTTCCCCGTCGAGCGCCGCCCGTTCCGGCGGGTGGGCGAACGTATCGGCACGAGCGAGGAAGACGCCTTAGAGCGGGTCCGCCGGCTCCGCGAGCGCGGCGTGTTCCGGCGCTTCGGTGCGGTGCTCAACCCGCCGGTCATCGGCTCCTCGACGCTGGCCGCGATTTCGGTGCCCGACGGGGAGTTCGACGCCGCTGCCGATGTGGTCAACGGTCACCGGCAGGTGAACCACAACTACCGGCGCGCCCACGAGTGGAACATGTGGTTCGTCGTCACAGCCGGCACCCCGGAGCGCCGCGCCGCGATTCTCGACGACATCGCCGAGCGGACGGGCTGTTCGGTGCTCGACTTGCCGATGCGGACGGACTACTACATCGACCTGGAGTTCCCGGTGGTGAACGCCGACGCCATCGCCGACGGCGCCTCCGAGCGGACGGCGGCGAGCGCTACCCGCGTCGAGGACGCCCGCGAGGAGCTCACCGGTCTGGAGGCCGACCTACTCTTGGAGATTCAGGACGGCTTCCCGCTTTCGCCCACGCCCTACGCCGACATCGCTGACGCCGTGGGCGCACCGACGGACACCGTCATCGACGCGGTCGGGGACCTCTTGGCCCGGCGCTGTCTCAAGCGGGTGGGCTGTGTGGTGAACCACCTGGCGACGGGCTTCGACTCGAACTGCATGGTCGTCTGGGACGTGCCCGACGACGAGCTGGACGCGGTCGGCGAGCGGGTGGGGTCCCTGCCCTTCGTGACGCTCTGTTATCACCGGCCGCGCCGCCCGGCACAGGACTGGCCGTACAACCTTTTCACGATGGTCCATGGCCGGGAATCGGCGGCGGTGGACGCGAAAATCGACGAGCTCGCCGCGGATTACATCGACGTACCCCACGAACGGCTCCACACCGAAGCGACGTTGAAGCAGACCGGCGCTCGCTACGACGAGTTGCTCGGGAACGGTGCGGTCGTCGCGGACGATTAGTCGGCGTGAACACCCACGACGTGACGTTAGCTGTGGGTGACCGTCACCGACGGCTGGCGGTGTAGAGCACCGGCGCGGCGACGATGAGTCCGATGCCGAGCAGCCGGTAGTGGAACGGCGCCATGCTGGAGGGCGTCGCGACGAAGAGGAACCCGAAGACGATTGTGTTCAACGCCACCAGCTTGATCGACTTAAGCGGGAGCGAGCCCAGCACCGACAGCACGAAGGCGGCGAACAGGACCTGCCCCACGTTGAACTGCCGGACAAAGCTATCTACGAATTGGAGCGGCACGAGCGCGTCCATTACCTAGTCGACGCGCCGATACGCCCTTGAAATTTCCGTTCTTGGCGGGCTCAGTCCGGCCCGGAAATATCGAGGGGCCGAATCCAGCCGTACCAGCCGACGAAGACGGCGGCGGCGTACCCGCTCACGAAGACGAAATCGGAGAGGAGCGGGAAGCCCGCGCCGGCGAGGAAGTAACTCACCACGCCCGGGAGGACGAGCCCGCCGAGGGCCAGGGCGAACAGCATCGACCGCGGCGGCGTCTTCGACTCCTCCGCGTTCGCGCCGGGTTCGCTCATGGCGGACATTACGCGCGGCCCCGCCTGAACCTTCCGGGTTCGGTCGGGCCGGACCTGCCGCGAACGGGGGTGGGTCGGGCTATCCGCCGCGCGGCGCGGTCGCTACCGATTAGTTGAAACGGGGCTCGCCCCCCGTGTCTGTATGAGCGATGACGAGCACGAGACGCCCGAGCGCGAGGAGTTCCACGAGGACCCCATCGGTCACACCGGCGTTCACGGGGGAATGAGCGTCGGGGACCTCGCGGACGCCTACGGCGACGCCGGCATCGGCGCGGCGGCGCTCCACGAGGCCGTGGACATCTACGCCGAGATGCTCGGCAACGACGACGTCTCCGTCTTCATGGGCCTCGCCGGCGCGATGGTCCCCGGCGGGATGCGCGGCCTCGTCGCGGACCTGATACGGGACGGCTACGTGGACGCCCTCATCACGACGGGCGCGAACCTCACCCACGACACTATCGAAGCCGTCGGCGGGAAACACCACCACGGCCACGCCCACCCCGAGGAGGGGAGCGCCAAGGAGTTCGACGAGCAGCTCCGCGACGAGGAGGTCGACCGAATATACAACGTCTATCTCCCCCAGGAGCACTTCGCGCTCTTCGAGAGCCACCTCCGCGAAGAGGTGTTCCCTCCGCTCAACGACGAGGGGACCGTGAGCATCCAGCGACTGACCGAGACACTCGGGAAGGCCAACGCCCGGGTGAACGAGGCCCAGGGAATCGAAGAGGACGCCGGCGTCGCGGCTGCCGCCTACGAGAACGACGTGCCCATCTACTGCCCGGCAGTGCAGGACTCGGTGCTCGGGCTGCAGGCGTGGATGTACTCCCAGACCAAGTCGTTCACCCTCGACGCACTCGACGACATGTCCGACCTGACGGACCAGGCCTTCGAGGCCGAGCACGCCGGCGCTTTGGTGGTGGGTGGCGGGGTGCCGAAGAACTTCACGCTCCAGACGATGCTCGTCGCGCCGAAGGCCTACGAGTACGCCGTGCAGCTCACGATGGACCCCGAGGCGACGGGCGGACTCTCCGGGTGCACTCTGGACGAGGCACGTTCGTGGGGTAAAATCGAGAAGGCCGGGCGGAACGCGACGGTGTACGGGGACGCGACTATCACGCTTCCCCTGCTGGTCGCGGCGGCGCGGGAGAAATGCGAGGCCGAGTGACACGGGGATTCGAAACCCGAACGGGCCGTTCCCTCGGGTTTTCCGGGCGCTCACGTCCGTTCGCGGTCCTCACGGCGCGACCCGACGTTCGGTGTCCGAGGTCTCTGTGCGACCTCGCTACTCCCGTTCCAGCAACGCGATTGCCAACACGCCGCCGAGCGCGCTCAGACCGACGGTGTAGGCCGCGACCAGCCCGACGACGACGAGGACGATGAACACGACGAAGAGGGCGCCGATTCCCGCGACGCCGCTCGGGTCGAGCGCGAAGAGGAAGGGGACGAAGAACAACACGGCGAGAACGACGAGCGCGAGCGGCAGCGACGCGAACACCCCGGAGACGGCGCCCGTCTTCAGCCCCCTGTCGCGGTCCCCGCCTTCGAGGTAGGCCGCGACGGCCCCACCCAGCACGGGCGAGAAGGGGAGGAAGGCGGTCACGACGGTCACGACGGCGCCGATCACTGCGTTGACGTAGAGGTTGCCGGAGCGGGAGGGCATACCACCCGATAGACCCCCACGAAGCTTAAAAACGTGGTCAGCGGAGCGCCGCGAGCGGGTCGGCGCGCGCGACGCGCCACCCCGAGACGGCGGCGCTCAGCGTGCCGATGACGAGCGCGAGTGCCCCGCCCGCAAGCAGGGCCCACGGCGGCACCCGGACGAGTCCCTCGAACCCGACGACTTGGTAGGCCAGCGCGTTCAGCACACGCGCGAGCGGCGGCGTGAGCGCCACGCCCACCAGCCCGCCCAGCGCGCCGATGATGACCCCCTGTCCGGCGACGATACCCACGAGGGTGCGCGCCGACACGCCCGTCGCGCGGACCGCGGCGAGGGTCCGGCGCTGCTGGTAGACGTGCAGGGAGAGCAGGTTCAGCGTGAGCGCCGCCCCGCCGAGCACCGCCAGCACGACGAGCGCCCCGCCCGCGAGGACGACCAGCGCACGCTGGGCGACCACGGACTGGAGTTGCTCTTGGTTCGTGCGCACGTCCAGCTCCGGGTACGTCTCCTCTAAGGCCGCCGCGACCGTTTCGGGGTCCGCGCCGTCTTCGAGGTTCACCGTTATCATCGACGCGCGGTCCGCGCTCGCGGCGCCGGTCAGCGTCTGGAGCTCCGAGAGGGGCACGACGATTGTCGGCGCGCCGAGGAACCGCGAGAACGTCGGGGTGACGCCGACTACCTCGTAGGGGTGCTCGCGCGCGCCGAGCGTCGTCCCACCGACGTAGAGGGTGTCGTTGACGCTCGCGTTCAGCGCCGTCTTCGTCCGCGGGTCGACGAGCGCCTCGTGGGTGAAGTTCCCGGTGTAGTTCCCCCCGGCGTAGTGGACGCCCCCACCCCGCGAGAAGCCGCGGCCTTCGACCACCTGTACGTTCCGCCCGCCTGCGCCGGGGACGCCGACCGCGAGATACGTCTCCAGCTCCCGGGGGTCAGTCCCGGCGTAGACCGTCTGGAAGGCTAACGGCACGGCTGTCCGGACGTCTTCGCGCTCGTTGATTTCGGTGGCGACCCCGTGGGCGTCCACGAGCTGGCTCTCGAAGCCGCCCACTCCGCCCGGCGCGATGCGGACCGGCCCGCCCGTCACCCAGAGGTCCCGCCCGGAGGCGTCGAACTTCTCCTGTCCCGTCTCGACGACGCCGTAGCCGACGCTCCCCAGCAGGGTCGTCGCCAGCACCGCGAGCGCCACACCCAGCACGGCGAGCACGGTTCGCGCCCGGTCGTGGCGGACCGTCGCGAGCGCGAGCCCGGCCACGGCGCGGAACTTGGCTATCATAGGTGTTCGAGGGGGTCGCTTCGGTCACTCAGCCAGAGCAGGTAGGGCGCCGCCAGCAGGCCGATGACGACTGCGACGACGAGACCGTAGACGGCCAGCGCCGGCGGGAAAGCCGCGACGGTTCCCGCCCCGACGAGCGACTCGCCGGCGCTGTTCGTCAGGGCGACGACGCCCCACCCGAGACCGATTCCCAACAGCCCGCCCGCAAGCGTCACCGTCAGCGTCTGTGCAACGACGACTGTCCCCCGCGAGCGCCGCGAGAGGCCGACCGCCGCGAGCGTGGCGAACTGTTCGCGGTCGGCGGCGAGCTCCATGCCCATCGTCGTCGCCACGAAGAGGGTCCCGACGACGAGCGCGACGACGGCGGCGGCGAGCGCCACCGCGAGCGAGAGCGTCGAGTCCGTGAGCGAGGCGAACTCCCCGCTCCCGGTGACGACCGTCGACTTCGGGTAGAGGTCGGCCAGCATCGCCTCGAC
>JBEQBK010000037.1:0-18501 GCA_041639855.1 Halobacteriaceae archaeon | reverse complement strand
ACCTGCAGCGGCGACAGCTATTTACGCTGCGAGGCTCCCTACTGCCCGTACATGGACGAGAAGACCGGAGACCTCCGCGATATCTTCGTTGACGTGACCGGCGAGGAGACGGTCACGGAGCGTCAGGCCGAATCCCGGGGGTCGCTCTCGCCCGACCCCGAGTCGGAGGAACGCCTCCGGGAGGCTGTCGCCTCCATGCGCGAGGCTCTCGGGTTCAACACCTCGCTGGACGACGACGAACTCGCCACCGTCGTGAAGGGGTTCTACGACGGCGACTCCGACGCCGAAATCGCCCGCGAGCTCGGCGACGACTCGCTGGCGAAGACGGTGGCCCGGGCGCGGGTCGAGCTCCACCTCCTCCGCGAGCGCGACACGGACGCGCCGTTCGACCTGAACGCGCTCCGCGAGGGCCTCGAAGCGGGCGCGAGCGTCCCGGAGCTCGCGGAGCGCTTCGACGTGGCCGCCTCGACGGTCCGGCGTTACCGGCGCGTCGTCGAGGCCCAACGGGACCGGCGGCGGACGAACGACCGGTTCCGCGCGGCCTTCGAGGACGCGCTGGGCGACGCGGTCTCCGAGCGGATGACCGCCGACGTGAAGGAGAAAGGCCTGGAGGGCGCCACGGAAGGCCAGGAAACGAACGTTTCTTTTTGAATTCGAACCCTCCGCACGTTCAAATACGGGGAGGGAACCATCCGGCACTGTGTCCGAGACCGTCACGTTCAGCGACCTCGCCGTCGCGGCGTACTGCCCGCGGAAGCTCGACTACCGGCGGGAGGAGGGCCCGCCGCCGCGCGCCGAGCGCGTCTCCGAGTTGGCCTTCGCGTACCCGTCGCTCCGGACCCGGACGGACGCCGAGCTCCGCGAGCGTCCCATCGCCGTTCCGCCCGGGACGTACCGCGAGCGGCTGGCCCGTCTCGCCGACGGGGACCGCTGGGACCTGCTCACGGAACCCGAGGAGCGAAACACCCTGCTGGAGGGGAAGGACTGTCGGGGGTACGCCGCGAAAATCGGCTCCGAGCCGGCCGTCACCGTCGTCTCGCCGGGCGCGCCGCCCGAAAACGGCGTCTGGAAACCACAGGGGGTGAAGGCCGTCGCCGCGGCGAAGGCGCTTTCGTGGCGCGAAGGAGAACAGGTCGAGCGGGCGTTCGTGGAGTACCCTGCCCACGCGGTCGTTCGGGACGTGTCGATGACCACCCGACGGAAAGCGAGCTACCGGAGCGCCCTGCGGAGCGCGCGCAGCGACGCCCCGCGACCGCGGTGTGGCGACGCCGCGAAGTGCGACGCCTGCGAGTTCGAAGGGGAGTGTGGTGCCGAGAGCCGCTCGCTGCGCTCGCTACTGTTCGGCTAGCCAGGCCTCGACCTCGTCGGCGAGCAGGCCGCGGCGAACGATTTCGCCCGACTCGACGTTCACGACCGTCGATTCGCCGCCGGGCGTCTCGCCGCCGTCGAGGACGGTCGCGCGCTCGCGTATCGACTCGGGGACCGACTCGGCCCGCCGGGCGTTCGGCCCACCGGAACGGTTGGCGCTCGTCGCGGTGACGGGGGCAAACTCCCCTAACAGAGCCAGCGCGACCTCGTGGTCCGGGACCCGAACGCCGACGTGCTCGCGACCGCCGGTCAGGGCGTCGGGCACGCGCTCGCGCTTCTCGCAGAGCACCGTGACCGGACCGGGCAGGAACTCGTCGAGGAACCGCCGCGTGCGCGGGGGCGCTCTGACGAACTCGCGGGCCGCGTCGGCGTCGGGAACGGCCAACGACACCGGTTTATCTCGGTCGCGGCCCTTCGCCCCGAAAACCCGCTCGACGGCGTCGGGGTTCGTCGCGTCGGCGCCGAGGCCGTACACCGTCTCCGTCGGGTAGACGACCAACCCGCCCTCGGCGAGCGTACGGGCCGCCTCCCTGAGGGAGTCCTCGGAAACGCTCATCGCTCCGCGACGGCGTCCGCGACGGCGTCGTAGTCGGGGAACGCCGGCCACTCGCTCGCTGCCCACGCGTAACGAACCTCGCGGTCCGCGTCGACGAGGAACACCGCGGGCCGGTGTTCGGTTATCCCACTCATCCCGTCGAGGTCGTTTTCGACGCCGTACAGGTCGGCGAGGTCGGCCGCGGGGTCGCTGTAGAGGCCGTGGAGACCGAACTCGCGCTCGGCGAGCGTGTCGGCGTGCTCGTACGGCGAGGAAATCGAGACGCCCACGACGCGCACATCGAGGTCGCGCTCCGCGAGCTCGCTGTGGATGTAGGTCGTCGGGAACGCCCCGTCCGCGGGGTGGAAGACGAGGAGAACGGGGTCCTCGGCGACGAGCTCCGAGAGCGACGTGTCCTCCCAGTACTCCTCGTTCACCAGCGGGCAGGTGAAGTCGGGGGCTTGCTCGCCCTCCTGGGGGTGGTCGGCCTCGGGGAGGTCGACAACCTCGAAGGGGAGCTCCATCAGGCCCCACCCCCGTAGGTCGCGTCGAGGTACTCGACGATGTTCGCGGATTCGGCCATCGTCACGCCCGTCGCGTCGTCCACGATAACCGGGACGGTCCGGGTGCCGGCGACCCGCTTGGGCGCGTCGCGCTCCGAGTGGAGCGGTTCGACGAACCGCGAGTCGTAGTCGAGGTCCAGCTCCTGGAGCCGGCGGACGACGCGCTCACAGAAGGGACACGCCTGCAGTCGGTAGAGAGTGATGTCGGCCATGTCTCACCTTGTGGGTAACCGTCGGTAAGGTCTTCGCTCGCGGCACCGAAGGGTGGAGAAACCCTTAATCCGGGGGGCCCGCAACTGTCGGTATCTTGGCTATGAACATCATGGAGTTGCCGCTCGTGCTTGGGTACGACCCGTCCCGAGAGATGATTACGATTGCGGGGACAGTTACCCTCGTCGTCCTCATGGGGCTCTCGGCGTTCTTCTCTTCCTCGGAAATCGCGATGTTCTCGCTCGCCAAACACCGCATCGAGGCACTCGTCGACGACGAGGTCCCCGGGGCCGAGACGGTCGCGGAGCTCAACAGCGACCCCCACCGCCTGCTCATCACCATCCTCGTCGGGAACAACCTCGTGAATATCGCGATGTCCTCCATCGCCACGGGGCTGTTCGGCTTCTACATGTCTCAGGGACAGGCGGTCATCGCCGCGACGTTCGCCATCACGGCGGTCGTCCTGCTGTTCGGCGAGAGCGCGCCGAAGTCCTACGCCGTCGAGAACACCGAGTCGTGGGCGCTCCGCATCGCGAAACCCCTCAAAACGTCGGAGTACGTCCTGCTCCCGCTGGTCGTCACCTTCGACTACCTCACGCGGGTCGTCAACAGCGTCACGGGCGGCCGGAGCGCCATCGAGACCTCCTACGTCTCCCGGCAGGAGATACAGGATATGATCGAAACCGGCGAGCGCGAGGGCGTCATCGAGGAGGACGAGCGCGAGATGCTCCAGCGCATCTTCCGGTTCAATCAGACCATCGCGAAGGAGGTGATGACCCCGCGGCTGGACATGACCGGCATCTCGAAGGACGCGGGCATCGACGAGGCCATCGAGACCTGCATCCAGTCGGGCCACGCCCGCCTCCCCGTCTACGAGGGGAGTCTGGACAACGTCATCGGCGTCGTCCACATCCGCGATTTGGTCCGGGACCGCAACTACGGCGAGAACAGCGGCCTCGAACTGGAGGACGTCATCCAGCCCACGCTCCACGTCCCCGAGTCGAAGAACGCCGACGAGCTCCTCAAGGAAATGCGGGAGAACCGCATGCACATGGTCATCGTCATCGACGAGTTCGGCACCACGGAGGGGCTGGTGACGATGGAGGACATGACCGAGGAAATCATCGGTGAAATCCTGGAGGGCGAGGAGGACGAACCGCTCGAATACCTCGACGACCGCACCGTCGTGGCGCGCGGCGAGGTCAACATCGACGAGGTGAACGAGGCCCTCGATATTGACCTCCCCGAGGGCGAGGAGTTCGAGACCATCGCGGGCTTCATCTTCAACCGCGCGGGCCGCCTCGTTGAGCAAGGCGAGGAGTTCGAGTACGAGAACGTCGAGCTCCGCGTCGAGGCCGTCGAGAACACCCGCATCCTGAAGGCCCGGGTGACGAAGCTCGAAACGGAACCCGAGACGGAGGAAGGCGAGGAAGACGAGGTCGAAGTCTAACTCTCGACCTCGAAGCGCGCTGTTCCCGCCGGTCACTTCTTGTCTCCCAACGCGGTCGCGTAAAAGGACAGTTACCGCGTGCTCGTTCCCGTGTCGGAGCCCCAGCCGAGAGCGCCTACCCGGCCAGACCGAGCGCGCTCACGGCCGCGAACATCCCGAAACCGGCGGCGAGCGAGAGCGCGAGCGAACCGACCCACGCGAGCGCGGTCCGGACCATCTTCTCCCGGCTGACCGCCGACCCGCCCGCGGCGAAGCCCGCGCCGACGATGGCCGAGACGATGATCTCGTTGAACGAGACGGGAACACCGAGGAAGACCGCGACCTGCGCGATGAGAAAGGAGGGGATGAGCGCCGCGATGGAGCGCCGCGGCCCCAGCGAGGAGTAGTCCTGAGCGAGCGCTTTTATCATCCGCGGGGCGCCGGTCCACGAGCCGACGAGGAGTCCGAGGCCGCCGCCCGCGAGAACGTACACGAGCGGCACTGAATCGCCGACGAGTGGCAGAAGCGGGCCCACCGCGAGCCCGACCTGACTGCCCCCCGCCGAGAAGGCGACCAGCGCACCGAGCGCGAGCAGAACGTGGCGCAGGCCGCGCTCGCCGTTGGTGCGCACGTCGTAGCGAACGACGGCGGCGACGGCCAGCGAGACGAGCAGCGTGACGGCCGCCCGGACGGGGAGAACGGGACCGCCGACGGAGCCCGCGACGGCCGCCGAAATCGATTGGGCGGCGTCGCCCGGCGCGAGCAGGACGAAGTTCACGTTCGTGACGACGCCCCCTACGAATCCCGCCAGCAGGGGGACCGTGTGTGCCTCGGGACGCTCGCCGCGGAGCCACGTCGCGGTAGCGTAGGCGGCCGACCCCCCGACGAAGGGGACCAGTATCCAGAGGGTACCTATCTGTTGGTACTTGGCCCACGCGGGCGCGCCGCCCATCGCGAGCCCGGTGCCGACGACGGCGCCGGTGACGGTGAACGCCGTCGCGATGGGGTAGCCGGTGTAGACGCCGACCGCGACGAGGGTCGCGGCCGTGAGGAGGGCGACGGTCGCCGCGACCGGCGAGAGCGTCGTGTTCAAAACGAGTTCGCTGCCGACGGCTTCCGAGACGTTCGCGCCCTGCAGGACGGCGCCGGCGAACCCCAACAGGCCGACGAGAAAGCCGGCCCGCATTACTGGAATCGCGTTCGCGCCGACCGCAGGTGCGAAGGGTGTCGAGCCGGAGGAGCCGGCGCCGATGGTCCACGCCATGAACGCCGCGGCGACGGTGGCCAGTCCGAACGTCGCCAACCCGGCCGGGTCTACCATACCAACGGTAGCGACGCCGGGCGGTTAAAAGCCCGTCCGTTCAGTTCGTCGTCGGACGTGCGCCGTCGGTGTCCTCCTCGGGGGGTTCGTGGCCTTCGGCGGCCTCGACGCCCGAAGTCTCCTTCTCGGTGTCGACGTGCCAGCGCTCGACGTCCGTCTCGAACTCGGAGAGGCGCTCGCGGGCCTCCTCCTTCAGGTCATCGTCGTTGATGTTCACCTCGAAGACGTACTCGGCGTCGCGGCCGGAAGCGATGTTCGCGGAGACGAGCTCGTTGTCGAAGTAGTACGGCGTGAACGGCGTCATTACCCGTCGGTAGACGGCGTCCTCCACCTTCCGGAGGGCCTTGCGCCCCGCCGTATCGGCGGCGCGGGCGACGTGCCCCACGGACTCGCCCCACTTCTCGACGGCCCCGTCGGTGTCCTCATCCAGCTGTTCGTAGGACTCCGCGAGCTTCTCACCCGCAGTCTGGACGTCCTCCTCGGGCGACTTGCCGGCCGCTTCGCCGTCGCCCTCGGCGACGCTGGCCTGGTCCGCCGTCTTCTCGTTGACCTCGCTTTCGAGGCGCTCGTGGTGTTTGGGCCGCCACTCGTCCCACGCCTCGAACGCGGATGTGCCGTCGAGGCCGGACTGGCGGAGCGCGCGGGTGATGCGCTCGCCGTGTTCGACCACATCGCCCCAGTCGCCCCGGACCTTGAATCCAGAGATGCTCTCTTCCATGCCGCTCTGCATCGGACTACGGAGAGCAACGGTAAACCCGTATCGGCCCGACAGGTGCGTTTGCACGACACACACGTACACCGTGCGTTTTTGTGCCACAGGGCGTACCTGCGGGCATGGCCATCGAATCCAGCGGGAACACACGCGTGGTCACACACGCGCTTGCGGACCATGTCCTCACGGAGCTACGGCGCAAGGACACCGAACAAATCGCCTTCCGGAAGGGGCTCGTCAAACTCGGGCGCCTCTGTGGGTACGAACTCATCGACGACACGTTCGTCACCCGAGAGACCGACATCGAAACGCCGCTGACCACGACGACCGGCACCCGCGTCGAGGGGATGGACGACGTGGTCATCGTGAACGTACTCCGGGCCGCGACGCCGTTCGTGGAGGGGCTCGTCAAGGCCTTCCCCGGCGCCAGACAGGGCGTCATCTCCGCCGGTCGCGACGAGAGCGCGGGGATGAACGCCGACGGCTCCTTTCCCATCTCGGTGGACTACGTGAAGCTCCCCGACATCGCTGACTCGGACACCGTCATCGTCGCGGACCCGATGCTGGCGACCGGGTCGACGATGTGCACCGTGCTCGACGAGATACGGGCCGACGCGAACCCCGAAACAGTTGTCCTCTCGGCGGTGAGCGCTCCGGAGGGGCTCAAGCGCGTGAGCGAAGCGTACCCCGGCGCGGACCTCGTGACCGTGGCCGTCGACGACCACCTCGACGACGACGGGTACATCGTTCCGGGCCTCGGGGACGCGGGGGACCGAGCCTTCGGGACCGGGAGGTCGGACACCGGCAGTTAAGGGCCCACCGGCCAATCGGGCCGCATGGCCGACCCCTGCGACGCCTGCGGCGACGACACGCAGGACGCCCTCGCGCGGACGGTGCGTCTCACCGTGGACCGCTCCGAAATAGACGAACAGCGCCTCTGCCCCGACTGTTTCGCCTCGTGGGTCGCGCGCTACGACGAGGAGATGCGCGCCGACGACTCCGGGACGGACGACGACAGCATCATCGTGGACTGAGGCCCCGCGTTCGACACCTCGTCACGGCTACCCCTTCCTTTCGGGTCGAAACCCCGTCACGCAGACGTGTCTGACACGGTCCGTCTCCGGACGAAACGGTCCCCGGAGAAGGGCATATGCGCCACGATAAATCCGATACGACGATATAGAAATTGCGAGGGCGGGCGACGCCGGAAGGCCTATTGCGCCGGCGCCGGCGCTTCCGCTATGCGATTCGGCATTCTCGGCACGGCGGACATCGCCCGTGGCTCGACCATCCCCGCAATCGGGGACTCCGAACACGAGGTCGCCGCTGTCGCCTCGCGCGATGGGGCGAAGGCACAGGAACTGATCGACGACCTCGGGCTCGACGCCGAGGCCTACGAGGGCTACGACGCCCTCTTTGAGGCCAACATCGACGCGGTGTACAACCCGCTCCCGAACGGCCTCCACGCCGAGTGGACGAAGAAGGCGGCCGACGCGGGGCTGCACGTCCTCTGCGAGAAACCGCTAACCGTGGACGCCGCGGAGGCCGAAGACGTCTTCGACCACTGTGCGGACGCGGGCGTCACCGTGATGGAGGCGTTTATGTACCAGTTCCATCCCGTGACCGCCCGCATTCGGGAACTCGTCGACGAGGAACTCTCGACTGTCCGAAACATCCGTTCGCAGTTCACCTTCTCACTGGACGACGCCGAGGACATCCGCGTCAACCCCGACCTCGGCGGCGGGAGCCTGATGGACGTGGGCTGCTATCCGGTGAGCGGCGTTCGGGGCATCCTCGGCGAGCCCAAACGCGTGAGCGCGCACGCGCTCGACACGATGGATTCGGGCGTCGACACCGAGATGGCGGCCCGTCTGGAGTACGGCGACGCGAGTGCGCAGGTGTACTTCGGCTTCGACACGCCCCATCGCCAGCACCTCCGTGTCGACGCCGAGAACGGTTATCTGGAGGCGAAGAACGTCTACAATCCCGGAACCGGCGACGTGGAGTTGACCTACCACGCCGACGGCGAGACCGAGACGGAACTCGTCGACGGCGTCGACTCCTACCGCCTGGAGGTCGAGGCGTTCGCCGACGCCGCCGAGAGCGGGGACGAACCGCCCGTCGGCAAGGAAGAGACGCTGGCGAACATGCGGGCCATCGATGCGCTCTACGAGAGCGCGGAGCGGAACGGGACGGTTCGCCTCTGAAGCGGCCTCTGTTCCCCTCGCTTACGCGCTCGGGCTGACCTCGTAGACCACATGTTCCCCTTCCGCCCGTCGTTGTCGAACGCTCCCGAACCCGCGCAGGTGTTCGGACAGGTCCAACGAGCGGTGATGAACCAACAGGAGCCGACCGCTCGGTGCGAGGGTTCCATGCACGCCCGCGAGTAACTCGCTCAGGACACCTTCGCCGGCGTGTGTCGGTGGGTTGCAGAGAATCGCGTCGAAGTGGCTCCGCGGCACGCCGTCGGCGCAGTCCGCGGTCACGACCTCGCCCGCCGCGCCGGCCGCGTCGAGGGTACACTCCGCACAGCGCGTGGCGACCCGGTCGTCGTCGCTGAGCCAGACTTCGCAATCCGCGACGCGGTCAGCGTACGCGCCTATCGGGCCGTAGCCACACGGCAGGTCGAGAACACGTTCGCCGTCGCCTATTTCGGCCGTCTCCAGCAGGAGCCGGGTGCCGTCGTCCAAGCTGCCGGCGGAGAAGAGACCTGGAACCGTCACCAACGGGAGGGAAACGCCGTCGACGGTAGTCTCGATTCGGCGGGCTGTGACGTACGTCGGTCGGTCGAACGCGTCCGGTCGGGTCGCCCGAAACACGTCACAGCCGTCGGATGCGACGCGTTCGACCGGAGCTAGGTTCCGGAGGGTGTCGGCGTACCGGGCGATTCCGGTGCCCTCGCGGCCGGCAACGTAGAGTTCTCCCCCTGGACGGAGGCAATCGAGCGAGTCGGCGAGTCGCTGCTTCCCGACCGCCAGCGGCGTGTACGGCTTCGGCGCGTACGCGGCGGTATCGAAGGTGGCGGAGAGTCCCGTAAGCTCCGCGAGCACCGATACGGCGGTGTCGGCGTCGTTCGAAGCGGCGTTGCGCTCGCAGAGGCCCGCCGCGCGGGCGCTCGATTCGGTCATCAGAACCGAATCGGCGGTGTCGGCGAGGACGGTTCCTACAACTCCGTAGTTCGCTTCGGGACAGAGAAGGTCGCCGAGACGCTGGTCGTGGAGCGTTTCTAGCAGTGCGAGTTCCGCGCCCCGGAAACCGTCTTTTGAGCACACGCCATCGGCGGTCCGGAAGCGATAGGTCCGGGGGTTGCCACGGGCGTCGAGCGCGAGTTCGTCGGGCCGCCTCATCGGCGGGTCCCCTCGGTTGTTCGATGGCTGTGCGACTGTCGGTGCCGGCGGACCGGCTGGGTCTCGGACATTGACGTAGGTCGGCGGGTTCGCTGGTCGGCAAACGAGTCCACGCCCTACGCGTCGTGAAACACGGCGAAGACAGACGCACGGCTATCGCAGGGCGCACAAACGAATGCCGGACAGCGCGACACTACGCCGGGAGTCCGACCGACAGCAACGGCCGGGCCGCCACAGTGTCCACAGCCGGCGAACCAGCCGAAACCCGCGGTTCAGGCGTGCTCCGACCGAGAGCCGTTGTCCAATACATCCGACCATTCGCGGAGGGGGCTCAAAAATCCACGGCACGCCACCACGCATTCCATATCGTTAAATGAGGTTTATCGGGGGTCGGCCCGCCCGTTCGTCGCGCTGCGCAGCCGGTCGGTGAGCGCCTCGCGCTCCGTCTCGGGGACGCGCACGGTGAAAGACACCCGTTCGCCGTAGTCGGCCTCGAACTCGCAGTCCGCGCTCTCCAGGACGCTCCGGACGGTTCCCGAATCGTCGTAGGAAACGGTGAGAGAAAACTCGCTCTGGGGCACCTCCGCCACGATGCCGGCGTCCTCGATGGCCTCCTTCGCGGCGCGCGAGTAGGCCCGAACGAGTCCGCCCACACCGAGGTTCGTTCCGCCGTAGTAGCGAGTGACGACCACCGCGACGTTCTCCAGCTTTTCGCCTTGCAGGACGTTCTGCATCGGCTTTCCCGCCGACCCCGAGGGCTCCCCGTCGTCGTTCTGGTACTCGCGCAGGAGGCCGTCCCCCCCGGGGCCGCTTTCCACGCGGACCCGGTAGGCGGGCACGTTGTGCGTCGCGTCGGGGTACGTCTCGCGGACGGTCTCGACGAACGCCTCCGCTTCGTCGACGCTCCGGACCGGTTCGGCGTGGCCGATGAACTCCGAGCCCCGGACCTCGAAGGCGGCCTCGCCGCGCTCCCCGAGGGTTCGGTAGGTCACTGAATCGAGACCTGCCGGACGTACGCGAGTTCGGAGAGGGAAGCGATGAGGTCGCCCGGCGGCGAGGCCTCGACGACGACGATGAGCCGGGGCTCGTCGGTGAACTCGGGGTCCTCGCTGATGGTCTGGCGGATGGAAATCCCTTCGTCGGCGATGTGCCCCGTGATTTCGGCCACGATGCCCGGCTGGTCGGCATCCGTCACCTCGACGGTGAGGACGTGCAAGTCGAGGACCGGCGCGAGGTCTTTCAGACTCGGAATCTGGGAGATGTTCCGGAAGATGCGCAGGAGCTCCTCGTCGGCGAGAATGGCGCTCGTCGTCGAGTCCACGACCCGACGGTCCACACCCACCTCGCGGGCCACCTGTGTGTCCGGAATCTCGATGTCCCCGGAGACGACCCGGCCCTCGTCGTTGACGGAGAAGCCGCGTTCGAGGAGGAGGCGGATGACCCGCTGCTGACCGGGGCTCCCCTCGAACTTGCGCATGATTTCGTCGAACACGGTTGTATCCAATTACGTCCCCCCGGGTAAAACGCTCCGGGAAGAACTATACCTCGCGCGGGCGCCACCGTTCGTATGCGAGAACTCCGCGCGTGTGACTTCTGTGGCGACGACGCCGTCGGCGTCTACGAACCCCTCCCGCCCGAGGTCGGAAGCCAGCGGCGGGTCGCGCTCTGTTCGGGGTGTCGGGATACCCTCGAAGGATTGCTGGCGCCGCTCGAAGCGAACAGCGGGGAAACGCCAGCCGTGACAATCGACGACGGGACCGGGGAGCAAACGGACGCGACGCGCGAGAGCGACATCGGTGCCGACGGACCGGACGTGACGGACGAGGACGACGCGAGCGACCCCGGGGGCGAAGAATCGAACGCGGCGAACGAGGGGGAGACGAGCGCCCGCGCGGAAGAGCCCGGGGGGTTCCGGAAGGTGATGCGGCTGTTGAACAACCGTTCGTTCCCGCTCGAACGCACCGTCGCCGTCGAACTGGCGTCGGGCGCCTACGAACTCTCCGACTCGGAGGTAGAGGGGGTGTTGGACTACGCTGTCGAGCGCGGCGTGTTGGAGGAGACGGGCGGCGAGTTGCGCCGCGGATAGGCCTCAGAGCTCGCCCTTCGTCGAGGGGACCCCGCCGCCGCGCTCGCGGGTCGCGTCGTCAAGCGCCCGCGCGAAGGCCTTGAAGAGGGCCTCTATCTCGTGGTGGGCGTTCTCGCCCTCGACGGCACAGTGGAGGGTGAAGCCCGCGTTCATCGCGAGCGAGCGGAGAAAGTGTCTGGCCATGTCGCTGGTGAGTTCGCCGACGGTGCCCTGTGAGAACTCGCCGTCGAAGGCGAAGTAGGGGCGCCCCGAGAGGTCGAGGACTACGTCCCCGACCGCCTCGTCCAGTGGACAGCGCCGGTCGGCGAATCGCTCGATGCCCTCCTTCCGGCCGAGCGCGTCGGCCAGCGCGTCGCCGAGGACGATACCCGCGTCCTCGACGGTGTGGTGGTCGTCGACATGGAGGTCGCCCGCCGCTTCGAGTTCGAGGTCGAAGCGGCCGTGTTTGGCGAAACTCGCCAACATGTGGTCCAGAAACCCGATTCCCGTGTCGACCTCGGAGTCACCCTCACCGTTCACGTCGATACGGACCTCGATTTCGGTTTCGGCGGTCCCCCGCGATGCGGTCCCGACGCGTTCGCTCATACGGGGAAGAGCGGGGCCCCCGACAAGACGGTTTCCCTACTCGGGGGGCGAGACGGCGTAGGCGTTCCACTCGTTGGTCGCGGCGTACAGCGTGCCGTCGACGGGCGCGACGCCGCCCCGGACACCCTCATCGAGGTTCCACGACCACACCGGGTCGCCCTCCTCGCGGGTGAACGCCCGCACGGTGGCGTTGTCGGCGGCGTAGACGTACGTCCCCGAGACGGCCGGCGGCGAGTACGAAGGGGTTCGCAAGTCGGCGGACCACTCGGTTTCGCCGTCGGTGCGGCTCAGCCGGTGCAGTTCCGAGCCGGTCGTCGTGACGTACGTCGCGTCTTCGGTCACGGCGGGCGAGGACTGGGGCCCCTGACCGAGTTGGGACTTCACACGGTCGGCTTTGTCGGCCGCATTAATCTCCGCGATGAGACCGCTGGCAAAGGGCGTGACGACGCGCCCGTCCCGGACCGTCGGTGCGCCGCTGACCTGGCTCTGTGTGATGTACTGCCACTCCTGTGCGCCGTTCGAGAGGTAGAGACGCGAGAGGCCGCGCCCGTGGCCCATGAATACGGCGTCGTCCGTAACGGCGGGCGTCGCGATGTACCCCGTCATCGACAGCGTGCGCCACTTGCGCTCGCCGCCAGCGACGGCGTACAGGCGTGGTTCGTTGGTCGCGACGTACGCCGTGCCGTTGTGGACGACCGGCGGCGTCGTCAGTTGACCCCCGGTGCTGTAACGCCACTGCCGCCCCCCGTTCGAGACGTTCAGCGCGTACAGGCGGTCCGCCGAGACGTAGAGGGTGTCCCCTTCGAGCGCAAGCCCCTGCATCCGTGGGTAGTTGTTGCGCCAGCGGACGCTCCCGTCGGCCCGGGAGAGCGCGTACACCCGGCCGTTGTCGGTCCCAACGTACATCGTGTCGCCGTCGAGCACCGGGTCGGTTGTGATGCCCGACCCGACGCCCCGCGACCAGTCGACGGTCGGCTTCTCCGGGCCGATGGTCGGCCCCGGCGAGACGCCGATGTGTCGGGGCCCCCCCTGCAGCATCGGCCACTGTCCCGGTTCGACCGGCGTCTCGACGTCCGGCTCCGCCGGCGGGGCTTCCTCCGCCGTGGTCGTCGACTCCTCTTCCTCCTCCTCCGCCGGCGCGTCGGCCCCGCCGTCCCCCCCGCCGCTGTCCGGTCCACCCTGTTCACCGCCGCCACCCCCACACCCTGCGAGACCCCCCATCGCGGCCACCCCGAAGGCCCGCAAGAATCTGCGTCGCGAACTCATATCATGGACTCTTGTCTCGGATGTCTAAGTTCTATTGCCCGAGGCGAGCGCCTCGCGGGCCTCCGCGAGCGTGAACGCCCCCTCGTAGAGTGCGGTTCCGACGACGGCCGCGGCCGCGCCCGCCTCCCGGAGCGCGAGGAGGTCGTCGACGCTCGCCACGCCGCCCGACGCGACGACCGGAATCCCGGCCGCTTCAACGACGCGCTCGACCTCCTCGGTCCGGACGCCGGCCTTCTTCCCCTCCACGTCCACGGCGGTGAAGAGGACGCCCGCGGCGCCCAACTCGGCGTAGCGCGTCGCCGCGTCCGCGGGGTCGATGCCCGTCCCCTCGGTCCACCCGGAAACGACGACCTCGCCCCCCTTGGCGTCGAGGCTCACGAGCACCGAGTCGGGGTGCGTGTCGCTGATTTCGGCGACGATGTCGGGGTTCTCGACCGCCGCCGTCCCGAGGATGACCCGACTCACGCCGGCGTCGAGGAGCGCGCGGGCGTCGTCGGCCGTCCGGATGCCGCCGCCGAGCTGGATGTCCACGTCGACGGCGTCGACGATGGCCTCGACGGCGGGGGCGTTCCCCCGCTCGCCCTCGAAGGCGCCGTCCAAATCCACGAGATGCAGGGTTTCGGCGCCCGCGTCGACCCAGCGCTGGGCCGCCTCGACGGGGTCGCCGTAGGCCTTCTCCGTCCCGCGCTCGCCCTGCACGAGCTGGACGACCTCGCCGTCCTGCATGTCCACCGCGGGCACGACCTCGAACTCCGGAAACATAGCCAGGAGTGGTCCGTGGAACTGTAAAAGACCGCCGGGTTCAATTGCCGGGGAGGGCGAGTGGGGGGTATGCTGGCCGTCACGCCGCTTCTCGTCGTGGGGCTGCTGGTCGCGGTGTTCGTCGGGTTCAACATCGGCGGGTCCTCCACGGGCGTCGCCTTCGGCCCGGCGGTGGGAAGCGGGGTGCTCTCGAAGCTCGCCGCCGCCGGACTGATGACCGGGTTCGCCCTGCTCGGCGGATGGACGCTCGGCCGGAACGTCGTGGACACGATGGGCGGCGACATCGTTCCGGGGGCGCTGTTCACCGTCGAGACGAGCGTGGCAGTGTTGCTCTTCATCGGGCTCGCCCTGCTGGTTTCGAACACCTTCGGCGTGCCCGCCTCCACCTCGATGACCGCCGTCGGCGCCATCGCGGGGCTCGGCGTCGCGCAGGGGCAGATTGACTGGGCCGTGATGGGCCGTATCGTGACGTGGTGGCTGGTGTCGCCGGCCATCGCGTTCTGGGTCTGTGCGGTGGTGGGCCGCTACCTCTACCCCGCGCTGGAGGCGCGCTTCGCCATCGACCGCTCGCCGGGGCCGCTCGTCGCCTTCGACGGCCTCCGCCCGTCACTCGGCGAGGGGACGACGCCGCGGGAGCTGTTCGGCACGGTCCTCGTCGTGGCCATCGCCTGCTACATGGCGTTCTCCGCGGGCGCGTCGAACACCGCGAACGCCGTTGCCCCCCTCGTGGGCAGCGAGGAGGTGGCGCTCCCCGTCGATTACGGCGTCCTGCTCGCGGGCGCCGCCATCGGGCTCGGCGCCTTCACCATCGCGCGGCGGACCCTCGACACCGTGGGCAACGACCTCACCGACCTGCCGCTGCTGGCGGCGCTGGTCGTCGAGGTCGTCTCCGCCTCCATCATCACGGGGCTCTCCTACGCGGGTATCCCGGCGTCGCTGGCGGTGTCGGCGACGACCTGCATTATCGGGCTCGGATGGGGACGGGCGACCAGAACGACCGACCCGCGGGACGTGATGGCTGGGGAGCTCGACTCGCTGGCCGATACCGGCGACGACGTGCCCCGTGTCGGTGAGGACGACGGTATCGCGACGGACGAGCTGTTCGACCCCGCTACGACGGCACGGGTCGTCTCCCTGTGGATTCTGACGCCGTCGCTGGCGGCGCTCACCGCGTTCCTCGTCTTTCGTTACGTCCCGGTTTTCTAACTGCCGCGAAGACGACGTTCGTGTGTTTTAGGCGCTCCAAAAGGCCAAGCCGCAAGGTATAGGGGAAGCCGAATCGAATTCATTTCTTGTATGCCAACCGTCGAGTATCTGAACTACGAAGTGCTGGACGACCACGGCTGGTCGATGGACGACGACGACCTCTTCGAGCAGGCCGCCGATGCGGGCCTCGACGACGAGGACTACGGCACCCTCGAAGTTAACGAGGGCGAGTACATCCTCGAGGCCGCCGAGGCCCAGGGCTACGACTGGCCCTTCTCGTGTCGCGCCGGTGCCTGCGCGAACTGTGCCTCCATCTGTGTCGAGGGCGACATCGACATGGACATGCAGCAGATCCTCTCCCAGGAGGAGGTCGACGAGAAGAACGTTCGGCTCACCTGCATCGGCTCGCCCGCCGCCGACGAGGTCAAAATCGTCTACAACGCCAAGCACCTCGACTACCTCCAGAACCGCGTTATCTAAGCCGTCCCGCCGTCCGAACGGGAGCGCAGTTTTTCTTCCATCGTCCTCCAGCCGTCGGGTCGTCCACGGGGAAACCCCTTTGCCCACCCCGCCCGCTACACCGGGTAGTGGCCACCGCCTCCGTTCCCGACCTGCTTCGCCTCTTCGCCGTGCCGGTCCTGCTGTGGGCCGCCTACCGCGATTTCCGGACCCGCCGGGTGCCCAACCGGACGTGGTACCCCCTGCTCGGGGTGGCCCTCCTCTGTCTCCTCTGGGAGGGGTGGCTCGCGTACAGCCGACCCCTGCCGCCGTTCGGGCTGTTCGCCTTCGACGCCGTTCTCTCGGTCGGCATTCTCGTCCCCCTCGCCTACGCCTTCTGGTGGACCGGCGCCTTCGGCGGCGCCGACGCGAAGGCGCTGATGGTGCTCGCGGTGCTCTTCCCCTCTTACCCGACCTACTACTTCGACGGCTTCGTGTTGCCCCTCGAAGGCACCGCGCTCGGGGTGTTCCCCCTCACCGTCGTCACGAACACCGTCCTCGTCGGCGCGGCCTACCCCGCGGCGCTCGCCGCCCGGAACGTCCTCGCGGGGCGGCTCTCGAAGGTCGCGCTCGTCGGGGTGTACCTCCCCGTCGAGCGAGCGGTGACGACGCCGGGCAAGCTTCTAGAGACGCCCGGCGGCTACACCCGGAGCGGCCTCGATTTGGACGCGCTCCGGATGTACCTCCGCTGGCGGGGGCTCTCCTTCGAGGACCTGCGCGCGGACGCCGACGAGCTCCGCGACCCGGCCACCCTCCCGGAAGACCCGAACCCGCCGACCGACGGCGCCGTCAGAACCGACGGGGGACACGAGGACCCCGTGCTCGCGGCGTACGACGACCCGTGGGGCGCCGCCGCCTTCCTGGAGGCCATCGAGGGGAGCGCCTACGGCACGACCCCCGAAACCTTACGCGAGGGGTTGGACGTGCTGAGCGACCCCGACAGGGAACGGGTGTGGGTCTCGCCCGGGATGCCCTTCCTCGTCCCGATGGCCGCGGGGCTGGTAGTGGCGCTCACGTACGGCGACGTCCTGACCTCGCTGCTGCGGGCGCTCGGGCTGGCGTAGCACAACGGCTTTTTTCTCCCCGCCCCGGTCTCGGGCATGGAACACGCCGACGTCGACTTCGGCGCCGACGGGTTGGTCCCGGCCGTCGCACAGGACGCCGAGAGCGGCGAAGTGCTGATGCTCGCCTACGTCAACAGGGAGGCCTTGGAACTGACCCACGAGACGGGCAGAGCACACTACTACTCCCGTTCCCGGGAGGAACTCTGGGAGAAGGGCGCGACCAGCGGACACACACAGGAAATCGAGGAAATCAGAGTGGACTGCGACGCCGACACGCTCCTCTATGTCGTCCACCAAGAGGGTGGGGCGTGTCACACCGGCTATCGCTCCTGTTTCCACCGGACCGTCGAATCCGTCGACGACGGGACGGTAGAACTCGAAACCGAAGGCGAGAAGCTGTTCGACCCCGAGAACGCCTACTGACTATTCGAGAGTGTCGACCCACTCGCGAAGGATGTCGTCCGCGCGCTCGCGCTCGCGAGCCTCGGCGTACACCCTGACCACCGGTTCCGTGCCGGAAGGGCGCACGAGCACCCACGCGTCGCCGAAGTCGACGCGGTGGCCGTCGATGGTCGTCACTTCGCCCTCGACGCCCGCCACGCGCTCGGCGACACGGTCGAGCATCGCTTCCTTCTCTGCTTCGTCGGCGTAGGGCACGCTCTCGCGGACGGTGGCGTAGCCGTCGTGGGCGGCGACCGCGGCGCGGGCGGAGCCTGCCTCAGCGACGAGTTCGAGGAACGCCCCGGCGGCGTAGGCGCCGTCGCGCGCCATACTGATTTCGGGGAAGTAGACGCCGCCGTTGCCCTCGCCGGCGACCGGCACCCGAACCCCCTCGGAGCGGAGTTCGCGCACCCGGCCCGCGATGTGGGTCGCGCCGATGGGTGTGAGCTCCAGGTCGGCGCGGGCGTCCTCGCAGGCGTCCACCACCCGCTGGGAGGCGGTGACGGCGGTCACGAACGCGTCGCCGGCTTCGAGTTCGGCCGCGGCGAACGCCGCCAGCGAGGCCGCGGGGTCGATTGACTCCCCCTGACCGTCCACGAACACTGCGCGGTCCGCGTCGCCGTCGTGAGCGACCCCGAGGTCGGCGTCGCTCGCACGGACCAGCCGGCGGAGGTCGGCCAAGTTCTCGGGGACCGGCTCCGACTCCCGGCCCGGGAAGCGCCCGTCGGGCTGGGCGTTGACGGTTCTGACGGTACAACCGAGTTCGCGCAGGAGGTCCGGCGTGACTCCCGTCCCGACGCCGTGGCCGGGGTCGAGCGCGACGGTCAGGTCGGCCTCCGCGATGGTCTCGGCATCGAGGTCCTCGCGGACCGTCCGCCGGTAGCGCGCGGCGGCGTCGGAGACTTCCGTGCCGCGGCCCATCCCGTCCCACGCCGCGTAGTCGGGGTTCTCCAGCGCACCCTCGACCGCGTCGAGCGCGGCGGGTTCGAGGCCGCCGCCGTCGGGGCCGAGGAGCTTCACGCCGTTGAACTCGGGGGGGTTGTGCGAGGCGGTGATGACGAGCGCGGGTATCCGTTCGGCCTCGGCGTAGCGGCCCGCGCCTGGCGTC
>JBEQBK010000036.1:0-18597 GCA_041639855.1 Halobacteriaceae archaeon | reverse complement strand
CGAGATGATGGACCAGACCGCCACGAAACAGGCGTGGCAGGATGCCGCGGAGGAGATGGACGACGCGACGGACCTCGACGACCTCCCGGACCCGACCGAGTACGTGGACGACCCGCCCGAGCGAGAGGAACCGAGCGAGAACGAACCGGCCGACACCCCCGAACCATGACCGGAGACGACGGCGGCGCCGACCTCTACACGCCGGCACAGTATCGCGAGCATCTGGAGAGCTACGGCCTTCGCGACCCGGACGGCCACCCGCTCAGCGGCATCGTTCAGGACGGCGACGTAGGCCGCTACCTCTCGGTGGTGAACAACCACTATGACGCCGACGCCGTCCCCTCGGAGATGCCGGGAAACCCGTTCGGAGAGGGCAACGACCGCGGACTCGAAGAAATCGAGAATATCGCCAGCATCGCCGCGGCGGACCGGGGCCGGGAGGCGATGGCAGAAGGCGATATGCAGACGCTCAAGCACCTCACGGGCCAGCAGGACCAGCGCGCGGACATTTCAGGGATGAAAGCCATTCAGAGAATTGACCAGGTAATCGAATCGCCCGCGCCCGTCATCGTCATCCTCGGCGAGATGGGCGCCGGAAAGACCGACTTCGCAAACCTGCTTGGACAGCGCGCGCGTCACCTCCTCGGCATCGAGAAGGTAGCGAGCAACGTGAAGAGCCTCCGCGAAACGGACCAGTGGCACGACCAAGACGGCGAGCCGCACCCCGGCTACGTGCCTGGCTACGACACGCTCGACGAGTGGGTGAAGCAGGACGGGGACCCGGTCGAAAACGAGCAATCGTCGAAAGTGTTCATCGGCGACGAGTTCAGCAGTGAGGGCAGCGGGTCGGGGAAGAGCGGGTACATGATGCGGAAGCTGATGGGCCCCATCGTCTACAAAATCCGGAAGTACAACGGGCTCCTCATCTACATCGCTCACGACGCTTCGAGCATCCATCCGCTCCTGTGGCGACTGGGCGTCATCATCCACAAGGAAGACCAGAAGACCGCCACCGCCTACGACCGAGTGAGCAACGGGAAGCTCCGCGACCAACTCTGGACTGTCGAGGGCGTCCCTCCGACAGACTGGCGGTACAACACTCAGGAAGCCACTTCATGGGACTGGCCGGGCGACGCGGACAGCGATGACGGGGTCGTTCCCGAGGATGTCGCCTACGACACGGCGGTCTACATCGTCGCGCAGGCGAAGGAGAACGACCTCTCAATCCGCAAGACGGCCGATATGGTGCCGTTCGGGAAAACGTGGGTCGGCGACCGCCGGGCCGAATTGGAGGCTGGCGAGCACGAAGGCATCGCGGACAAGGTGCTCTCATGGACCGATTAGGCCCGGACGGCGGCCGTCCCGAAACTGGCAGACGGCGCACGGGTGTCCGCGTGTCCGCGTCCGTGCCCCCCGCCCCATCTACTATAGAGCGGACGCTGGGTCATGGCCTCGCGCCGAGGGCGCGGGCGATAGCCATGACCGCGGGCGGGAAGTGGCGGCCCACTGATATATATAAGACGCACGCGAGGCGCGAGCGCACAACTGTCGGAACGGAGGCGATAGGATACCGATGAGTCTCGACGAACTCCGCGCGTGTTTCGGGCCGGTCGTTCGGGAGGTGTTCGTCGTCGAGGATGAGCTCGGAGTGGCGAACGCCTACCGACAACTGGCGGCGTGGGGCTTCCCGGGGGCGCTCGGGTGGCTCGTCGGCACAACTCACGAGGGGACCGTTGTCGGGACGGTCGCCATGCTCGTCGGGCTCGCGGGTGTCTTCGGGACAGCGTTCGCGGGTTCGGTGTTCATCGGGGCGGTCTCGACGCGATGGGCAACGCGGGAGTATCGAGACGATGGCCCCGAGACCGTCGCTCTCGCGGGGCGAGACAACCGGACGGAGTCGGACCTGTACCAACCTGCCGATGAGTAGCCGCTCGTCGAACGCGAGCCGGTACGGGTCGCTCGCCGAACAGCGGGCGGCCGACCGATACGGGCTGAAGCGCGAGGGCGTCCACGGGTACGCGGTGGACGCGGTCGCGCCGGACGGGACGCCGTGGGAAATCAAGGCGGCGATGGCGACGCGAGCGGACGGGAGTGAGGGCCGGTTCCGAGTCTTCGAGGACGCCCACGACCAGCTCGCCGCGAAGGGTGGCCGATACGCGTTCGTCGCCGACCGGCCCCACGGTCAGGGCATCATGGTACTGCGGATGACCTCGATGCCGGCGACGAACCTCCCGCTCTCCCGGTGGTACGGCGCGGGCGGGCACCGGGATAGTCGGCAGACGAAGCTCGCCATCGCGGACGTGTTCGGGTAGTACCGCGAATTTTTCGCGCGCCCCCTGCGGGGCTGTGCGGAGGGGTGTGGAGTGTTTTGATTTTGTGCCCTTAGGCACACGCGTAAGGGGGACCCCGACAATCGCGGTTCGGGTTCGCTCGCCCGGTCGTTGGCGCGACCGCGCCGGCCACCCCGGCGCCCCACGAGAAACGAAACTACAGTTGTACCTGGGGCTCCGCAACGAAAGCACGCTTTCAGAAAACAGGTGCTCGGAGAGTGTCGCCACTACCCACCGAGTCGGGCGTATCCCTTCCCGGTGGGGGGCCGGCCGCTACAGGTACCGCCAGGCGTCAGCCTTCCCGCGGAGGTCGCCCTCGATGACGACCCGCGCCTCACGGAACCGCGTTTCCGGCATCCCCGCGTCCTTCCACACGTCGAAGCCGGTCCGAATCGCCTCGCCCAGCTCGCGCGTAGAATCGACGCCGTGGAACCGGAGCTGCATCCGCGCGTCCGACCGGTCGTTCACGTCCACGTCGTGGCGGGCGGCCCACGCGATGAACGCGCTCGTCGTCTCCGAGAGCCCGCGCTCGGCGGCTTCCATCGCCTTCGCCGCGGCGTCCGCCGCCCGCCGGGTCGCGTCCCGCGCTTCGTTCACCGCCTCGTGGACGAGTTCAGCGACGTGCTCCGAGCGCAGGGAGACCTTCGCGTACTCGGTCTCGACAAGGTCCTCCATGTCGCGCAGCGCGCGGCGCACGCTCCCGACGTGGCGGTCGTTCTCCTCCGCGATGTCTGCCGGGGAGAGTTCCCCGCCGTCGGCGACGAGCGTTTCCAGGGACTCCCACGCGGTCGGCGTGAGGCCGTCCGCGAGGTGCCGCACGACGACGTGCTCCTGTTCCATCCGTATCCGTGTGAGGTCGAGCCCGAGCGGGTCCGGCCCCGATTCCGACACCTCCGGCGAGAAATACGCATCCTCAACGAACGGGCCGTCATCGCTCGGCGCCACGTCGATTCCCGCGTCGGCGAGCACGGAAACGAGTATCTCGTCGAGCTCCTCCTCCAGGGCGCCGAGTTCGTCGAGGCCGACTTTCTCCTCGCGCGGGAGCTGGGAAATCTGGAGGCTTACCCCGACTTTCGGGTGTCCGAGGGGGTGGTCCGGGCCCTTGTTGTTCGCTTCCTTCGCGTAGTAGTGCTTCACTTCGACGGGGAGACGGTGGTCGGGAAACGCCTCCCGAACCCGCCGCTGGCCCAACGTCACGGTGTGGTAGTAGCCGGGGAGGTTCTCGCCGTGTACGTCGTCATCGTCCTGAACGAGCTTCCGGTAGCCCTGGCGGTCGTTCTCAAGTAGGTGCGCCATCGAGGCTATCGGCCCATCGCGGGCGTGAACGGGACCAGAGCGGTTCTCGTGGAGACGGACGTACCGCTCAGCGTCCTGCACGTTGCTGAACTCGTGGAACTCCTCGAAGTAGCGCCCCGAGATACCGACGGCGGCCATCGCGTCCCGAAAGAGTCCGGTGTATCGGTCGAACCGGATGTTCGACCCCTGAAGAGCGACGTTCACGCCCTCGCTGAATCCATCGGGGGCGGAAATGTCGTAGGTCTCGCCGGTCTTGGATTCGCCCTCCATGTCGGGCCACCGGGGGGCGATGTGGGCGCTGAAGTCCTGTTCACCGGTGGGGTCCTGTTCGGGATGGCGGGCCACCTTCAGGTTGAACTCGCGTATCGTTTCGAGCTGGAGCTCGGTTCCGGCGGGCGTCTCGTCGCCGGGGTGGACGATGCCCGAGTCCTGGTAGGACAACTGTGAGAGCCATCGCTCGCCGTTTCGGTTGAACTCACGGGTGACGGACCCGTCGCCGGCCTTCACCGTCGAGTCGCACGCGAACCACGGGGCGAGCCCGTGGCTGTTGTAGAGGGCGTTCGCGCTAAACTCGTGGTGGGCCGGCTCTATTGTTTTCACACCTCCCCCGCCCGGCGGAGCTTCGCTCGGGCGCGTTCGAGAGTTGCTTTCACGACATCGGGGTCGTCACCGACGGCGTCGGCGTGCTCGGCGATAGAGAGGCCGTTGCCCATCACGGCAACGACGGCGCGCTTCTCGGCGCGGCCAAGTCCCGACAGGTCGGCGTCGTCGACAGAGAACTCGCCGAAGCGGCTTTGCCGGGTCATCGTCCACCCCCGAAGAACTCCGAGAGGTCCCAACGGCGTCGCGTGGGGCCGTTCGTGGGGTGGTACTGCTTCTCCCGGGGATAATCGGGCTGGCATCCGAGGCAGAGAGAGATAGCGACGCCGTCGAGCATACAGATAGACGCCTCGGGACCGAGCGAGCCGCCGCAGGCTCCGCACCGGGTCATGAACGTAGCACCTCGGCGAGCGTCGCAGACGTGTAGCCGAGGAACCAGCCCCAGAGGCGTGGCTCGAAGGGGGTCCACAAGAACAGGGACGCCATCGCGACACCGAGCATGGCGTACAGAGCCCACAAACGCCACCAGAGGAACAGCCCGAGAACCCGGCACGGGATGCTGTTACCGCCGGCGGTTGGGCCGTGACGGACGTAGCGACGAACTCGGGTCACGCGGACCCCTCCCCGAGCTTGCGCTCGGCGCGTTTGATGTGTTGGTGGACGGTGCCGGGGTTCACGTCGAGTTCGCGCGCGGCGGGTCGCACGCCGCCCGTCGCGTGGTAGACCGCCCACACCGTCCGCTGCCGTTCGGTGAGGGGGTCGTCGTCGGTCGAGAAGGAGGTGAGTGAAGTTTGCGTCACTCGCCCTCACCCCGTTGCGTTCCCGTGTCTTCGGAACGGCCGAATCGGAACTCGACACCGCTGAAACGAACCGCGTCATCGTCGAATATCAGCCCCACCGGAATGTCGTGTGAGGTGAGTTCTTGAGCCATCGATTCGGCTACTGTACGGCAGTTTTGGTTGATGCCGGACACCCAGACCGTGTTCTCTGTAACCGTGAACACCCGGTCGCCGTAGTGGTCGTTCAGAATTTGCTCGACACGTTCGATACCGCTCACGGCTGTAACACCTCATCGGCGTCACCGAACAGCGGGCGGTCGGCACCCTCGGGACGCTCGCCGAGCGGGGTCACGCCCTCGCAGTCGCCCGGGCCGTGCTCCGTCTCGAAGTGCGTGGGCGGGCGTTCGTCCTCGCCGAACTCGTAGCCACAGAGTGGACAGGAGAGGAGGCGGTTCGCACAGACGCCCTTCCCCTCGTATTGGTAGACGCTAAGCGCCAACCCGAACACCTCCGTTGGCAACGGCCACCGCAAGACGGCGCGGGGCCGCGGGTAGTCCCCGAACGGACCCCTCTCTGAGCGTCCGAATCTGAAAGAGCGGAAACGCCGTTCGGGAGGAGTAGAGTGCTGCTACGCGGCGGAAAAGGGTTGGCCCCGAATCACCCTGTCGCAGTATGGGCGCCACAGGATTTGAACCCGTGACAGCTTGGTCCGAAGCCAAGTACTCTGTCCAGACTGAGCTAGGCGCCCGCACCCCCCTCTAAAGACACCGACGGCATAAACGTGCGGATTTAGGACAACTCGTTCAGCGCGTCCTCGCCGACGTGCATCGAACGCCGTCCGGTGTCGGCTTCCGTGATGAGGACGCCCGCCGCGAAACGCATTCCGCCCTCCTCGCGGTAGAGCTCCTCGGGACTCGCGCCGATTCTCGTCGTCTCCTTCACCCACAACGTGGCTTCCCGCTCGGCGTCGGGCCCGGCGGCCGCGTCGATGCGCTCGGCGGCCTCCTCGCGCGCGTCCAGCGCGTCGAGAACCGCGCGCACCGTATCGTCGGCCCGTTCGCCGTCGTAGAGGTATGCCAGAACGCGCACACGCCGGTTCCGCTCTGCCCGGGCTTAGACCCTGCGGCACGGAGCGGGCGATTTATACGTTCCGGAGGGCGCAGAGCGAACGATGACGGCCCGCGGCTATCTGGAACTGACGCGGCCGGGGAACGCCGTCGCGAGCGGCGTCCTCACCGCAACGGGCGCGTTCGTGGCCGGCGGCGCCATGTCGAACGGCCTCGCGACCGTGCTCGCCGCTGGGGCGACCGTCTTCGCCGTCGGCGCGGGCAACGCGATCAACGACTACTTCGACCGGGAGATAGACGCCATCAACGACCCGGAGCGTCCTCTTCCGCGTGGCGCGGTCACGCCACGCCGAGCGCTTGCCTTCTCGCTCGCGCTGTTCGCGGGCGCCGTCGCCTGTGTCCTTCCACTCCCGATACCTGCCGTGGCCATCGCCGCGGTCAATCTCCTCGCGCTCCTCGCGTACACACAGCTGTTCAAGGGGCTCCCCGGGGTGGGGAACGCGGTCGTCGCGTACCTTGGCGGAAGCACCTTCCTGTTCGGCGCCGCGGCGGTCGGCGAACTCGGCCCCGCGCCTCTCGTACTCTTCGCGCTCGCGGCGCTCGCGACGTTCACCCGCGAGCTCGTCAAGGACGTCGAGGACATCGACGGCGACCGCGAGGAGGGGCTGCGCACCTTCCCCATCGCGTTCGGGGTTCGCCCCGCGCTCTCGCTGGCGGCCGCGCTCCTCGCGCTTGCGATACTGCTCTCCCCGCTTCCCTTCCTCCGCGGGACGTTCGGGCTCCCTTATCTCGCGGTCGTCGTGCCGGCGGACCTCGTGATGGCGCGGGCGGCGCTCGGCGCCTTCGGCGCGCCGGGGCGCGCCCAACGACGACTGAAGTGGGGGATGTATCTGGCCGCCGCCGCTTTCGTCGTCGGGCGTGTTTCGGTTCTCGTCTGATATGCGCTAATCAAAAAGCATTTAAGTACCTCAGAACATCTTTCTTCCAGATGCCTGCCGGGCAGTCACCACAGGGGCGGCCCCCGTTCCAAGAGCCAACGGTGGGGGAGCCCGATGTATGAGCTCGGTGACGCCCTCCCGGAGGCGACGGTCGAACCGGGGACGAACGTCCTGATATCGGGCCCGCCGATGACCGGCAAGCGCGAACTCGCGCTCAGGATACTCGCCCACGGCACACGCGAGGGTGAAGGTGCGATCGTCGTCACGACCAAGGACGGCGCCGACCGGGTTTTGGACGATTACGCCGACTACCTCGACGGGGGGGTCGGAGACCTGCCGGTCGGGGTAGTCGATTGTGTGTCCCGCCAACAGGGGATGAGCGAGGAGCGCGAAGAGGACACCGTCCGCTACGCCTCCTCTCCCGTCGACCTGACCGGTATGGGAATCGAACTCTCCGAGCTACTGCGCGACTTCTACCAGGGCCGGGGCGTCACCCGGAACCGCGTGTTCCTCTACTCGCTGTCGACTCTGCTGATGTACTCCGATCTGCAGACGGTGTTCCGCTTCCTCCACGTCTCGACGGGCCGCGTTCAGAGCGCCGACGCGCTGGGGCTGTTTTCCATCGACTCCACGGCCCACGACGAACAGACGATGTCCACGCTGAAGCAACTCTTCGACGGCGCTATCCAGATCCGCGAGAACGACGGCACCCGCGAGCGCCGCCTCGTCGGCTTCGACGCCGACTCCGAGTGGCGGGAGTTCTGAGCGTACCTTTTTGTCCGCGGACGACGGCGGTCCCGGTATGCCCGTCACCGACGACGAGGACCTCCGCGAGATACTCGACGCCGAGCGTATCGCCGTGGTCGGCTGCTCGACCACGCCCGGGAAGGCGGCCCACGACGTACCGGCCTACCTCCAAGAGCAGGGCTACGAGGTCGTTCCGGTCAACCCCTTCGCGGACGAGATACTCGGTGAGACGGCCTACGACAGCGTCGGGGACGTCTCCGGCGACATCGATGTCGTCGACGTGTTCCGGCCCGTCGAGGAGGTCCCCGACATCATCGACGACATCGTCGAGCGCGGCGGCGTCGGGACGGTCTGGCTGCAGTTGGGCATTACCCACGACGAAGCCGCGGCCCGCGCGGAGGAGGCGGGGCTACGCGTGGTACAGGACCGCTGTATGAAGGTCGAACACGGCCGGCTCCGCTAAGCGGCTTCCTCGGCGCTCCCGTCCGTCGCGTCCGCGGCGCCCGATTCGGCGTCGGCCGTCACCGCCTCCACGTCGATTCCCTCCCGCTCCGCGAGCGCTTCGATGAGCTTCCGCTGCTCCTCGATGTCGGATTCCAGCTCCTGGACCCGTTCGTTCGTGTCGTCGAGCTGTTCGCGGAGGGCCATGACCTCGTCTCTGAGTTCCTTGAACCGTGCGACAAGCTTCTCCGCGATGTCGGCCATCTGCTGGACCTTCTTTGCGGTGCTCCCGAGTCCCATACGACTCCGTGGGTGCCCCGCCCGCAAAGTCCTTCGGGAGGCTTATCGGGCGGCCATCCCGAAAGGGGATATGGAGCGATTCGCCACCCGTCTCACGTTGGCCGGGGCGCTCGCGTACCTCCTCGCGGCGACCGTTCCGTACGCCGTCGCGGACCCCGCGGAGGTGAGCGTCTACTACGGCGTCGGTGTCGCGGGGCCGCTCTACCTCCTCGCGCCCGCGGGCATCGGGCTCATCGCGGCGTTTTCGGGCGCGAAGCGGCGCTCGGACCCCCCGACGATGGCCGGCGTCGCGCTCGTGATGGGCGTCACGACCGCCCTGCTCTCGGCGCTCTGGGCGTTCCCCGCGGGCGGCGTCGTCGGCGGGATGACGTCGGTGGAGCCGTGGTTCGACTTCCACCGGTGGACGGTCCTGCTCTCGGCGCTCGTTCTGACCGCCGGCTGTGCCGGCTACGCCGCCGCCGTCCTCGGGGTCGTGGGCTCCGAGACGAAAGGCGTTTAAGCCAAAGCGGGCTACGATGGGGTGGACTAGGTCGGCGGTTAGGCTCCGCCTCCCACCCCCGAGATAGCCTTCAGGGGGGACCGAACACCGGGTTCGTCCGGGGTTGCCCGGATCGGGCCCCGGAAGCCGACGTGGAAGCCTCGTCCTTCGAGGACAGCGGTCGCCTGCGCGCGCCTGCAGGGGCGTCGTCGCCGGCGTTCGCCGCCGCAAACGGGTCAGGCACGGAAGTGAGCAGCTCAGCGGTGGACGCCTGTCGCCCGAAGGGTCGCGGGGCGGAGGAGGCGACCGGGACTACCCGTTCCGGCGCCCCGGGCACCCCCGGGTCGTCCACTATTCATTCCGCTATTCGCCGGCGAGCGCCCGCTATCCCGTGTTGTGGAAGGCGAACAGGTACCCTCCGACAAGCGCCAACGGCAGGAGAACGACCAGTTTGAACCACAGGTCGGCGCTCGAAACCGCGATAAGGACGAACAGCCCGAACGGGATGATGAACAACTCCCCCAGCGGGTCCAAGGAGTCCCGCTCGGCCATTCACATGAAATTCCCGAGGCCGGTCTGGGTCTGTCCGGTCCGCACTTCTTCCCAGCTCACGTCCAGCGCCTCCAACACTCTGGAGATGGGTCCCTTGAGAGTCTTATCCAGCATCTTCTCGTAGTCGACCTCGAACTCCGCGGGAATCTGGTCGGGGTACTCGAAGCAGATGACGTCGGGGTCCGTCTTGAACGCCAGATAGCGTTGGTCGTCGCGTAGCTCGGGTCGCTCGTCCTCGATGCGCTGCCAGAAGTCGGGGTGGACCTTCTTTAGGTAGAGGCGCTTTGGCTTCGACCCCCTGTCGAAGTTCGTGCCCAAGAGGAGGTTGGCGTACTTCGCGCCCCGGACGTGGGCGGTGTCCGTGTCGTAGTTGTCCAGACGCTTGCCGATACCCCCGGGAATGGCGATGTCGTTGTAGGAGGTCTGCCCCTCCGCGACATCTCCGACGATGTCGTGGACGTACTCCTTCACCGATTCGAGGTCCTCCCCGGTGACGATGCGCTCGATGACCTCCTTCTGGACTTCCTTGGTTATCGGTGCGATGTCCGAGCGGGTGTACTCGAAACCCGTAATGTCGATGTCGTCGACGTCCTTGCCCTCTTTCCAGACGATGTGGCCGGCGTAGCGCTTCTTCTTGCCCGCCTGGAAAAACCGCCGATAGAGTTTCTCGAACTCGATTTGGAAGCGGTGGTCGTCGGCGTTCAGAACCTCTCGGGCGAACTCGTCGTAGCGGTCGTTGATGTGGTCCTCGATGTCGAAGGACGTGTCGATGGCCTCCTCCTTCGACACGCTGTCCCCGAGTTCCAACATGATGCTGTCGGTGTCTCCATATGTAACCTCATATGACATTTCGTTCGCGGCCGTCTCGGTGAAGGAAATCACTTCCCGATTAGTGGAGGTGACGCCCGCGCTCATCGCGCGGTCGTAGAGGCGGAAGCGGTCCCAGCCGAACACCCCGTAGAGGGAGTTCATGATGACCTTCACGGCGGCTTGCTGGCGGTCGTATCTCCCGTAGGCTTCGGTGTCGGGGTCGTGGTCGTCGCGCGCGGCCTTCTTCTCCTCCCGTTCGGTGAGGAGTTCGTCGACCATCTCCCGGATAATCCCGTCGGGTTCCTTCCGGAAGTGCACGCCTGTAGGCGTGTGATACGTCTCGCCTTCGTACGTCTCCGGGTCGACTTTGGTCTCGGGCGAGGCGTTGATGGTCACCATCGACATCGGGTAGAGGCTCTTGAGGTCGAGCACGGAGACGTTCTCCTTCACCCCCGTAATCGGGTCGAAGACGGCGCCCCCCTCGAACTCCTCGGCGTCCTGTTGGCCCTTCGAGGGGAGGACGAACTCGCCGTGGGCCTTGTGCAGGACGTACATGTCGACCGCGTCGCCGGGCGTGGTGGCGTCCTCCAGCTTCGAGCCCACGAGCTTGCGGGCCTCGTCCCAGAACGGGACGATGTTCTGTTTGTTATCTATTTCGACGCAGAGCTCCACGTCCCGGAGGTTGTACTCCAACAGTCTTTCGGGGTCGTCCTCCCAGAGGTCGCCGACGTCGCCGGGGTAGCGTTCCTTGCCTACACCCAACTCGACCTCGCCGACGGCGTCCAGTCTGTAGGAGTCGAGCTCCGAGCGCTGGGTGCGCTGGTAGGCGTACAGCAGGTCGAACACGACACGGCCCTTGATGTTGGGGCCGCCCCAGCCGCTGTCCCACACCTCGTCGACCCGCGAGAGCCGGTCGGAGTCGAGCCCGAGTTCGTCGAGACGGTCGACGAGGTAAGGCGCGTCGAAGTCCTCGAAGTTCCATCCCGTGAGCACGTCGGGGTTCGTTTCGTCGATGTACTCCACAAACGCCTCTAGCATCGCCTCCTCCGTCTCGAAGGCCCTGATATCGTGGTTCGCCTCGCCCTCCAGATACTCGTAGTCCGGCAGGTCCTCGGGGACCGGGATGTCGCTCCCGGGGGCCTCGTACAGCCACAACACGTACTCGTCGTCATAGGAGTCGTGACTCGTGAGACAGACGATAGGCTCCTCGCCGTCCTCGGGGAAGCCGTTGCGGTCGTCGACCTCGATGTCGAAGGTGTTCACCCGGAGGTCGCCGGTCGCGTCGACGGCTTCGAGCTCCTCGTGGGGCACGTCGATGACGCCCCCCTCGGACTGGCGGCGGGCGGGCACCCGGACGCCGCTGGTGATGTCCTTGTCGATGAGCAGTCTGTTGGGAAAGAGGATGTCGGCCTCGTAATGATCGAAGCGGTCGCGGATGTTCCCCACGTCCCGGGGCGTTCGCCCGAATATCTTGGTGAGTTTCTCGCCCCGGATGGACTCGTACGGGTCTCCGTCCCCGTCCTCCTCGCGCCAGTCGACGATGCTCCCCTCCGACCGGAGGTCGCCCTCGTCGAGGGTGTCGGTCGGCGCGTAGAAGTACGGCTGGAAGCCGTAGACGCGGACGTGTTCCGGCGTCTCGCCGTCCCGGCCGAAGACGTGAAGCACCGGATACTCATCGCCGTCGCTGTTCCGCTCGACGGTGTAATCCACCTGCGTCACCAGCAACTCCAGCTCGCCGTCGGCCTCCGGATACCGTTCCTCCTCGGGGTCGATGACCGCGGAGAGTTCCCCGTCGCCGTCGGCGACCGCCGCGGCCTCCGCTTCGGGTCGGTCCTCGAAGGAGGAGAGGTCCGCATTTTCCATTACGGGTGGGTTGGCGAGGCCGGGGTAAAAACTCACTCCTCCCGGGGCCGGAAGGGATTTATGCTTGGTACTCTATACCATGGTGTATGTCGGAACGAGCGCGGACCGACGCGGTGGACCGTGACGAGACGCCCGCGTTGCCGGGCGATACGGACCCGCGGGATTCGGTCGAAGCGTACGAGACGGACGACGGCACCGTGTTACAGGATGCGGACGAGCCCATGGGATGGCTTCAGTCCACCCGTGCGGTGGACATCGAGGAGTACCGATAGCGGCGTCCGATAGGGTTTTTCGACGGCGGGCCCTCAGTTCCGGCGTGTTCGGCGACGACGAAGAGGAAGCCGAGAACGAACAGCCCGTTCCCAGTGTCGACATCCCGAGCGTCGAGACCGACGTTCCGGCGGTCGACGAGCCGGGCGACGGCGTCGAGACCGCCGCTCCGGAGGCCGAGGACATCGTGGACGCCGACGCCCCGGCGGAGCTACAGCGCGACTTCTGGACCCTCGTCATCGTCGCCGACGCCGCGCTCATGGCGCTCGCGGTCGGCCTCCTCTTCCTCGTTTTTCGGGACAACACTCCCCTCGGCGCGACGCTCCTGGTCGCCGCGGCCGGGCTCTGTTTCTACGCCCGCGAGCGCTACCGGAGCGCACGGGAGACCGACTGGGAGGCGAAAGACGCCTAACCCGCTGGCCGCTATCGGACCCATGCGCGCCGTCGAAGGTCCCGAGGGAACGTATCTGCTCGTCAAGCGCTCCGGCGAGTCGAGTCTCGTCCGTGACCCGGAAACCGGGGCGGAACGCTACGTCCCGAACGACGAACTGGAGCCAGCCGGCGAGGACCCCCTCTCGCTCGCCGCCGGAGGAGTATCGGAGGGCGCCCGCGCCCTGGTTCGGGGTTGTCACGACGAGTCGACGCTCGGCCTGCTTCTCGAACTGGAGCGCCGCGGCCCCCTTCCGGTTCGCGAGCTTCTCGACCTCGGCGAATCCTGCGAGAGCGACCTGAACGGCCTGCTCGCCGAGCTCCGTGTCGCTGGCTGTATCGAGGAAACGGAGGTAGTCGGGGAGCGTGGCTACCGCGTTCCCGAGAACGTCGGCGACGCGCTCGCCGCGCTGCGCTCGGTCTGACTACTCCGCCTCGACCGGTCTCCCCCGCTCCACCCGCGAGCGGTTGCTTGTGGGGTCCTTTTCGACGCGCACGACCTCGTCGGCGGCGGCGACCAGCTCTTCGTCGTGGCTCACGACGAGAATCTGTTCGACGCCCAGCTCGCGCATCGACTCCACGAGGTCGACGAGACGGCTGACGTGGCCCGAATCCAGGAACACCGTCGGCTCGTCCAACACCAGAGGCGGCATCGGCGCCGCGCCCTCGATGCCCTCCGCGAGCAGACGGTAGATGGCACACCGCAACGAGAGGTTGAACACCGCGCGCTCGCCGCCCGAAAGCTGGCTTGGGTCCAGCGGGTCGCCGTTCTGCTGGTAGACGGTGAGCTCGTAGGCCTCGTCGAGTTCGATTCGGGTGTAGGAGTCGTTCTCGTACACCAACTGAAAGGTCTCGTTGAGCATCGTTTCGAGCGTGTCGACGTTGCGCCGGCGGAGCTCGGCCCGAAGCTCGCCGTACATCGTCTCCAGCTCGTCGGCCTCACCGCGCAGCGACCGCACGGCCGCGGCGCGCTCGGCGACCTCGGCGCGACGTTCGCGGAGTTCCTCGAGGGCCTCGATTTCGCCGCGCGTCCGGTCGATGGCCCCGACGAGTTCGTCCCGGCGCTCGCGGAGGGTTTCGAGCTCGGCCTCGACCTGTTCGAGATACGATTCGGCGCGCTCCTTCTCCGCCCGGGCTTCCGCGACCCGCTCGGCGTCGAACTCGGATTCGAGCTCGCGGCGCTCCGCTTTGAGCTCGGCGAGGCGTTCGCGGCGCTCGTCGTTGTTCTCGCCCAGCAGCTCCCGGCGTTCCGCGAGGCGCTCGGCCTCCGACTCGGCGGCTTCGGCGGCTTCGAGCGCGTTCTCCAACTCGCTGAGGGCGTCGATGCGCTCCCGCAGGTCGGCGTTGCGACGGTTGAGTGCACCGATGCGCTCGCGGCCCGTCTCCGTGCGCTCCTCCGCGTCGGCGGCCTCTTGGGCGGCTTCCTCGGCTTCGGATTCGAGTTCCGCTGCCGCCTCGCGGGCCGCCGCCGCGGCCTCGCGCTTCTCGGTTGCCCGCTCGCGGACGTCCGTGACCCGCTCGGCGGCGGTCTCCCGTTCGCGCTCGGCCTCCTGCAGGTCGGATTCCACCTCGACGAGCGCCTCGGCACGCTCGACGGCCGACTCGCGCTCGGTCACCCGCTCGCGGGCGGTTTCGAGCTCGGCCGCCAGCTCCGCTTTCTCCTCGCGCAGGTCGGCGAGCGCGTCGACGTGTGGGGAGCCCTCGACGGGCTGGCCACACTCGGGACACTTTCCTTCCGCCTGCAGCTCCTCCGCGTCCTCGATGTCCTTCCGCAGCGGCGCGAGTTCCTCGCGCAGGTCGCTCACCGTCTCGCGGGCCTCCCGGAGGTCCGCCCGGGCTTGGGCGGCGAACTCGTCCGTGTCGCCGGGCTCTGTGGGGGTGTCCGTGAACGCTTCTTTCAGGTCGTCGATGCGCTCGTCCAGCTTCTCCACGCGGGCTTCGGCCTCCTCGGCCTCCGTTTCGAGCTCCTCCGCGTCGGCGGCGAGCTCGTCGGCCTCCTCCCGCTTCGCTTCGGCGCGCTCGCGGCGTTCCGCGGCGCGTTCCGCGGCGTTCTCGGCCTCGTCCGTCGCCCGCTGGACGGTCACCCGGGCCTCCTCGATGTCCTGGCGTAGCTCTTCGGTCTCGGTTTCGAGTTCGTCGCGTTCGGCGGCGACGGCCTCGCGATTGTCGCCCTCGATGTCAACCTCCTCCCGCAACGCCGCGGCGCGCTCGCGGGCCGCTTCGACGTCGTCGAGCTTCGCCCGGCGCTCCTCGGCGAGTTCCTCCCGCTCGGCCGCCGTCTCGCGGATTCTCTCCTCCAGTTCCTCGATGGTCTCCCCGAGCTCGTCGAGGCGCTCGCGCTGTTCGGCCGCCGCCTCGATGCGTTCGGCGGCTTCTTCCCTCGTCTTCTGGGCTTCCTCCCTGCTGTCCTCGTACTGTTCGACGTCGGATTCGACCTCGGCGCGCTCGCTCTGGAGCTCGTTGAGTCGGGCGTGGAGGTCCTGCTCTTCCTTTTCGGCTATCTGCTCGTCGAGCTCCTCGACGCGGTTCTCCTGACCGGTGAGGACGGCGTCGACGGCGCGGCGCGCATCCACGGCGCGCTCGCGGTACGACTCCAGCTTCCCCAGCTGGAGGAGGTCGTCGATCATGTCCTGGCGCTCGCTCGCGTCGGCGTTGATGAGTTTGTTCACCTCGCCCTGCCGGACGTACGCGCAGTTACGAAAGGCCTCGGCGTCCATCCGCAGGAGGTCGGTGACGTGGCGGCGCACGTCCCGCGCGCCCTCGACGGGGCCGTCAGGGGTTTCGAGGACGCATTCCGCCGTTCTGGCACGTTCGCCGGTCGTGCGAACCCGCCGCGTGAGCTCGTAGCTCCCGCCGGCGTGCGCAAAGGCGAGCTCGACCGTCGCCTCCTCCGCGCCGATGGTTACGACCTCCTCGAGGTCCCTGTCGAGCGCGCGGGCGCCGTAGAGCGCGAAGAAACACGCCTCCAGAAGCGAGGACTTCCCGCTGCCGTTGAGCCCGTGGATGACGGTTACACCCGGGTCGAGCGCGAGCTCCGTGTCGGCGAAGCATTTGAAGTTCGTCAGGGTGACGCCCTCGAACCTCACGAGCCATCACCTCCCGCGTTGGGGCTGTCCCCAGCCGCCTCGAACACGCTCAGGTCGTCGTCCACCAGTTCCCGGACCTCCGCTTCGACGGTGTCGCGGACGTTCGAGTCCGCCAACTCGCCCCGTACGGCCTCGTCTATCGAACGGGCCGCTTCGCTGAGTCCCATCTCGCGGACCCGCTCGCGGACCGCCTCGTCGGGGTCGGCGAAGGAGACCTGCGTGCCTTCGTCGGTCGCCTCCAGTTCGCGACGGTCGTTCACCCGGACCACGAGAGCGCCGCGGTCGCGTCCGAAGCGCTCGATTTCGGCGGGCGGAACGCGTTCCCCGGCGCCGGTGAGGGTGACGATGACGACAGCGTCCTCGACGCTCTCCTCGCGGATTCGCTCCCGGACGAGGGATACGCCCTCCCCCGCTTCGAGTTCGACGTCGAGAAAGACGAACGGGCGGGTGTTCAACCCCTTTCGGGACAGTCGGACGGCCCCGCTCTCGGCGTCGCTCCCGAAGCGCACGAGGTTGTAGCCCCGTTCGGCGCGCTCGGCGGCGCTCGCGCGTTCCGTGGAGCCACAGTAGGTGACGAGCGTTCCGCCCATCTCTTCCCGGTCGGGGTGGTGATTGTCGCCCAGCAGGACGGCGTCGAAGCCGACGGGCGACGCGTCGAGGATTTCTTTCGTCTCCCAAGACGCGTGTGCGAAGGGCGTGAACGCGCCGTGGGCGACGAGCGCCGCACAGTCGGCATCCGAAGGCTCGAAATCGTAGGCCAAACCCTCGCGTTCGGCCTCCGGGACGTAGTCCTGCCCGTAGAAGGCGGTGTCGCCCACGACCCGGGGGCTGTATCCCAGCCGCTCGGCGAGCCCCAGCGATTCGAGCAGGTCGAGCCACTGGGCGGTTCTGGTCCCCTCGTGGTTGCCCACGACGGCGAGGAAGGGGATACCGGCCGCGTCGAGGTCCCGAAGAATACTGATGGTTCCCATCAGGTCCTCCAACCCGGGCGTCCGGTCGTGGAACAGGTCGCCCGCGTGGACGAGGGCGTCGACGTCGGCGTCGATAGCGTCGTCGACGACCGCGCGGAAGGCGTCGAGGAAATCGGCGCGGCGCTCGGGGGCGTGGTACTGGCGATACCCCAGATGGGTGTCCCCCGTGTGGATAATCCGCGTCATGTTCCACCGTGGGCACTCGGGGGTTATATGGTCGGCGTCGTCAGGGCCTCACGGACGCCCGCCGAACGGTGTCGCCGGGGCCGGATTCTCCCCCACCCGAAGCCTCTTATGCGAGTGAGACCCTACAGATTGCTAATGACCGACACAGCAGACGGCGAGGGCGAGACGGACGTCGAGCTCCCCTACGCCGAGGAGGACTCCCAACAGGAGAAAATCGAGTCCCTCCGCGAGCGCCTCGAGGACATCGAGGAGCAAAACGAGGAGATGCGCGACAGGCTGCTGGACGCCAACGCGGAGAACAACAAGTTCCAGCAGAAGCTCGAACGCCTCACCCACGAGAACAAGAAGCTCAAGCAGTCGCCCCTCTTTATCGCTACCGTCCAGGAGATAAACGACGAGGGCGTCGTCATCAAACAGCACGGCAACAACCAGGAAGCCCTCACCGAGGTCACCGACGAGATGCGCGAGGAGCTCGAACCAGGGGCCCGGGTCGCCGTGAACAACTCCCTCTCAGTTGTCGAGCGCCTCGAACAGGAGACGGACGTCCGGGCGAAGGTGATGCAGGTCGAACGGAGTCCCGACGTGACCTACGAGGACATCGGTGGCGTCGAGGAACAGTTGGAAGAGGTCCGCGAGACCGTCGAGATGCCGATGGAGAACCCCGAGCTCTTCGACGGCGTCGGCATCAAGCCGCCCAGCGGCGTGTTGCTTCACGGGCCGCCCGGCACTGGCAAAACGATGATGGCGAAAGCCGTCGCGAACCAGACGGACGCGACGTTCATCAAGATGGCCGGCTCCGAGCTCGTCCACAAGTTCATCGGCGAGGGCGCCAAGTTGGTGAGAGACCTCTTCGAGGTCGCCCGCGAGCACGAGCCTGCGGTGGTGTTCATCGACGAGATAGACGCCATCGCGGCCAAGCGCACGGACTCCAAGACCAGCGGGGACGCGGAGGTCCAGCGCACGATGATGCAGCTCCTCTCCGAGATGGACGGCTTCGAGGAGCGCGGCGAAATCCGCATCATCGCCGCCACCAACCGCTTCGACATGCTCGACCGCGCTATCCTCCGCCCGGGCCGCTTCGACCGTCTCATCGAGGTGCCCGAGCCCAACGAGGAAGGCCGCGAGCAGATATTCAAGATTCACACCCGCGACATGAACGTCGCCGACGACGTGGACTACGCACAGTTGGCGGCCCTTTCGAGTGGTGTGAGCGGCGCCGACATCCGCGCCATCTGCACGGAGGCGGGGATGTTCGCTATCCGCGACGACCGCACCGAGATATCGATGGCGGACCTGCTGGCCGCCCACGAGAAGGTCACGAAGGACGACGAGAGCGACGGCGACAACGTCGCCCGGGCCTTCGCCTGAAAGCCCTCGCGCGAACGGGCACAGGACCCGTTCGCGCTCGCCCGTTTCATGTCCGGCCAGGGCCGCGCCGGGCGGCGCGGCCCTGG